>DASQHO010000059.1:0-13080 GCA_035632055.1 Allostellaceae bacterium
CGGCCAGGAATGCCGGCACAATCTCGCCTACTGGCGCGGTCAGGATTATCTCGGCGTCGGCCCCGGCGCGCATGGCCGCCTCACCAGCGGACCGGCACGCTTTGCCACCCGCCAGATGAAAGCGCCGGAGACCTGGCTTGCTGCGGTCGAGACGCGCGGTCATGGCACCGAAGAGTTCGTGCGGCTGACGCCGGACGAACGCCGTAATGAGCTGATGATGATGGGCCTTCGCCTCGCCGAAGGCGTAACGCGCGACCGTTTCTTCGCCGCGACGGGGTTGCGCTTCGAAGATGTATTCGCAGATCGCCTGACGCCGCTCGTCGACGGCGGCTTCGTGGAGTTGGACGAGCACGCGCTGCGCGCGACCGCTTCCGGCCGCCAGCGTCTCAACGCTGTGCTGGGGCGACTACTCGCCTAGATTGCGGAAATCGGTCGGCGCCGGGTCAACCACCGACGGCTGGCCGCGCTCGACCTGCAGAACGGCGAGCCCGCGCTGCGCGACACCGCTCGGCAGCAGGCGGAAGAGGCCGTCGACGCCGGCGAAGCCGTTTGGGTTGGTGAGCGCGGCGGTCGACAAATCGCCGCCGTTATGCGCCAGCGTCACCACCAGCGAGACGGCGTCGTACGGCAGCGTCGTGAGTCGCGGCGGCGCGCGGTTGTAAAGCGCGCGGTAGCGGCTTTCGAAAGCGGCGCGCGGCGCCGGTGCCGGCGCCGCGTACCAGCCGCCGGCCAGCGCCGGCTCGACGCCCAGGCCGGGCTCGTCCCATAGGCCGGTGCCGAGGAACTTAACGGTGTCGGGATCGATATTTTCGTATGGCAACAACGGCGCCAGCAACCGCAGCCGCGTGCCGCCTTCGGGCAGCAACAGCGCGTCGAAATTTCCGTTCTGGCCGAAGCTCTGCACGATCGGCGCCAGATCGGTCGTATCCGGATCGTAGGTGACGACGCGCACCACGCTGGCATTGGCTCCGGTGCCAACCGCTTGTTTGAGCGCGTCGATCGCCAGATTGCCATAAGTCGAATTCGGCGCGAGCACCGCGAAGTGCTGGTGGCCCTTGCTGATCGCGTATTGCACGACGCGCGCGATTTCCTGCTGCGGCTGGAAGCCGAGCAGGAACACGCCGCCGCCAGCGACCGCCATCGAATTCGAGAAGGCCAGCACCGGCACGTTGGCGGCAGCAGCGATCGGCTTTACGGCTTCGACCTCGCCGGCGAGCAACGGCCCGACGATGATGCGTGCGCCATGCTGGATGGCGTCGCGCGCCGCCGCCGCCGCGCCGTCTGCCGTGCCGGCGGTGTCACGCGGCAGCAGCACGATACCGCTGTCGGGCTGATCGAAGAGCGCCATCTGCGCGGCGTTAAGCATGGCGGCACCGAGCGCCGCACTCGGACCCGACAGCGGCAACAACAACGCAACGCGCGGCGGTCCGGATGGCGCGGGCGGCGCCGGCGCGATCGCAGTGGGCGCCGCCGGTGTTGGCGTCGCCGACGTTGCCGGTTGCGCCGGCTGCACCACGGGCGGCGCGGCCTGGACTGGCGCCGGCGCTTGCGGCGGCGGCGCGCCGCCCATTATGGTGTTGATTGCGGTGCACGAGACCAGCGCGAACGCGGAAAGGGCCAGCCATGCCGCGATCCAAAGGCGCGGCCGGCGCGTCGGCGCTGAGCGGCGCGGGACGCGCAACGAAATCCAGAACGGCAAGCGCCTTCTCCCTTGGCAACCTGACGCGGGGCGCCGAGGGTACAGAGGCGGAAGCGGCAAGTAAACTCGCTCCCGGCCTCTATCTCGTCGCGACGCCGATCGGCAATCTGGCCGACGTGACATTGCGTGCGCTCGAAGTGCTGCGCGGCGCCGATACGGTATTGTGCGAGGATACGCGCGTCACCGCCAAACTGCTGGCGCGTTACGGCATTGCCGCCGCGACCCAACCTTATCACGATCACAACGCCGAACGAGTGCGGCCGGCGGTGTTGGCGCGGCTCAAGGCCGGTGCCGCGCTGGCGCTGGTCTCCGACGCCGGCACGCCGCTGGTGTCTGATCCAGGCTATAAGCTGGTGCGCGCCGCGCTTGCCGATGGCATCGCCGTGACCGTGGTGCCTGGCGCGTCGGCGGCGCTGACGGCGCTGCTCGGCTCCGGCCTGCCGCCCGACCGATTCCTGTTCGCGGGCTTCCTGCCGCCCAAAACTGCGGCCCGCCGGCGGGCGCTCGAAGAGATCAAGGACATTGCAGCGACGATGATCGTCTACGAAAGCGCGCCGCGGCTCGCGGAAAGTCTTGCCGACATGGCCGCGGTCCTCGGCCCGCGGCCGGCGACGGTGGCGCGCGAGCTGACCAAACTGCACGAAGAGGTGCGGCGCGGCGATCTGGCGGCGCTCGCGGCGCATTACCGCGCGGCCGGTCCGCCCAAGGGCGAGCTGGTCGTCGTCGTCGGCCCGCCGGCGCCGGCGACAGCGACCGACGCCGACATCGATCGCGCGCTCGGGACGGCGCTCGCGCACCAAAGCCTGCGCGAGGCGGTCGACGACGTCGTGGCCGCCACTGGTGCACGCCGCCGCCAGGTTTATGCGCGCGCGCTGGCGCTCAAGGGTGGCCGATGAGCGACCGCGCACGGCGCGGCGCGGCGGCCCACCGGCGCGGTCAATGGGCCGAGCGGCTTTGCTTTTGGGCGCTGCGGCTGAAGGGCTATCGCATCCTCGCACAGCGCTATCGCACGCCCGTGGGCGAGATCGATCTCATCGCACGGCGCGGCCGCACCGTTGCCGCGATCGAGGTCAAAGCGCGGGCCGACGATATCCGCGCCGCCGAAGCGATTTTGTGGAAGCAGCGCGGCCGCATCGCCCGTACACTCGAGCATTTCTTGCAGGGTCGGCCTGATCTCGCCGGCGCTGCGTTACGCTTCGATGTCATGCTGGTCGCGCCGGGGCGCTGGCCACGCCATTTACGTGGCGCGTGGCGCGTCGGCGAATAGCCATTCGGCCAAGAGACTTGCCCGACGGACCGCTTGCCCTGATAGTTCGGCCCACGCTTCGTACGAGGAGTCGCCTGTGTCACGCTCACGCCTTCGCACGCTGATCCCGTTTGGCCTGCCGGTGCTGCTGTCGGGCTGTCTCGCCGTCGCCGCTGCCGGTACCGGCAGCAGCATCGGCTACGTCGCCACCGAAGATCGCTCGCTGCGGCAGAATGCCGACGACATCGTCACCTGCACCCAGGCGATCCAGCTTTGGGCGCAATTCAACACGCAGCTCAACGACGATCTCAACTGCCACACCTATTACGGCCGTATGCTGGTGACCGGTAATGTGCCGACTGAGGCGTGGCGCGACGAAGCGATCAAGCGTGCCTGGCGGGCGAAGAACGTCAAAGAGGTCTACGACGAAATCACCGTCGGCCAGGGCCAAGGCTTCATGAACGATGCGCATGACGCGGTGACGACGCAGAAGCTCAAGGCCCAGCTGCTGACCGATCCCGACGTGCGCTCGAACAACTACATCGTCACGACGGAAAACCGGACCGTCTATATCATCGGCTCGGCGCACAGCGAGGCCGAGAAGCAACGCGTCATCGATCGCGCCCGCGCGATGGGTGGCGTCCGGCGCGTGATCAGCTATATCCGCATCGATTCGAACGCGCCCGCTGCCGCCGAAAGTACCGGTCCGGGTGCCGCCGGTCCGCCGCCGGCGGGCAGCGCCGAAAGCGCGCCGCCGCCTTCACCGCCGACACCGGTTACGACCTCGCCCGTGCCGCCGCCGCCAGCATCGCCGCCTGCCGCCGCGGCGCCCACACCCGCGCCACCGCCACCCGGTCCCAACGATACGCCGGCCAATGCGCCGACGCCGCGTGGCGACATCACCGTCACGCCGCTGCACTAGGATTCGGGCGATGGCTCTCCAGGTCGCGATTCAGATGGATCCGATGGAGACCATCAACGTTGCGGCGGATTCGACCTTCGTCCTGGCGCTTGAGGCGCAGGCGCGCGGCCACGCGCTGTTCCATTATCTGCCGCGCGACCTGGCGCTGACCGACGGCAAACTTACGGCGCGTGCGCGGTCGCTCCGCGTGCGCCGCGACGCACCTTATTTCGAGCTTGGCGCGCCGCGGTCGCTCGATCTGGCCGGTGTCGATGTGGTGCTGATGCGCCAGGATCCGCCGTTCGACATGGCGTATATCACGGCGACCCACTTGCTCGAGCACGTCAGCCGACAGGTGCTGGTGGTCAACGATCCGGTGGCGGTGCGGAACGCGCCGGAAAAACTCTTCGCGACGCACTTCGTGGGCCTGATGCCGCCGACGCTGATCGCCAGCGATCCGGAGGCGATCGCCGAGTTCCGCCGCCGTCATGGCGAAATCATCCTCAAGCCGATTTTCGGCAATGGCGGCGCCGGCGTTTTCCATCTGAAACCCGATGACGACAATCTCAATGCGCTGCTCGAGATGTTCACCCGGCTCTATCGCGAGCCGATCATCGTCCAGCGCTACCTGCCCGAAATCCGCCAGGGCGACAAGCGCATCATCCTGGTCGAAGGCGAGCCGGTCGGTGCCGTGCTGCGCGTGCCCAAAGCGGGCGAGGCGCGTGCCAATCTGCACGTCGGCGGCCAGGCGAAGAAGGCAGCCCTAAGCAAGCGCGACCGCGAAATCTGCGCCGCGATCGGTCCGACGCTGCGGGCGCAAGGCTTGGTATTCGTCGGCGTTGACGTGATCGGCGACTACCTGACCGAGATCAATGTCACCTCGCCGACGGGCATCCAGGAAATCAACCGGCTCGATGGCGTCCAGCTCGAAACCAAGGTCTGGGACGCGATTGATGCTCGGCTTGCCGGCCGCAAACGGCGCTGAACCGCCGCGCGGCTATGCGCTTTCCTGGACGTGCGCCTCGAGGAACCACAACGCCTTGTCGAGCGCGCGCGAATAGGCGGTGAAGATGTCGGCGGTGTCGGCGTCACCGGCCTCGTCGGTCTGGTCGATCGCGGCGCGTACGTGGTTCGCTGCCTTGCCATAACGCTCGATCAGCGCCGCCAGATGGTCCTTCGATTTGTGGATGTCGACGGGATAGGCGGCCAGAGTCGTGGCCTTGGCGACGGCTTGGCTCGTGCCGAGCGCGGTTCCGCCAAGCTGGACGACGCGTTCGGCGAGCGTGTCGACATGGCCGTCGATCTCCGCGCGGAACTGGTCGATCATCTCGTGCAGCGCGATGAACTGCGGGCCTTTGATGTTCCAATGGGCCTGCTTGGTCAGCAGCGCGAGGTCGATGGCGTCAGCCAGGCGCGCGTTCAGAATCTCGATCGAGACTTTTTTCGCATTGGATTGCAGATCGTTCTTGGTGCTGTACATGGGCCGGGCTCCTCATTTCGTGGTTCGCGACGCCGATTAGAATAATTCTAGATTATGACGAAACCGTGCCACAGGCAGCCAACAAATCGCCCAGGCAGCTATGAATTAAAGCTTGGTCTGGCGGGTTGGTGCCGTCGGCGGGCCAAATCGCTCGCGGCAGGATGTCGCGTCGGGACCGGGCCGCGGCGCACGGCTGCGGGTTTCGGCATAGACCACCCGGGTGCTGCTGCCGCTGTCGTAGAAATAGAGTTCGAGCACGCAATCGGCGCTGCGGTATTGCCAGACTTCCGCTGGCGGATCGACGCGGCGCAAATCAGGATTGCCCATCAGTGCCGCCACTTGCGCCGGCGCCAGACCATTGAGCGCGCTGACGACGGGCGAATTACCCAATGCCGCTGGCGTCGGCGGGACGGTCGGCGTGGCGTTCGCTTGCGGCGCTGTCGCGGTGGGACCGCTACCGCACGCCGCCACTAGCAAGGCGGCACCGAGCATAGCGACACGGTTGCATCGCTTGCCGACCACCCACCAAAAACTGCCGACACCCACCATGCGTCACATCAGTCGCGGCGATCCACGGCCATCGCGGCAAGCCGCGGGAAAAATCGCCACAGCACCAAGCGGTGTTCACCGAGGCGGCGGGTTTCGAAAAACCGCGAAACGCGCCAACTTCCCCGAACCACCGCTTTCCGGTGGGGCGAAAAGCCAAGCCTTTCAATGCTTAATTTAGCGCCGTTGCCACTGTGAAATAAAGCGCGATTCGTCGATTTTCTGACCTTGGACGCGGCTTTTTGCCTCCGAGGCTTGCGGCCGGAGGCACGGTCCCTATACATACTGCGCGCGCGCCGCACCGGCCGCCATCGCCTCGCATCCGAAATCGGAATCCCGTATGGCCGCTCCTTCGTACGACGTCGTCGGCATCGGCAATGCCATTGTCGATGTTCTCGCCCGCACCGATGACGCGCTGGTGCAGCGTCAAGGGCTGACCAAGGGCACGATGGCGCTAGTCGACACCGAACGCGCCGAGGCGATCTACGCCGCAATGCCGGCGGGCGTGGAAAAATCCGGCGGCTCGGCCGCCAACACCATCGCCGGCGTTGCTTCGCTCGGCGGCCGCGGCGCCTATATCGGCAAGGTCCGCAACGACGCACTCGGCGGCGTGTTCGCGCACGACCTCAAATCGCTCAGCGTGCGCTTCGATACCAAGCCGGCGACATCGGGACCGCCGACGGCGCGCTGTCTCATCCTGGTGACGCCCGACGCACAACGCACCATGTGCACTTTTCTCGGCGCCTGCGTCGATCTCGGGCCCGAGGATATCGACGATGCGCTGATCGCATCGGCTGCTGTGACCTATCTCGAGGGCTATCTGTTCGATCCGCCGCGCGCCATGGAAGCGTTCCGCAAAGCCGCCGCGGTCGCGCACCAAGCTGGCCGCATGGTGGCGCTGTCGCTGTCAGATCCATTTTGCGTCGATCGCCACCGCGCCGATTTTCGGGAACTTGTCGATCGTCACGTCGACGTGCTCTTCGCCAACGAGCGCGAGATCTGCTCGCTCTACGAGACCGAGCATTTCGAGCTCGCGGCCGAGGCGGTGCGCGGCCACTGCGACATCGCGGTGCTGACGCGTAGCGAGCGCGGCTCGAACGTCGTGACCAAGACGGACATGCTGCACGTCGCGCCGGCGCCGGTTGCGCGCGTGATCGACACGACCGGCGCCGGCGATCTCTATGCCGCCGGATTTCTCTACGGATTGACGCACGACCGCGATCTCGCGACCTGTGGCAAGCTCGGCAGCCTGTGTGCCGCCGAGATCATCGCGCATGTCGGCGCCCGGCCGGAGACCTCCCTCAAGCGCCTCGCCGAGAGCGCGGGGCTTATTTAGCGGCGCGCGCAGCGCCATATAGTGAGTTCATGGACATCCGCAACATCGCCATCATTGCCCATGTCGACCATGGGAAGACCACGCTCGTCGATCAGCTCTTGCGTCAGAGCGGCACGTTCCGCGCCAATCAGCAAGTGGCCGAGCGCGCGCTCGACTCGAACGATCTCGAGCGCGAGCGCGGCATCACCATCCTGGCCAAGTGCACGTCCGTCGACTGGCACGGCGTCCGCGTCAACATCGTCGACACGCCGGGCCATGCCGATTTCGGCGGCGAAGTCGAGCGCATTCTGTCGATGGTCGACGGCGTGCTCGTGCTGGTGGACGCGGCCGAGGGTCCGATGCCGCAGACCAAGTTCGTCGTGGGCAAGGCGCTGCGCCAGGGGCTCAACCCTATTGTCGTCATCAACAAGGTCGACCGGCCGGATGCCCGGGCGCATCAGGTTCACAACGAGGTCTTCGATCTCTTTGCCGCGCTCGAAGCGACCGACGAGCAACTCGATTTCCCGACGCTCTACGCCTCGGGCCGCGCTGGCTGGGCGGTCGCCGATCTCGACGACGAGCGTCGCGATTTGACGCCGCTCTTCGAGCTGATCCTGCGCCATGTCCGCCCGCCGCGCGCCGAGCCCGACCTTCCGTTCGCCATGCTGGCGACGACGCTCGAATACGATCCTTATCTCGGTCGCGTGCTCACCGGCCGCATCCATCAGGGCCGGGCGCGGGTGAACATGCCGCTGAAGGCGCTGAGCGGCGACGGGCGCGTGCTCGAGGAAGGCCGTTTGACCAAGCTGTTGGCGTTTCGCGGCCTCGAACGCAAACCGATCGATGCCGCTGAAGCGGGCGACATCATCGCCATCGCGGGTCTCGAGCATGCTTCGGTCGCCGATACGATCTGTGCGTCCGACGTCGAAGCCGCGCTGCCGGCGATGCCGGTCGATCCGCCGACTCTGTCGATGACATTCTCAGTCAACGACAGCCCGCTCGCCGGCCACGAAGGCAGCAAGCTGACCTCGCGGCTCATCCTCGAGCGGCTGCGGCGCGAGGCCCAGGGCAACGTCGCCATCCGCATCAAGGAAAGCGACGACAAGGACTCGGTCGAAGTGTCGGGCCGCGGCGAATTGCAGCTTGGCGTCCTCATTGAAACCATGCGGCGCGAAGGTTTCGAACTGTCGATCTCGCGGCCCAAGGTGCTGATCAAGATCGAGAACGGCCAGCGACTCGAGCCGGTCGAGGAAGTCCAAGTCGATGTCGACGAGGATTTCGCCGGCATCGTCGTCGAGAAAGTGAGCCAGCGGAAAGGCGAGATGCAGGACATGCGGCCTTCGGGCGGCGGCAAGCTGCGCCTGGTATTCCGCGTGCCGACGCGTGGCCTGATCGGCTACCAGGGAGAATTTCTCACCGATACACGCGGGACCGGCATTTTGAGCCGTATCTTCGCCGCTTATGAACCGTGGAAAGGCCCGATCGAAGGACGCCGCAACGGCGTCATGATCTCCAACGC
This sequence comes from Allostellaceae bacterium, assembly GCA_035632055.1. Taxonomy (GTDB): domain Bacteria; phylum Pseudomonadota; class Alphaproteobacteria; order ATCC43930; family CGMCC-115725; genus REEB95. The sequence continues at coordinate 8,707 of DASQHO010000059.1, forward strand.
CGCCGGCCCCGCGGTCGCGTACGCGCTGTGGAATCTCGAAGAACGTGGACCAATGTTCATCACCCCGGGTGACGCGGTCTATCCCGGCATGATCATCGGTGCCCATACCCGGGGCACCGATCTCGACGTCAATCCGCTGAAGGGCAAGCAGCTCACCAACATCCGCACCACCGCCAAGGACGAGGCGGTGCGGCTGACGCCGCCGATCCTGATGGGCCTCGAGCAAGCAATCGCCTATATCGCCGACGACGAGCTGGTCGAAGTCACGCCCAAATCGATTCGCCTGCGGAAGCGCTTCCTCGATCCGCATGAGCGCAAACGCGAAAGCCGCAAAGCCGAGGCGGAAATCGGCTGAGCGCCGGCCGGCACGGCCTTAAGACATGGTTAAGGCTGCTGTCATAATACTGTGGTATGCAACAAGAAGAACAGGCGCTCGCGCCCAGATCGCCGGCGCTGACGCAGCTGCATAACGATTGGGAGCGCCGCCGCCACGGCCGGTTGATGCCGGCACGCGCGGACTTCGATCCGATCGACCTCAAATACGTACTCGGCAATCTCACCATGGTCGACGTGCTGCGCGATCCGTTGCGGTTCCGCATCCGCCTTCACGCGAGCAACGTCGCCAACCGCGTTGGCTTCGATCTCACCGGCAAGGAACTCGACGCGATCACCGACCCGCATTATCGCAAGTTGGTGCACGATCATTACATAGCCGTCGTCGAACGGCGCCGTCCGGTGCTCGAATTCCGTGACCGCGTGATGACCGACAATGTCTGTCTGCACTGCGAGGTGCTGGCGCTGCCGCTGGCTGACGATGGCGTGACTGTCGACCGCATCATGAGCGCCTTCGTCTGGTGCTGACGGTTCCCAAGCGCAAACGGCTGGGTTAAGGTCGCACCCGTCTTCAACCGGCGGAACGCGACACAATGAAGTCCATTATCCTGGCCGCGCTCGCCACCGCCTTCATCTTGACCAGCGGAGGTCCCGTGAGCGCTGCCGATCTCGAGAACACGATCTATCTCGACGTGCCGAAGGGCCGCGTCGTCATCGAATTGCGGCCCGATCTCGCGCCCAAGACCGTGGCGCGCATCAAGGAGCTCACGCGCAAGGGCTTCTACGACGGTATCGTTTTCCATCGCGTGATCGCGGGCTTCATGGCGCAGACCGGTGATCCCACCGGCACCGGCATGGGCGGCTCGGGTCAGAATATCAAGGCGGAGTTCAGCCAAGCGCATTTCGTCCGCGGCAGCGTCGGCATGGCGCGCTCCGCGAGTCCTGATAGCGCCGACAGCCAATTCTTCATCTGCTTCGCGCCGGCGCCGTTCCTCGATGGCAAGTACACGCTGTTCGGCCAGGTCGTATCGGGCATGGAATATGTCGACGCGATCAAGAAAGGCGATCCGCAGAGCGGCACGGTGGAAAACCCCGACAAGATCGTCCGCATGCAAGTCGCGGCCGACGTCGAGAAGGCCAAGCCGAAACCGTGACGCCGACCGAACCGGTGCGATGACCGGCGCGCCGACCTTTCAGGCCGGCAGTAAATTGCTTTGGGGGCAGGATCGGCTTGCCGGCGCGATCGCCTGGGCCGCACGCGAGAAGACGCCGTGAAATCGTGGCCCGCCTCCGTTCGGGTCTATGCCGATCGCCGGATGCTGGCGATCCTGCTCATGGGCTTCTCCAGCGGCCTGCCGCTGGCGCTGACCGCTTCGACCCTGGCGATCTGGCTGAAGACGGCGGGTGTATCGCTCACGGCAATAGGCCTCTTTGCCGAGGTCGGCCTTGCCTACAACCTCAAGTTCCTGTGGGCGCCGGCGATGGACCGCGTGCGCTTGCCGCTGGTCGGACGCCTCGGTCGGCGGCGCGGCTGGGCGGTGACGATCCAAGTCGCGCTGGCGTTGGCGCTGCTGGCGATGGCCGGCCGCAATCCGGCGGCCGATCCATGGCCGGTCGCGCTCATCGCCGCGATTGTCGCCTTCCTGTCGGCAAGCCAGGACATTGTCATCGATGCCTATCGCGTCGAGCTCCTCGAAGAGCGCGAGCAAGGCGCCGGCGCTGCCGCGACCCAAGTCGGTTACCGCTTCGGCATGATCGCTTCCGGCGCCGGCGCGCTTTATCTCGCGGCCTATTTCGGCTGGTTCTGGTCCTATGTCGGCATGGCCGCGTTGATGTTGGTTGGCGTCATCACCGTGTTGATGACGCGCGAGCCGCGCCTGGTCGCGCCGCCGGTGCGCGGATCCTGGCTCACGCAGGCCGTAGTCGCGCCGTTCGCCGAATTTGCCAGCCGGCGCGCTTGGCTGCTCATTCTGATCTTCGTCGTGCTCTACAAGTTCGGCGACGCGCTCGCCGGCGTCATGTCGAATCCGTTCTATGTCACGCTCGGCTTCAGCTTGGTCGACATCGCCAACGTCGCGAAAATCTTCGGCACTGCCGCCAGCATCGCCGGCGTGTTTTTGGGCGGCGCGGCGGTCTATCGGCTCGGCCTGATGCCGGCGTTGCTGATCTGCGGCGCGTTTCAGGCGCTGTCGAATCTGATGTACATCGTCCAGCTTTGGGCCGGACCCGATCCGACGGTGCTCGCGCTCACCATCGCCACCGAGAACGTCACCGGCGGCATGGCATCGGCGGCCTTCGTCGCCTATCTGTCGCGCCTCTGCCATCCGGCCTTCACCGCCACGCAATACGCGCTGCTGTCGGCGTTGGCGGCAACCGGCCGTACCGTGCTGGCGGCCGCGGGCGGCTTCCTCGCCGACCGTCTCGGTTGGCAGCCGTTCTTCCTGCTGGCGACGGCCGCGTGCGTGCCGTCGCTGCTGCTGCTGGTCTATCTGATGCGGCTAGCCGAAACGCAACAGCCGCGCCCGGTTCCGACGCAACCATAGACGCGGCGCGCCCGATCCGGGCGCGAGATCCTCGACCGCACGCCAGAACCGTGGGCCGTGGTTCATGTGCTTCAGATGCGCAATCTCGTGCGCGACGACGTAATCGACGACCGCCGGCGGCGCGAAGATCAGCCGCCAGGAAAAGCACAGCGCGCCGTCGTGCGCGCAACTGCCCCAACGCGTGCGGGTGTTGCGCACGGAAACACGCAATACGCGGCGGCCGATCGAATCTGCCATGGCGCGGGCGCGCGTGCCGAGTTCGTGTCGTGCCAGCTCGCGCAGGAAATCGGTGACGCGGCGGGTCAAATGATGGACATCGCCGCTAACGCATAGCGCACCCGGCTCGAGCCAGACGGCGCCGCGGCCGCGGCTTTGTGCGCGGTGACGGATGATGTGCGGCACGCCCAGGATCGGGATTTCGACACCGTCGGAGAACGCAACGCGCGGCGGCAGTTCGCCCAGCCGCTGCTCGATCCAGCCGCGATTGTCCGCGAGGAAGCGCAGCGCGGCGGCGAACGAGGCATAGCGCGGCAGCGTCAGGATCACCGCGTCGTCCTCGTCGTCGAGGCGGAGGATGAACCGTCGCGCGGTCTGCCGCCGCACGATCTTGAGGGGCCGGTCTCCGCTCGACAGCGCAATGCGGTCGGGGAGCGCGCGCATGCGAGCTAGAGGTATTTGCGAATGTCGTCGGCCATGTCGGCCGGCTTCTCGCCTGGCGGAATAAGCTTCACCAGCTTGCCGTCGCGGCCCATCAGGTAGATGAACGACGAATGGTCCAGCAGATAGTCGTCGATCGGGCCGCCCGGCGACTTGCTGGCGAAGACGCGAAACTCGCGCTCGACCGTATCGAGCTGCGCCTGTGTGCCGGTGAGTGCGATCAGCCGCGGACTGAAATTGGCGGCATAGAGTTTGAGCTGTTGCGGCGTGTCGCGCGCCGGATCGACGGTAATGAAGATTGGCTGCACCGCGGTGCCCGCCGCGCCGAGCTGGTCGAGCGCCTGCGACATGGCGGCGAGCGTCGCCGGGCACGTGTCTGGGCAATAGGTGTATCCGAAATAGATCAGCATCAGCTTGTCGCGGAAATCAGCGTCCGTGCGCGTCGCGCCATTCTGATCGGTGAGCGAAAACGGACCCCCCAACGGCGCCGCCTCGGGCGCGGCATGACCGTACCAGCCGATCTCATAGCCGAAGCCCGCGATGAGCACTGCCAGCACGGCGAGAAAGACGAGCAGACCGCGAAGGGTGGCCGACATGCAAACGAGTCTATGCGATCCCCGACGCGTGCCGCCAGGGGCGTTCGGCCGCATGCGTCCCACTCAACGCGTGGGCTTGAGACGCAGCGTGCGGCCGATCGCCAACACTGCCGGCGGCTTGAGTCGCGCACGCGCGGCTGCTGCGGAGGCAGTCGCCAGCGTCGTCTCGATGACGCGTTGGCGCGGCGTCGTCGCCGCAGCGATGATCGCGACCGGCTCGTCAGCCGGCCGGCCAGCTGCAATCA
>DASQHO010000060.1:0-32018 GCA_035632055.1 Allostellaceae bacterium
CTTCGATCGGCGGCCGCGCCGCGGCGCCGACGTCGCCACCCGACGCCACCATCTCGGCCTGAAGGCCATCGAGCACCGCGCCGGCGACGAGCTCGCAATAAAGATGCACCGCGCGCATCGCGTCGTCGTTGCCCGGGATCGGATAGGTGATGCCATCGGGCGACGAGTTGCTGTCCAAGACGGCGACGACGGGAATCTTGAGCCGGTTGGCTTCCTGCACCGCGATCGCCTCTTTATTGGTGTCGATCACGAACAGGATATCGGGCAGGCCGCCCATTTCCTTAATGCCGCCGAGGGCGCGCTCGAGCTTGTCGCGGTCGCGCGACAATTCGAGGATTTCGCGCTTGGTCAGGCCGCCTTCGGGATTGGCGATCTTCTCGTCGAGATCCTTGAGCCGCTTGATCGATGCCGAGATCGTCTTGAAGTTCGTCAGCATGCCGCCGAGCCAGCGGTGGTTGACGAAATACTGGCCGCAGCGCTTCGCGGCGTCGGCAATCGGCTCCTGCGCCTGGCGCTTGGTGCCGACGAAGAGCACGCGGCCGCCGCCGGCGGCGACATCGCGCAGCGCCTGGAGCGCACGGCCGAGCATCGGCACGGTCTCTTCGAGATTGATGATGTGCACGCCGTTGCGCACGCCGAAGATGAACGGCGCCATCTTCGGGTTCCAGCGGCGGGTGTGGTGGCCGAAATGCACGCCGGCTTCCAAGAGCTGGCGCATGGTGAAATCGGGAATCGCCATCGATTGCATCCTTTCTCCGGTTAGTCCGCCGCGGGGCGTGTGAACCGGCCTTTTGGGCCGGCACCGGAACGGCGTCTCGTCCTTGATGCGGGACGAGAGCCAAACCCCGCGTGTGGGTTGTTGAAAAGTGGGCTTTAAATAGGGGAAACGGGGCGGGAAAGCAAGGGGTTGGCTTACAAAGATGATCGCGCTCGCCGCTTAGGTTCTTGATCTTATTCCAATATTCCGACGCGCGACGATGCAGCACAGCAATATTGAGCCACCGGGAGCCCAATCCAGACCGTTGGGCGAGCGTCGATTTCTCGAGATCCCCTTGCTCTCTAGGGCGCCGCAATATTCATGGCAACCGCACGCACGCGAAACCCCTCCGGCGCGGTCGCCGCCTGTTGCTCGAGTTGCCGCCGGACATTCTGAGCGGTGTCTTTCGGGACGCGGTTTCGACGGCCATCCTTGGGATCCCATTTCGACGGATCAAACCAGCCGACGAGATAGATCCCGACGGGCGCCCGAAGTTGCACCATATAGTCCTGCACCAGCTGAGTCTTGAGCGCGGTGAACAGCTCGGCGTTCCAGCACCCTTTCACCTCGATCACCGCCGCAATTGGATCGAGCGGCTCGCCGGTCTCGCTGCGCCGGAGCGTATTGATTAAAATATCCGTCCGTTGCCCGACGGGCGCTCCTGGGTGGCGCACGACTTCGACCTCCCGGTTGACAAAAATCCCCGCGCCCGAAAGCTGCTGGCGCAGGTAGATAGCGATGACATCGGAAAACCCGTTTTCGTCGATCGGTCGCCATAGTTCCGAGGTTCCTTGCCGGTCCCATAGACCGCGCACGGGCGTCTGCGCGCCGTGCACCTCCATGGCGAACTTGTCGAGGATCCCAAGTAGGATCGCCAGCAGGTCGGCAGCGGAAGTTACTAGGCGCGCGTCGGGGCGGTCCGTCAGCGCGAACACCTCTCGCACGGTGAGGGGCAACCAGGTCTTGAGCCGCATCGCGATCTCCGCCCGGCTCAGCTCGAACGGGAGGATCGGCAAATCGGGATGTATGGTGACAAGGCGCCGCAAGGCGCGCACCGCGGCTTCGGTGCCCATAGAAACCAGAAAGCGCAGTGCACCATCCCGCAGGTAAGGAATAGCTTGCAGCGGACTGACAAAGCCGGACGGCTCCGGCTGGTCATCCTTAGACGGAAACAGGCGTTCCATCAGCAGGTAGAGATCGGCGATCGCCTCCTCGCCGATGCCCGCATAGAACGGCGTTCCGGTGTAAAACTGCCCTGCCGCATGCAGCAGGATATTGCGTGCCAATTCGTCATCCTGAGTTAGCCGTGTCCACAGCGCGGGCCACGCGCGGACCGGTGCCCGCGTGAGGGCGACCGTGGCAATCTTCAGCGCGTCGCGATCGGGAGCGCCGATGTCAGCCACCGCACGTTCGATCGCGGGTTCGAACTGGACCTCGAGTAGCACATCCAGCAACGCCGCATATTCAGCCGACGCAAGATCGGGCGCGATCAGCTCTTGAAAGATTGCGGTCTTAAGAGCGTCGTTGTCCCAGCAGCCTTCCAGATCCCGCACGATGTGGAACCGTGAGGCGCTGTTCGAGTGGTCTGCGGTCGAGCGCTCGAGCGCCTTTTCCATTCGGATCATCTTCACGACGGTTCCGATGAACTCAGTCGGCGCCTTGGAGAGGGCGTCGCGCGTCATGGCCTGAGCGTCGGGATACTTGTCTACAACGCCGTGACGGGGCAGTCCGACGATAACCGGCGCCCACTTCTGCCAAATCTTGTTCGACAACGCTCCGTACGCAGTTGGATCTGCCTGCCGGAGTAGCAGGAACGCCCGCAGCGCGGCGAGGTCGACCCTGTTCAGTTGGAGCGGCTGAAGTCCGAGCCAGGAATCGACTTGGCTCTCCGCCATCGCCAGGTATGACGCTGCACCGGCCACAATCCTTTCGCGGACGGATTCTTCCGCCGAAAGCCAGCCGGGCATTTCGGTGATCACATATTCGAGGTCGTTCAGGACGTTGGGGTTCTCGGGTGAGCGGGCGAGCACGACGTTCAACTGCCACCAAGCCTGCCACTCACCTGCCTCGACGCGGCCGAGACAGTCCAGAATTTGTTCCGGCAGGTCGACCTGAGGTACCGGCGGGTGCTGAGACATCGCTGCAAGCTGACGCTCTTGCTCGAGATAAGAGCGCATCCGGGCAGCCTCGGCCGACTGCAGAGCAATACCATCCAATAACCATGAGAAATGCTGGTGTAGCTGCGGCCATCTCCGCGCCGCCTCGTATATCGCCTCGAACTGAAGGCCGTCGCCGCGCGAAAAGAGGACGTCAACGGCATTACATAGGCTGTCCTCATCGAGACCGGCAATCGGCGCGTCGCCTCCCGGCAACACCGAGAGCAGCCAATCAAAATCCGCCAGGGCGAGAAAGCCAACCAACTGGAATCGTATCGCTATGGTCCGATCTACAGGCCCCGCGAGCCAGGACCGAAGGAGTAGGCGACGACGGTGACGGTCGGTGCGCAGATTTTCGACGAAGGCTTCGTTGGCCTTGTAGTCAGTGCCGAAGCACAAATCGCCATATCGATGGAGCCGAGCGTCGACGTGTGCCAGGAAGGCCGCCGTCAGCCTAGGCTCCTCGAACACCCCCCAAGCACGGTACATAATCCTGTCCGCCAGCGTCTTCTCATGGAACTCACCCACGATGTTAGCTCTGCCGATATAATCGGTGGCCCAGTCAAGCGCCGGTAGCAGATCCGGTGTCGATAGGCGCGCCGGCAACTCAAGCATGAAATTCACATACGCGCCGAAGAAGCTCGGATCCGATGGCGTCAGAACCGCGAAGACATCCTTCGCGCTGATATGGGCTGGCCACAGCAGATCCAACGCATACCCCTTCATCTCGTCGTGGGGGTCGTCGCCCGCCTCACCGCGCGCAAGGACCAGCAATTGGGAAACTGCCGACGCGTCGCCGCAGCGCCGGAGCGCCGCCACCGCCATTGCCCGAACCGCATGGTTGCCAGAGCTGTCGAGCGCGACTTTCAGGATCTCGGGCCCTAGTTCTCTCAAACCGCACCGCTCCGCGATATTGAGCGCAACCCTGCGGGTTGCAGCCTTCAGCGATTGCGATACGATGACCGGCCGCAACTGTTCTGCGAGACCGGGATGCGCGAGCTTGGCGTAGCTCTCGGTCATGCCAAAGAAGTGCTCGAAAAATCGACCTTGCTCGACATGATCTAGCATCGAGCGCGTAAGTAACTCCAGGTCCGGCGCTTCCCACTTCGAAAGGTCTCCGCGCAGCAGCGCCCATGGGTCGGCGTTGATCATTGACACACGCAATTCGGCACTCAAAGACGCCGTCCATGCGGCCACGACCGCAAGCTGCGGTATGAGGCCGCCAGTTGGATGTGTCAGAACTTGCAGGATAGTGCGCGACGGCACGCGCTTATCCTTGACGTAGAGGGCCGCGAGGAACTCGCCGTAGCCCTGATGTGCCCAACCCATGCGATGGTCGCCGCGAGAGCTGAACAGCCCCGTGTCCAGTACTTCGCGCACGTCGTCATCGGTCATGACGAAGCTTGCGAAGTCACCTTGTTCCGCCGCCCCCGACAGGCGCGAGACGAGAACGTCTTCGGCGGGGCGGTCGGCGTCCGCACCTGTCCAGATCGCGACGCGGCCACCAAGCACTGTTCCAGCCGCGATACGTTCGGCCACGCGAAGCCGCTGCGGTCCGTTCAGCCGCCCGCGACGCCTTGTTTCCAGCCGGCTGACGTTCTGTTCCTCAGCGAGAGCAAGGCACCCCTGCCGATACAAGTCCCCTGTACTCGATGGCAGCCGACCATAGCGCTGATGGATTTTGATCAGCATGTCGAGGGTCAGCGGCTTGATGGCGAACGGAACCGCATGCGCCCCGAAGAGATCCAGAATGAACCGGTCCGGATCGATCCCACGCGCCGCGAGCGCCGTCAGCACGTCGAGCCGGCGCAGCGGCGCCAATTCGAACACCCGGACCGCAGTCTCTCCCCAGATATTCCTGAATGCCGTCCCGAGAATGCCAGCAGGCCAGACGGCCGTGCGGCACGCGATTCGAACCGACAGTCGGTCCGACGGGAGGGCCTGAAGCTCCTCTGCTAGCAGGCTGGCAAGCGTTTCGACGCGAAGCATCGCCTCATCTAGGCTGTCGAGATGCAGGATTAGATGGCCTGCGCCCGCTTTCCATGCTGCGAATACCGGCGCCTCGAAGATTCGCCGCCGCAGCGCTTCCTCAGATGAACTCACCCTCAAATCGACATACATCGATTGCGGGCGCACTTCCTCGGCCAGGGCGGCGATTCGATCATGCTCTAGCTTCAGCTCGGACGATTTGCCGATGCCCGGCTCGCCAAGCAGTGCCAGCGCTTGATATCCCTGAAGATCAGAAAGCAACCGCAACACGTCTGGGCCGAAATGATCGCCGACAGGATCTCGCAGGAAGCCGGCGTCAGAGAGATCGAGCACGCCAGTCTGTGGAATCCAGAAACGCTGCCAGTCATAGTGGGTCATGCAGTTCCCAACCGGCACGGACATGACAGGCGCTGGCGCGCTCACAGGATCTGTTTCCTAGTCCTTCAGTGTTGATTGGGCGCACTGCACCTACAACATTTCCATTGAGGAAAGTATCGGCCTCTGAAGGCCCGAGCAACCGTCGCCTCGCGCTCATGCGCCCGGCGGAATTCGAGCGCGGTCCGACGCAGTGATGGCTACTATGCGGCGCAGGACGACCAGCTATCCTCATCGGCCGTAATTTGTCAGCAGTCGACAGGAAGAACGCCATGACCGCCGCCGCTTGGCCCGACCTGCCCTACTCCGCGTGGCGCGACACGGCCGCGACGTTGCAGCTGTGGACGCAGATCGTCGGCAAGGTTCGGCTGGCGCTGACGCCATGGGTCAATCATGGCTGGCAGGTGCCGCTTTACGTCACGGCGCGCGGGCTCGGCACGTCGCCGATTCCAATCGGCAGCGAAACCCTCGAGATCGAGTTCGATTTCATCGCCCATCGACTCGCCTTTCGCACCAGCCGGGGCGAAGAGCGGACGCTTGCGCTCGAACCGCAGACGGTTGCCGACTTTTATCGCCGGGTCATCGACCTGCTGCTGAACGACATCGGTATCGCGGTCGCGATCAACGAAATGCCGAACGAGGTGGCGAACCCGATCCGCTTTTCCGAGGACCGCGTCCACGCCGCCTATGATGCCGAGGCGGCGCACCGTTTCTGGCGCGCGCTGATCCAGGCCGACCGCATCTTCAAGCTGTTCCGCAGCGGCTTTCTGGGCAAAGTCAGCCCGGTGCATTTCTTCTGGGGCAGCTTCGACCTTGCGGTGACGCGGTTCTCCGGACGGAAGGCGCCGCTCCATCCCGGCGGCGTGCCCGGACTTCCCGACGATGTGACGCGCGAAGCCTATTCGCACGAGGTGAGCAGCGCCGGATTTTGGCCGGGCAACGACGCCTTTCCGAATGCGGCGTTCTACTCCTATGCCTATCCCGAGCCGGCGGGCTTCCGCAGCCGGAAGGTCAGCGCCGGCGCGAATTTCGACGCGACGCTGGGCGAGTTCATCCTGCCTTACGACACGATGCGCGGCGCGGCGGAGCCCGATGCGGTGCTGCTGGATTTTCTGTCGACGACTTATGCGGCGGCGGCCGATGCCGGAAATTGGGACCGCGCGGCGCTTGAGTGCGCGGTCGGCGTTCCGGCACGGGTGCGGCCGATTTAGAACGTGATCCGGTCGAGATCGAGTTGCACCCCCTCACCCTTCCCTCTCCCCCGAAGTCGGGGGCGAGGGTTTGTTTTTGAGTTGGGATCGCGCGGCGCTCGAGTGCGCGATCGGTGTTCCGGCGCGGGTGCGGCCGATTTAGAACGTGATCCGTCGAGATCGAGTTGCACCCCCTCACCCTTCCCTCTCCCCCTCACGGGGGCGAGGGTTTGTTTTTGAGTTGGGACCGCGCGGCGCTCGAGTGCGCGATCGGCGTTCCGGCGCGGGTGCGGCCGATTTAGAACGTGATCCGTCGAGATCGAGTTGTACCCCCTCACCCCTTGCCGCCATGCCAAGCGTTCTCCGGACGCTTGGCTCGAACATGCCGGGGGCAAGTTCGACCGGCGGCAAGCTCCCCCTCACGGGGGCGAGGGTTACTTTATTGTGCGCTCGCGCTCGAGCCGCAGACGGTTGCCGACTTCTTTCGCCGGGTCATCGACCTGCTGCTGAACGGATTCGGCGTCAGCGGGGGGGAATATTACTTTTCAGCCGAGTGACGCGAATCAGGAACAGCACCAGTATAAAAACCAACGCCCAAAAAATTATACCGGCCGTGTAGCTGCCCGAATAAGCGCACCTCATAATACCTGATTTGACATCGACCGTGAGGCCCAAAAAATTGGCAATGCTGCAAACTTGATCCGCGCCCCAAAGAAGCAGGCGATCGAGTGGCTGTGCGGTGTCAATCATTGCGCGGCTTTTTGTCTCGACTCTTTCCTGTCTGACTTACACGCATCCCGTGCCAACCATTTTACTGTGGTGCTTGGGCCGCACGTTGAGTGTTCGCTGTATCGCGTTTCCCTTGCGCCGCTCAGTCGCTTTCGGGCTGTAACGCGTGTCATTTTTGTTTTTGGTTTGGCATGGAGACTCCGTCGAGCCGTCAAGCGCCAAGCAAACATTGTACCCCGATTTCCACCAATGCGTGCCCTATTTAGGAAAGGCCATGGTGAGCGGATCGGTGCGTTCATTTTAGCGCGGAATTTAGGCTCCAGCTTCTTCGGATAACCTTGTTGGCCGACACGGAGCGGCACCCCCTCACCCTGCCGTCTCCCCCTTTGAGGGGGCGAGGGTTTGTAATGAGAGCGCCGAGACCGGGTGCGGGTGCGTGCGATCTAGAGCATGGTTGGGCGAGGGTAATTTTTTTGGGCGCTCACGCTCGGCAAAAAAGCCAATTCGTCGCGGCGCTCGTTCAAGCAGGCGCGCTGCTGATCAACCACATCGCGCCGGGCAATCGCACTTTCGCACCGTCCGCATAGGGCGCAAGCGCCTCGCGAATGGAGGCGACGGCGGCCAAGACGATTTCTGCCGGCTGGTTGCGCAGCCAACTGTTCACGGCGCCGATCTGGATCGACTGAACCACGGCCTCGTCCAGCCCCCGGCCGGCGGCGATATCGAGGTCCATGTCGAGTTTCTCGAAGCGCGGCGGCGCCCAACCGGCCGCGGTGATAATTTCGGTCACGTGGTCCCGATCGGCGAGGGCGAACATTCCGGGAGCGTTCGGCACCGGCTTCGGCCGCGGCGGCAGGTGCCGCGCGGCCGCAGCCATCGGCACTCCCATCCACGGGTTTTCGGCCAGCGAACGCCAGCAGATGAGCGCCATGCGCGCGTCCGGAGCGGCGGCGCGGCGCATATTGGCGAAAGCCGCCACCCGGTCGCCGAAGAACATCGCGCCGAAGACCGAGATCAATAAATCGTATTCGTCCAGCGCGGCCGTGGCCGGATCGGCCTGCCGCCATTCGACATTGGCGATGCCGGCGGCGCTCGCGCGCCTTGCGCCCTCGGCAAGCATCGGCCCGGAAATGTCCAGCCCCACCACGCGGCCGGCGGGACCTATGGCGCACGCAAATTCCAGCGTGGGCGCGCCACAGCCACAGCCGATATCCACCACCCGTTCGCCGGCACGCGGAGCGGCAAAGGCGAGCAGGGCGTCCGTCACCGGCGCGAGCGTGATGTCGGTGTGCGCCTGCCGAGCCACCCAGATATCGCCGCCCTTCCCGTTCCAGAAGGCAAGCATGTCGGCGTTGATCTCTTCGGGCGCGGCCATCCGGGTCCTCCTGCTCAGCGGCTGCGCACGTTGCGGTATTGCCGAGCCGGCCGCAAGCGGCGGCGCGGGTGCGGCCGATTGAGAACGTGGCGAATTGACACCGAGTAACGCCCCCTCACGCTTCCCTCTCCCCCGAAGTCGGGGGCGAGGGTGATTTTTTAGGCGCTCGGCATCGCGTGTCTCACCCCCACCCTAACTCTCCCCCCTCGTGGGGGAGGGAATGGGAGGGGGGCGACGGCCGTTGCCGCGGGTGCGGCCGCACCAAAACTGTAACGGTTTGCGACAGTGGCAAATGGCTAAGCGTGTCCCGCCATGCGCGCGAACGCGCTACGACTTTCGACGCTTCGAACGCGCGGGTGACAGGCCCGGCCTGCCCGTCCCTAATTTTCATCATGGCATCGGTGGCATCACGCGCGAGACGGCGTGCGAGGGCCTGGCAATGATCTGGCCGCCACACCTGTTGGCGTTGGTGCGCTTGTTCCTGTTGGTCCTCGCCACCGTGTTCGTCCTGGGCGGGACGACCATGCTCGCCCTGGCGCTGCCGCTCGACTTTCCCTGGACCGTCCACACCGATTTGGCGGCGCGTTACGCGGTTATCTTCCTTGCCATCGCGGTGGCGTGCATGTTGGGCGCGACCATCCACCGCAAAAGCTGAGGCACGCTTTAACGTTTCGCCGCCGCGCCGCCAAACATCGTGCGCCACGCGGCCGCGATCTCCTGCGCGAGCTGCGAGAACTCGTCGTCCTCGGCCGCGATCCCGTCACGCAGGATTTCACGCGCCGCGCGGCCAGCGCGCGCATACCCCGCGCGATCGGCGAGCGTATCATCGGGCCGCAGGCTGTAGGTGCGGCGGCGCTCGGCCGTCAGGCCCACATGCCGCGCCAGCATGTCGAGCGCGCGGTGCTTATCGTGCAGGCGCAGGCGAAACCAGCGGCGACGGCCGCCGCCGCCATCCTTGACGATCGCGACCGCGGCCGCGGCATCGGCGTCGAGCGCGCTCGCCGGCCGGAGCTTCACGCCCCACGGGCCCCAATCGTAATATTTGCGCGCGTCGGCGAAGGCGATACGGGCGTATTCGAGGACGACGCGATCGGCCGTGACGCCGGTGCGTTCGGCGCGCTCGGCCATCGCCCGTTTCACGGCTTCCTGCACGTCCTGGCGCGCCATCAGCTTGTTGCCGCGCGTCTTGGCGGAAGATGCCGGATAGCCGCAGCGGCGCGCCGCCGCGGCCGCGTTCAGATCCACCAGATATTCGCGGACGAATTGCTCGATGCGGAGATGCATTGCGGAAGCCGCGCCGAAGGCGCGCCAATAAAAACGCCCGCGCGGCGGTTGCCGGCGGGCGCATTTCAAGTGTCTGAGTTATTTAGCATATCAGACCGGATCAGTCAAGGACATTCGCGCTATTGCCGCAGCAAACCGCGGCCATAAGATCGGCGACGGATACAGCGACACACCATTCCGGAAAGGCCACGGCCATGTTGAAACGGATCGATCACGTCGAAATCGTGCCGCAGGATTTCGAACGCAGCCTGGCGTTCTATCGCGACGTGCTGGGCTTCAAGCTCAACCACCGCATCGCGATCGACTCTCCGCCGATGACGGAGGTGGTGTATCTGCAGCAGAACGATTCGGCGATCGAGCTGCTGCGTGCCGTGCCGCCGTTACCGCGCAACCACCGCTATGGCCAGGCCGGCTACAACGCCATGGCATGGGAGGTGGACGACATGGACGCGACGCTGCGCGAGCTGGCGAAAAAGGGCGTCAAGCCGAGCTGGGGGCCGCGCACGCGCGAAGCCTTCATCCGCGCCGAGATCGCCGATCCCGACGGCAATGCGATCGAGCTGAGGCAGTGGCTCAAGAAGCCGGCGTGATCGCGGACGGGCGGCGTCGGGCCGAGACCGGAGGCCGAGACCGGCGTGCTTGCAACTCTTGCCGCGCGGCAAGCGGCGCGTCATCGTTGGTGACCGGCACCAAAGGGGGATTTCATCGGCCGGATCCAGCCAATTTCCATGGGGGTGCTTATGATGCGTTACCTCAAACCGGCGCTTGTTGCCTTGGTTGGCGTGGTGCTTGCCATCGGCGCCGGCAGCGCGCCGGCGCAGGCGAAATCGCTCAAGCAGCAGATCGTCGGAGCGTGGAGCTATGTCTCGGTCGAGATCGTGAAAAGCGACGGCAGCCGCGTTCAACCCTTTGGCGACAAGCCGAACGGCATCGCCATCTTCGAGCGCAACGGCCGTTTCGTGTTCGTGCTGACGCGGCCCGACCTGCCGAAATATGCGTCGAACAATCGCGCGACCGGAACGCCGGAAGAGAACCAGGCGGCGGTGCGCGGATCGCTTTCGCAGTTCGGCACGTACACCGTCAACGACAAGGACCATAGCCTGATGCTGCACATCGCCGGCTCGTCCTTTCCGAATATCGTCGGCGTCGACCGCAAGTTCATCATCACCGCGGTCACCAAGACCGAATTGAAATGGACGGTGCTGGCGGCATCCAGCGGCGGGTCGGCCAACGTGGTGTTGAAGCGCGCGCCGTAAGCGCCGGCCGCCGGCGAACGCTTTCCGGCCCCGCTTGCGCGGGGCCTTTTTTTTCGCGCGACGGAAGCGGAGATCGTGGATGGCCGGGACACGCCCGGCCATGACGGAATGCTAAGCTGCCGGCGATGACGCCGAGCGTGCTCACCGCCCTCGCCCTTGCCGTGCTTGCGATCCACGTCGCGGTGATCGCGTTCAACGTGTTCGGCCTGATCGTCGTGCCGCTCGGCGCGTGGCGCGGCTGGGCCTTCGTGCGCGGTTTCTGGTGGCGGGCGGTGCATTTGGCGCTGCTGTTCGTGGTCGCGCTGCAGGCGCTGTTCGGCCGCGCGTGTTTCCTGACCCTGTGGCAGGCGGCGCTGGAACAGGATGCGGGCGCGCCGGCGTCGCGCCAACCGCTGATCGAACGCTGGATCGACAGCGTGATCTTCTGGAACCTGCCGATTTGGTTCTTCGCCGCGCTGTATGGCGCCGTGCTGATCTACGCTTTGGCGCTGTGGCGGTGGGTGCCACCGGAACGGCGATGAGTGCGATCGCGCGCAACGGCGCGCGCGCTGTCACTTGCCCGTGCGCGTCGACTCAGACGGCCGGCCGACCCTGGTGAAGGGCGTCCAGCTCGGCGCGTCGCTCGCGGGAAAGCTATCCTGCGACGTGCGGTCTATGTCCGCCGTGCGTAGCGCCGGCTTCTCCGGCCGTTCTGGCGGTGTTCTCCGCTTATCCGATTTGCCGCGGTCCATCGGGACTCCACGAGCGGTTGCGGCCTACTGCATGAACCAGCCGTGGCTGACGACCAGCGACTGGCCGGTGAGCGCATTGGATTCGAAGCCGGCGAAGAATACAGCGGCGGCAGCGACATCCTGAACCGTGGTGAATTCGCCGTCCACCGTCTCCTTGAGCATCACCGTCTTGATCACCTGTTCTTCGGTGATGCCGAGCTCCTTCGCCTGCTCGGGGATCTGTTTTTCGACCAGCGGCGTGCGCACGAAGCCGGGGCAGATGACGTTGGCGCGGACGCCATGTGCCGCGCCTTCCTTGGCCACCACCTTGGCGAGGCCGATGAGGCCGTGCTTGGCGGTGACATAGGGCGCCTTCAACACCGACGCCTCTTTCGAGTGGACCGAGCCCATGTAGATGACGCTGCCGCCGCGGCCCTGCTTGTACATCTGGCGCAATGCGGCGCGTGTCGTCAGGAACGCGCCGTCGAGATGGATGGCGAGCAGCTTCTTCCACTTGGCGAACTCGAACTGATCGAGCGGCGCGACGATCTGGATGCCGGCGTTGCTGACCAGGATGTCGATGCCGCCGAATTGCTTGACCACCGCGGCCATGCCGGCGTCGACCTGCGCCTCCTGCGTCACGTCCATGGCGACGCCCATGGCGCGCGTGCCGGAATTGTCGAGCGCCTTGGCGGTGGCCTGAGCGCCCGCGAGATTGAGATCGGCGATGGCGACGCGCGCGCCTTCGCGCACATAGGCGGTGGCGATTTCCTTGCCGATGCCGCTGGCGGCGCCGGTGACGACGGCGATCTTGTCCTTCAAACGCATGGTCTTCTCCTTCGATGAAATCAATTCGGCGGAATTCAGCGCAGATAATCGTGCACGACCTTGCCGAGGCCGAGGGTGATGTCCGACAGGATATGCACCGCCGAGACCACTTCAAGCACCGGCAGCTCGGCCACCGGCGCCAGCGCGTGCGGTGTCAGCGACAGCGCCGCCGGCCCGGTCCACGCGCCCTTGAGCTCGATGTCCTCGAGGTAATACTCGACCAGCTCGCAGATGCGCGGCGTGCCGTCGACATGCGGGATGATCTTGAGGAGATAATTGGGCGCGGCCAGCGCCGCCTTGACCGCGGCCTGATCGGCTTCCCGGTGCTTGTAGCCCATGGTGGCGGTGGCGATGCGCACCGGGCCGTAATCGAGCGTGCCGACGAGCTCGTCGATCTCGGCCTTGAGGGTTGGATTGGCGAGCTTCTTGGGGAAGCCCCAGAGCTCGCGGCCGCCGGCGATCGGCGGATGGTCGTTCAGGAACATGCAGTGCGAATAGCCGCCCTGGCGGCCGTTGAACGACACCGGAATCACCTGGCCGCTTTCGGTGTAGTCGCCGAAGCCGGTCGAATCCGGCATGCGGATGAACTCGAACTTGACCAGCGGCTCGGTGACCTTGAGCGGCTCGGGCACGAGGCGGCGCAGCACCTCGGGATCGGTGCGGTAGGTGATGATCAGGAACTCGCGATTGACGAAGCGATAGGGCCCCGGCGGATAGGCCGGGCTGGTCAGCGGCATGGCGAAGGCACGGGCGCGGACGTCAGAGGCTTTCATGGCGATCCTTGGCTGGGGGCGAACGATAAGCTCAATCGGCGGCGGCCGGGTGCGGCGCGGTCGCGTCGAAGGTGCGCAGGCCGTCGGCGTTGTCGGGCCGCTTCAACACATCCGGATGCTCGAGCGCGCGGACGGTGTCGGCATAACCGGCGCGCCAATGGTCGTTCATGCTGAGACGCGCGAAGACATAGTCCTTGGCGTAGCTTTCGTAATGCTGCGAGCGATAGATCAGGTGGATGATGCTGTAGACCTTGTCGTCGCCGAAGCCGCGCAAGGTCTGCGCTTCGGGCAGCGCGGCGGCCGCGGGCGGCAGCGCCGCGTACACTCTGGCGACGGCGTGGCGCAGCCGCTGCGCCGCGCAGAAGCGGTCGACATTGTCGCGCGTGCGGCTCGAATACGTGATCTCCTTGCGCCGCGTCTCGACGTCGACGAGATTGCGCGGCAGCGCGCCGCGCGCGTTCCACAGATCGACCTGGAAGGTGAGCGTGTCGCGCCGCGGCCCGAACTGCAGCACCCACTGCAGCGGCGTGTTGGAGACGACACCGCCGTCCCAATAATGCTCGCCGTCGATCTCGACCGCCGGAAAGCCGGGCGGCAGCGCGCCGCTGGCCATGATGTGCGCCGGACTGAGCGTGTGCGTCGTGGTGTCGAAATACACGAAATTGCCCGTCCTAACATTCACTGCACCGACGCTGAGCCGTGTGTCGCCCGTGTTGAGCCGGTCGAAATCGACCAGGCGCTCAAGCGTGTGCTTGAGCGGCGCGGTATCGTACCAACTGGTGGCGGCCGGACTGCCCGGCGTTGCCAGTGCCGGCGACACCGGCCGCGGCATGAAGAACCCGGGCGCGCCGGCAACCACCGCGGTCAGCGCGCTTGCCTGGTTGACGGCGCGGCGCGTGTTCAATTCGGCGGTGAGCCCGGCGGCACAATCCGCCGCGGCGCCCCACAGCGGATTGGCACTGACCATCTCCCAGAACTCGCGCAGCCGCGCGACCCGTCGCTCCGGCGCATTGCCGGCGATGATCGCGGCATTGATCGCGCCGATCGAGATGCCGGCCACCCAATTCGGCCGGATGCCAGATTCGTCGAGCGCCTGATAGACGCCGGCCTGATAAGCACCGAGCGCGCCGCCGCCTTGGAGCGTCAGCGCGATGCATTCGAATGGCGGACGCGCACGGGCGCGCGAACGCGCTGGCGCGGCCGAAGCGGTCGTATCCATACAGCCTCCCCGGCCCGAATCTGGGCCGGCGATTATAGTCGGCAGCGATTGCGGCTTTTTTGCTATCGCGCCGTCAAGCGCCAGTCAGGTTCGAGCCGCCGACCCAATGTTCTCAGAAATTTAATGAGCTCCGCGTCGTCCCGCCGCGGCCAACGGCGTATAGTATTGGAAGCGGCCTGCATCGCGATGCAGCGGGCGGGCGGCAGGGATAATGTTATGACCCGAACGCTTTATCGCAAGGTGCTCGAACAGCGGCTCAGCGATATCGCGCAGCAGCTCGACAAGCTCGGCCGCAAACTCAAAGCGGCGAACGGCATGGACCGGCTACGCTATCTCGAAGCAATGATCGCGCTGAAGCAGGAACGCGGCGACGCGGAAGCCCGTCTGCGGCCGCTCGACCGTGGTGGCGTCGAGCGCCGGCGCGATGCCATCCGCTTCGAATTGGAACGCCTGGCCGACGACATCACTCACGGCATGGCACGCTGGATGGCGCGGCTGGACGGCCATTTCGCTGCCCGTTGAATCTAATTTCGCGCACGCCGTGGCATGCAACTGGGCAAAAGGCTCGACGCCTTTCGGGCCTGGGGATAACTTTGTAATGTCGGCGTTCGCGACGGGGTAACACCGATCCAGAGAGAAGGCGCCGGCAAGGCGTGCACTCCCGCCCATCCCATTGAGAAGGGCGAATGACGAACCACAAGTCGTTGCGCGATCAGTCGCGGGAATATCTGGAACGGTCACAGCAGGAAGCTGATCCGAAGCTTAAGCAGCTCTTGGCGCGGCACGCGACGGCGCTCGCTCAGCTCGCCGATCGACTCGAACGCCGAGACGCCGAATAGCCGCTGGCGCCGGCGGCAAATTACTGTTTCACCAGAATATTGTTTTGCACACCAACGACGCCGGTAACGCCCTGCGCGATCTTGCCGGCCTGATCCTTTTGTGCGCGAGTATCGACGAAGCCGCTGAGCTGTACGGTCCCTTGCATGGTCTCGACGTGGATATCGAAAGCCTTGAGCGATTGCGCCTGCACGAGCTGCGTCCGGACCTTGGTGCTGATGGTCGCGTCGTCAACATATTGGCCGGCGGTCTCACGGCCCTGGACAGCGGCGCAGGCAGCGAGCGATGCGCTCAAAGCAAGTGCAAGCGCAACGGCGGTGAAGCGCGGCAGGCGGATCATCGAATTCTCCCTAGCGGAAAGATCACGCGCGCGATTAGACCCCAATAGAGATACCAGCTGCAAGCACGCAACCCAGCGCAAGTAAACGGAGTCCGCTGCTCACGATCATGTCATTTTCGCGACACGGGAACAGGTGTGCCACGCCCGCCGTTATCGCTATGATGACAACTCACCCAGATCGGAGGTCGGCCGTGCGCAGCCCTTGGAAACATTTCGGTGGCGTGGCAGCAGTAGCCGTGGCTGGGTTGGGCTTGGCGCTTGGCGCGGCCCCGGCGATGGCCCAGTACTACTACACCTGTCCGCCGGGATACTATTTCGCGCAGGGCTATGGCTGCGTCGCCGCGCCACCGCCTGTCTATTACTACGCGCCGCCGCCGCCACCACCGATCGTCTATCCCGCGCCGTTTTACGGCTTTGGCTTCGGCTTCACGTTCGGCGGCCACGGCCACGATCATGACGAGCATGGCGGCGATTGGCACCGCCACTGAGCGGCGCAGCGGCAACCGGTTAATTTATGGGTTTGAGCTTCCCGGCGCCGGCGCGACCTGAATCGCCGTTGGCGGTCCGCTCGCGCTTGCACCATTTCCGCTGTTTGAATCGGATGAAATCGCCGGCACCGGCGTCACGACGATGCCGCGCGGCGAACCGCTGACCACGGCGTTATAAGACGTGCTCGACGCGCTCGGGGCGTTGCTCGACGCCGGTACAGACGACAACGGCGATGCCGGGGCGCGCGAGATCACAACTTCGCCTGGCGGGACTGCAGCCGGCGCAACCGCGGGACCATTCGGTGCGACAGCCGCCGGTGGCGTCGCAGGCGTGGTAGATGACAATACCGCTCCGAGCGTGCCGAGAGAATGCGGCTGCTCGCCGTTGACATAACTGACGCCGTTGACCGTCACCTCATTGGAATTCGACGCCGGCGACAGCGGAACGGCCGTCGCGGTTGCAGCAGGCGGCGTTGGCGCTGGTTGCGACGTTGCTTTGGCTGCGGCTGGCGGTCCCGCTTCCGGATGCAGTACGGCCGCGATCGGTGCCGGAAGATCAGCGTCAGCACCAAGCGACGGCACCGCCTGCGGTTTGGTCGCGACCGCACGTACTACCAGCTGCGGTTCACGCTTCACGGCCGGCAACGGTGGCAACGCCGGCGGCGCAGAAACGATTTGCGGCTGTAGCATGTCGCGCGGCAGATCGGCATCAGGTTTCTTGGTCGGCGATGCCGGCGGATGCAGCGTTACTGCGGAATGGACTGGCACCGCAGGCGGTGACGGCGGCTTCGGCACAGTCGCGGCTGGCGTCGGCACCGACGGAATCACCGATGCGGCCGGCGACGGCGTCACGGCTTCGGCGACTGGCAACGACGGAGTTTCGTAGTACCAGAGCGCAGTGGCCCCCACCGCAACCAGCAACACGCCAGCGGCAATCGGCACAACGGCCGAGCGATGCGGCGGTTCGCGAGTATCACGCCACGCCGCCTCAGCACGGCGCGGACTGGCGCCGAAGATGGGATCGCGGCGACCGCGCGGTGTCTTCGGCTGATACAGCGGGTCGATCGGCTCGCCAGCTTCCAGCTCCAGGCGCGGTTCCGCCTGGTGCGCACGGAGACGCGGCGATGGCGCCTCCGGCTCGAGCCTGAACTGTCGAGGCGCGGCGCCTGGGCGCTCGGACCGATCACCAACCATAACTTACTCCCCTACCCACCGACGGCCGCCTGCATTTGTACGCGGCCAACTTGCGCAGCGTGCGCGCTCATTGCGAACTCGCAAGGGCGGCCAGGTGTCAAAATTATGGCAAAATCTTGGCAGCCGGCACCGTCGCGCGCCGTGGTTATCGCCGATTGCCGCCGTCCGCAAAAGGATTTCTTGAAAAGGAAGAAGGCGGCGCCGTTGCCGCCTAAGCCGGCATCACCGCCGTCCCGCGTCCAACGGTCGCATTCCTAACCCGGCTGGCACAGCGATATCGCCGCACTCTCTAGCCAACAAGACGACATGAGCCGCCACGCATGAGGGAAGGTAACGACGTTATAGCGGTATAAAGGATCGAGAGCTACTTGTGCCGCGTAGAAGAATGCCGGCGTTAAGGCGCGAGCGCACACGCGCCGGACTACGGCTTCCGCAGCGTGAACACAAGGACGCCACCGACCTGCTCCTGGCAATCGAGCAGATGCGCGCCGGTGGTCTTGCAGAAATGCTCGAAGTCCTTGACCGCGCCGGGATCGGTGGCGAGGACGCGGAGCACGCCGCCGGCCTTCATCTCCTTCATCGCCTTGCGCGCCTTCAGCACTGGCAGCGGGCATTTGAGGCCTTTGGTGTCGAGCGTAAAATCGGGTTCGGCGGCGGCCATGGTTCAACCGAATTTGTTGTCGGCGTTGAAGCCGCGGGCGATGCGGCCGGCGGCAGCGCGCGCGCCGAGCCAGGCGCGCAAATCGGTCTCGGTGCGGACGCGGTCGCCCGATTTCCAACTCAGCCCGTCGGCGCGCTTGAAGGTCTTGGCGTCGCTGAGGCCCCCATCGTGATAGCGCTGCATAATCACGCCGCGGCCAGCGTTGAGTTCGGGTACGTCGCCGAGCGGGAAGATCAGCAGCTTGCGGTTCTCGCCGATGACCGCGATGTGATCACCCACGACCGGTACGGCAACGCGCGCGAATGCGCCCTTGCCCGGCCGCATCACCTGCTTGCCATTGCGCGTCTGCGCCAGCACGTCGTCGGCCGGCGCGATGAAGCCTCGACCATCGCTCGCAGCAAGCAGCAGCTTCTCACCGGCTTTGTAAACGAGCACCGAGGCGACGTCGTATTCGTTGGGCAGATCGATCATCATGCGTACCGGCTCGCCGTTGCCGCGGCCGCCGGGCAGCTTGTCAATCGCCAGCGTGTAGAAGCGGCCGTTGGTGGCAAAGACCAGCAATTTGTCCGTCGTGAGGGCTTCCAAGGCGAAACGCGGGCCATCACCTTCCTTGTAACCGATGGTATCGAGCTTGAGGCCATGGCCCTTGGCGGCGCGCACCCAGCCTTTGGCCGAAACCAGGACCGTGACCGGCTCGCGTTCGACCAGCGCCTCCAACGGCACCTCGACCGCGGTTGGTGCGGCGGCGATCTCGGTGCGGCGCTTGCCGAGCAGCGTCATCGGGCCAAATTCCTTGCGTAGATCGGCAAGCTCCTCACCGATGCGCTTCCATTGGCGTTTTTCGTCAGCGAGCAGGCCAGCGAGCTCCTTGTCTTCGGCGGCCAGCTCTTTCAACTCGGTGCGGATAGCGATCTCCTCGACCTTGCGCAAGGCGCGCAAGCGCATGTCGAGGATCGCGTCGGCCTGCAACGACGTCAGGTGCCAGCGCTTCATCATCCGTTCTTTGGCGTCGTCGTAGTTGCGGATGAGGCGGATGACCTCGTCGATGTGCAGATAGACGATCATCAGGCCCTTCAGGACCTGGCTGCGGTGGGCAATCGCGTCGCGGCGGAAGCGCGAGCGGCGCTGCAACACCTCGCGGCGATGATCGAGGAAGGCCTGCAGCGCCTCCTTCAGGTTCATCACCCGCGGCACGCCGTCCTTGTCGAGGACGTTGAGGTTGAGAGCGATGCGCGTGTCGAGCTCAGTGGCGCGGAATAGGGATTCCATCAGCACCGTGGGCTCAACGTTGCGGCTCTTCGGTTCGAGCACAAGGCGGACGACATCGGTCGATTCATCGCGCACGTCGGCAAGCAGCGGCAGCTTGCGCTCTTCCAGCAACTGCGCGATGCGCTCAATCAGACGCGATTTCTGTACCTGGTACGGGATCTCGGCAACCACGACCTGATAGGTGCCCTGGCCAAGCTTCTCGACGCTCCAGCGCGCGCGCAGACGGAAGCTGCCACGGCCGGTGGCGTAAGCCTGCTTGATGCTGGCCGCGTCTTCGACCAGTACGCCGCCGGTCGGGAAATCAGGACCGGGCATCAGCTCCATAAGATCGGCGACGCCGGTGCGCTTGTGTTTCACCAGGTGGATAAGCGCGTCGCACAACTCGACAATGTTGTGTGGCGGAATGCTCGTTGCCATGCCGACGGCGATGCCCGACGCGCCGTTCGCCAGCAGGTTGGGAAACCGCGCCGGCAATACGAGCGGCTCGTCGTTCTCACCGTCGTAGGTCGGCCGGAAATCAACCGTATTCTCGTCGATCCCGGCGAGCAGCGCCTCTGCCACTTCGGTCAGGCGGCTTTCGGTGTAACGCATCGCCGCCGGGTTATCGCCGTCGATGTTCCCGAAATTGCCTTGCCCATCGACCAGCGGATAACGCTGCGCAAAATCCTGCGCCAGGCGCACCAGCGCGTCGTAAACGGCAACGTCGCCATGCGGATGAAATTTGCCGATGACGTCACCGACGACGCGCGCGCATTTCTTGTAGCCCGACTTCGGATCGAGCCGCAGTTGCCGCATCGCAAAGAGCAGCCGCCGATGTACCGGCTTCAGACCGTCGCGCACGTCGGGCAGCGACCGCGCCATGATCGTCGAAAGCGCGTAGGAGAGATATCGCTCGCTCAGCGCATCGGCAAGCGCCACATCGCGCACTTCGCCGACCATGACGGAACCGGACTTCTTCATGCCGACTCGATTCGTTGCGCCGCTAGAGTACCGGTTCGGCGCAGCACGTCAACGAAACGCGCACGCGCCGCCGGCATTTTGCGGCCATGCGGATGGAACACGCGACGATCGAGAAAGAAGCCGGTCAGCTTCAAGCCGTCGAGAATCTGCGCTCGGTCTGGCGCCACCGTCTCGTCGAGCAGAAATGGTGGCAGCACCAGGAGTCGTTCGCGGTATGGTGTTGCCGCCTCGGTCGAAACCGCCTGCCCCGACCGTGGCGACACATAGGTCAAGCCATCGCGGACACCGGTGGCAGCACAGCGCGACAAATCGAGGCCATAGCCAAGCTCAGCCAGCAGATCGAGTTCGATCAGGACGTAGTGCGCCGCATAATCATCATCACGGCCGAGCCCATCGAGCAGGTCGATCATCCCAGCATAGAAGCGCGGATGCGGCTCGCGCTCTGGAAGTGTTGCGGCGGCCAACGCGGTCACAGCGGCAAGGCATGCAAGGCGGGCGCGATCATCAATGAAGCGCGCTGCGCGGCCGGCCAACAATTCACCCGCGTAGGTGCCGAGATGGTCGATCAAACGTGCCGACCAAGTCAGGCTCACCTGGTTGCCGATTTGATAGAGCGTGCGCGCTTTCGGTCCCTGCCCACCGCGCACCAGTCCGGCGTGTCGACCGTGCTCCTTGGTCAGAACATCAACAATTAATGCACGTTCACCATGCCGCCGCGTTGCCAGGACGACGCCCTCGTCGACCCAATGCATTATTCGTCGAAATCGAGGCGCATGGCGGCATAGCGCTCCCGATCCTCGGCCCAGTTTTCGGTGACCCGCACTTGCAAGAACAGATGGACGCGGCGCTGGAACATCGCCTCCAGATCGGCGCGCGCCGCAGCGCCGATGCTCTTGATTTGGCGGCCGCCTTGACCAAGCACGATAGCCTTATGTCCTTCACGTGCGACATGCACGATCTGGTCGATGCGCACGCTGCCGTCCGGACGCTCATCCCATTTTTCGGTTTCGACCGTCGCTGAATAAGGAAGTTCCTGATGAAGCTGCCGGAAAATCTGCTCGCGCGTCGCCTCGGCCGCCAGAAGCCGTAACGGCACATCAGTAATTTCGTCTTCCGGATAAAGCCATGGTCCGCGCGGCAATGCATTCGCGAGATAGAGCTTGAGGTCTTCGACGCCGTCGCCCGTCAAGCCCGAAATCATGAACACGCGATCGAAGACCCCTTCCCGGTCAAATGCCTGCGCCAATGGCAAAAGATCGCCTCGCTTCACCTTATCCACCTTGTTGAGCGCGAGCACGGCACGCCGATTGGCTACGCGCAAACCGTCGATGATACGGCCCGTGTCTGCATCGAGGCCGTGCGCGGCATCTACCAATACGACAATCAAATCGGCTTCGTGCGCGCCGGTCCAAGCCGCCTTGACCATCGCGCGTTCAAGTCGGCGTTTGGGTTTAAAAATCCCGGGCGTGTCGACGAAGATTATTTGCGCGTTGCCGTCGACGACGATTCCCAGCATCCGCGCGCGCGTGGTTTGTACCTTTGGCGTGACGATCGCCAGCTTCGAGCCGACGAGGCGATTGAGCAGCGTCGACTTACCAGAATTCGGCGCGCCAATCAGCGCAACGTGTCCACAGCGCGTCATTACGGGCGGTGCATCGCTGCTCATGGGGATTCGCCCAGCGACACCAGCAGCGCCGCTGCTGCCGCAGCTTCCGCCTCGCGCTTGGAAGTGCCCGACGCGGTTTCCGACTTTGCGCCAGAGACACTCACCGTCACCGTGAAGCGCCGACGATGCGGCGGCCCGCTGGTATCGACCACTATGTAACTGGGCAGGCTCAATCCGCGCGCCTGGGCCCATTCTTGCAAAGCCGTCTTGGGATCGCGCAGCGGCTGCGTCGCGTCGACGCGACGGGCCCAGTAGCGCTCGACGAATCTCTGCGCTGCCGCAAGCCCGCCGTCGATATAGAGCGCGGCGATCAGCGCTTCGCAGACATCGGCAAGTACACTGGTGTTCTGGCGCACGCCAGCGGCATCCTCGCCACTCGATACGAAGATGAAGTCGCCGAGGCTGATCTCGTGGGCCACCGCTGCCAACGCCTCCCGCCGAACCAGCGCAACGTGACGGCGGGTCAATGCACCCTCGTCATCGTCGGGGAAGCGCTCTAACAGAAGCTGCGCGACGATCATGCCGAGGACGCGGTCACCGAGAAACTCCAGGCGCTCATAGCCACGCTCGGACGCGGTGTTCCGTTGCCGTGCGCTCGGATGCGTCAGGGCCTCGACTAGAAGCGCGGGATTTTCGAACCTATGGCCGAGCGCGGACTCGAGCTGCGCCGCGCCGGCGGGTAATGACGGCTTCACGACCATATTGCGGCCGCGACGCCGCGCGCCGTGGTCAATGGATCGAGGTGAACAGCCGGTCGTAGCGGACGGTGAACGGCCAATCCCAGAATTCCCACCAATGAGCGTAGCCGTTGGTCGAGAAGAACAGGAACACCGCGCGGCCCACAAGATTTTCGGCCGGCACGTAACCGACGCCGCTGGATGGATCGCGGCTGTCCGACGAATTGTCGCGGTTGTCGCCCATCATGAAATAGTGATCGGGCGGAACCGTGAAAACTGGCGTGTTGTCGAGCGGATAGTTGGTGCCGGGCAGCTGAAGAATGGGATGCTGATAACCGTCGGGCAGCGTCTCCGTGTACTCCGTATAGGTCGCGCCGCTGGCCGGATCCTGGTAGACGCCGATCCGTTCGCGTTTCACGGGCTGGTCGTTGATGTAAAGGATGCCATCCTTCATCTGGATGTGGTCGCCAGGCAATCCGATGATCCGCTTGATAAAGTCGATCGACGGATCCTTGGGCAGCTTGAAGACGACGACATCGCCGCGGTGCGGCGCGGTGAACATCGCTCGGCCGGTGAACAGCGGCAAGCCGAGCGGCATCGAATACCGGCTGTAGCCGTAGGAAAATTTCGAAACGAACAGATAGTCGCCCACCAACAGCGTCGGAATCATCGATCCCGACGGGATGCTGAACGGCTCGTAGAAGAAGGTGCGGATGACGAGCGCGATGACAATCGCGTAAACAATCGTTTTGGCGGTCTCGGCGAGCCCGCTCGAGCCCCGGGCCGAAGTTCTGCTGCTCATCCAGGAAATCCACTAACACATTGACGGAACCGGCCTAGGGAAGGTCGCCGGCGGCGTGGCCGCGACGATGAAGCCTTGGAGAGATTCGGAAGTCAAGTCCGGCGCTCCGCGATGTCAACAGCTTCTGCCGTAATCACAACGAGCGCTTGCGCCAGCGGCGGCTCGTCGGTCAACGTGACGTCGATGTGCGGCGTCATCCCGCTCGGCGTCATCGCCTCGAGCCGTGCCAACGCACCGCCCGTCAGGACCAGGGTCGGACGTCCGCCAGGCAAATTGACGACCCCAAGATCGCGCCAATAGACGCCCATGCGGAACCCTGTCCCAAGCGCCTTCGAGCAAGCCTCCTTGGCGGCGAAACGCTTGGCGTAGCTGGCGGCGCGATCGCCGCGCCGCTCCGACCGTTGGCGTTCGACGGGGGTGAACACCCGTTCGAGGAACCGGTCGCCGAAACGCGCAATCGTCTGCTCGATACGGCGGATGTCGATCAAATCGCTGCCAACGCCGAGAATCATCACGCGCTCTTTTCGCCGTGCGCGGCACTGCGGGCTTGGTCCATCAGGGCGCGCATGCGTTTGATCGCGCTGTCGAGGCCACCGAAAATCGCTTCGCCGATCAGAAAGTGGCCGATATTCAGTTCGACGATATTCGGAATGGCGGCTACCGCGCCGACAGTTTCGAAGCTCAAACCGTGTCCAGCATGGCATTCGAGGCCTAGTTCATTTGCCAGCGCCGCGGCACGTCGCAGACGATCGAGTTCGCGGGCGCGCAAGGCACCCGTCGTTTCGCAATAGGTGCCCGTGTGCAGCTCCACGACCGGCGCACCGATTGCCCGGGCCGCGCGAACTTGCTTGTCGTCGGGATCGATGAACAGCGAGGTCCGAATTCCAGTCTGTGCGAGCCGCGCGACGACAAGCGCGAGCGGATCGCGTGCACCAGCGACATCAAGGCCGCCTTCAGTGGTCAGCTCTTGGCGCCGTTCGGGCACAAGACACACCGCATGCGGCCGATGATCGAGCGCGATCGCCAGCATGGTTTCGGTTGCTGCCATCTCCAGATTGAGAGGCAACGCGATCTCACGCGCGAGGGCGGTGATATCGGCGTCGGAAATGTGCCGGCGATCTTCCCGCAGATGCGCCGTAATGCCATCTGCGCCCGCTGCCGCAGCCACCTTCGCCGCGCGCACCGGATCGGGATGCGCACCGCCGCGCGCATTGCGGATCGTAGCGACATGGTCGATGTTTACGCCGAGGCGCAGCGGCTGTTTCTGCATCATGACGATCAGCCGCGGGCCCGTTCTACCGAATTGATCACCGGCGTCGCCCGCAAGGCAGCGATGATATTAGTCAAGTGGCGCACGTTCTGAACTTCGATATCGACGAGGATCTCGAAGAAATCCTGCGACCGGTTGGTGATCTTGAGATTAGTGATGTTGCCGCCGCTCTTGCCAATGACCGTGGTCAAGCTGCCCAGGCTACCAGGTTCGTTGCCAATGGTGACACTGATTCGGCCGACGTGAACGCGCCCGCCGTCGCCTTCGTCGCTCCAGGCAACATCAAGCCAGCGCTCCGGCGTCTCGGCAAACGTATCGAGCGTCTCGCAATCAATGGTGTGAATCGTCACTCCCTTGCCCGTCGTCACGATGCCGACGATGCGATCGCCCGGCAACGGATGGCAACAGCCGGCGAAATGCACCGCCATTCCGGGAATCATGCCGCGGATCGGTACCGCGTTTTCCGATGCCTTCTTGGCCTTGCCGCGCGGCGTGAGGGTGACGACCTTGGCCGACCGCGTGTCCGCCTTCGGCGGAAAGATTGCATGCACGACTTCGCGGCCGGTGTGTAGCCCCTCGCCGACGGCAACGTAGAGATCTTCGCGCGTCTTGCACTCGAACCGCGGCAGCAATTCGTCCAGCGCCTTTTCCGCGAAATCGTGGCCCTCCTGCCGGAATGCCTTCTGCAAAATGGCCTTGCCGAGGTCTAGATATTGCTGACGCTGCTGCGTGCGGATGAAGCGCCGGATGCGGGCTCGCGCCTTGCCGGTGACGACGAACCGCTCCCAAGTGGGTGACGGCGTCTGTGCCTTCGAGGTGACGATATCCACCTGATCGCCGTTTGCGAGTGTCGTCCGCAAGGGCACCAGCCGACCATTGATCTTGGCACCGACGCACGTGTCACCAATCTGCGAGTGGACGGCATAAGCGAAATCGACGGCGGTGGCGCCGCGCGGCAATTCGATCAGGTCGCCTTTGGGCGTGAAACAGAACACCTGATCCTGGAACATCTCGAGCTTGGTATGCTCGAGGAATTCCTGCGGATCGGGCGCATGTTCGATGATGTCGAGCAGCTCGCGCAGCCAACGGTACTGGCGGCCTTCTGTCTTGGGTGCGCCCTGCTTGTAGACCCAATGGGCGGCGACGCCGAGCTCGGCGACTTCGTGCATTTCGGGCGTACGGATTTGGATTTCAATCCGCTGCCGGTGCGGGCCGATCACACCAGTGTGCAGCGAGCGATAATTGTTCGGCTTCGGCGTCGAGATATAATCCTTGAACCGACCCGGCACGACTGGATACTTGCTGTGGAGAACACCGAGCGCGTGATAGCACTGATCAACTTCCGCGACGACGACGCGAAAGGCCATAATGTCGGAAAGCTGCTCGAAGCCGACATTCTTCTTCTGCATCTTCTTCCAGACCGAATAGGAGGTCTTTTCGCGACCGGAAACCTGCGCCTCGACGCCGCTGTCCCTTAGCGTCTGCTGCAGCTCGTCGATGATGCTGCTGACCAGATCGCCGCCCTTCTCGCGCAGGAAGTTGAGCCGCGTCTTGATGCTGTCGCGTGCCTCAGGATTGAGCTCGGCGAACGCCAGATCCTCGAGCTCGTCCTTCATCGCGTTCATGCCGATGCGCTCGGCCAGTGGCGCGTAAATTTCCATCGTCTCGCGCGCGATGCGTTTGCGCTTGTCCGCATCCTTGATGAAATGGAGCGTGCGCATGTTGTGCAGCCGGTCCGCCAGCTTCACCAGCAGGACGCGGATATCTTCCGACATCGCCAGCACCAGCTTGCGGAAGTTCTCTGCCTGCTTGGTCTGGTCCGATTGCAGCTCGATCCGCGACAGCTTGGTCACGCCATCGACAAGCCGTGCGATCTCGGGTCCGAAAATCTTCTCGATATCCTCGAGCGTCGCGAGCGTGTCCTCGACCGTGTCGTGCAACAGGCCGGTAATGATCGACGCCGCGTCGAGCTTCATCTTCGCCAGGATGCCGGCGACCTCGACGGTATGGGAGAAATAGGGGTCGCCCGATGCGCGCTTCTGGGCGCCATGCGCCTTCATCGAATAGACATAGGCGCGATTAATGGCGTCCTCGTCAGCCGACGGGTCGTAGGCCTTGACCCGTTCGACGAGCTCGAATTGACGCATCATGGAAGGGTACTCCGCCGGTCAGCGCCGCCGGCGTACGGACAAACCGAGAGCGGCGCGACGGACAAGCCGTCGCCGCTCTCGCCGTTCAAGGCTGGTCGTCTTTCGCGGGAGTGTCGCCCTCGCCTTCGGCGATGTCCGGCAATGCCTCGTCGTTCAAGCCGACGGCTTCGTCTTCGGCGGCTTCGAGCACGTCTTTTTCAAGGTCCTCATCCACCGCCTCGTCGCCTTGCGCGTCGGCCAAGGCCGCACCCTCGGTGCCAGGCATCTGGGCAATGTCGGAGCCAAGGCCGAGTTGCGTGCCGAGCTCGATCTCCTGGTCCTCCACCGGCTCGTCGATTTCGACGTGCTTCTGGAGTCCTTTGACGAGGTTTTCCTCGAGGGTCCTGAGCGCGATGGTCTCATCGGCGATCTCGCGCAAGGCCACCACGGGGTTTTTGTCGTTGTCGCGATCGACAGTCAGCGGTGCGCCGCCCGCAACGTCTCGAGCGCGCTGAGCCGAGAGCAGAACCAACTCGAATCGATTAGGAACTTTGAGGATGCAGTCTTCGACCGTAACCCGCGCCATGAACCTCGATCTCCGGAAATCGCGTTGATCTTACAATATAAGTGGCCCGCTTTTGCACTGCAACAGCGGCGTCTGACAATTCCCGATTATCCCGCCAATGCCACCGGTTCGGGCGGCCGACTTCTACAGCCCAAAACCGCTGTCCGCTTGCAGATTTCTTCAAAAATCCGCGCCACACGCCGGGTCGAATAACGCTTAAGAATGAAATCGTAGGCGTTTTCCGCCATTTCCGCGCCTTGGGGCGGCGCTGCCAATAACTGCAGCACCGTTTCTGCAAAAGCGACGGCGGTATCGGCACGCCGAAAGTGGTTGCCCTCTTCGACCGGTAGGCCCTCGACGCCGATCGACGTCGAAACGACTGGCCGTCGCATCGCCATGGCCTCATAGATCTTGATCCGGGTCCCGCCGCCGACGCGCAACGGAACGATATAGAGGTCGGCATCGCGAATGAATGGTCGCACGTCGTCGACGAAACCGGTGAACTGCCAGTTGAATCCGCGCGTCCTCGCCTTATCGACCAACGCGCCAGGTGGATCACGGCCCACGATAGTCAGTCGCGCCTCGGGGCGTGCCATTACAATCAACGGCCAGATCTCGTTCATGCAGTATTGGATGGCGTCAATATTTGCCGGCCAATCCATCGAACCGGTGAAAATAAGATGGCCGCCACGCGGATCGATCACCGCAGGAGGCGGTGATGCCAGCATGCTGAAATAATCGAAATCCACGCCGGTCGGGATTATTTCGGCGCCGCGTACACCATAAGTCTCCAGAAAGAAGCTGAGGTCGCGATCCGAAACAGCGATGACTTTGGCGAAAGCCGGCAGATGGCGCGCCTCGAATTCGGCCATCTTGCGACGCTGCGCACGCCAGATCATCCGCGCGAAAGGGTTTTCCGCCGTCCTCGCGTGACGGGCGAAAATCTCGGCTTCAACGTTATGGGTGAAAACCACACTACCGACCGGCGGCACGCGATTAAATAGCACGGCGGCATGGATGAAATCCGCGACGACCACGTCAGGCTGCGTTGCTAGCATGTCGGCAATCAGCGTGGTTGCCGCGCGCGAACGATCGAGCGCGACTGACGCCGGCAGCCGCGACGCCAGCGCGGCGACGCGCTTCAGTGCACCAAAGAACTTGTTGGATTTCGACGCAGGCCAGAACAAAAACCGGTCACAAATCTCGCACAACTCGCGCGCGAACCGCCGTGGCTGCTCGGTCGTTGCCGGCGAGACGAGCGTGATCTCGAAGTGGCCGCCCTTCATGCCGCGCAGAATGCCGCTGGTGCGGATTTTGCCACCGGCATCGGCCGGAAACAGGAATTGCGGCGAGACAAAGAGCAGTCGCGGCCGCGCCATCGTCGATCTCAGCAGAGTGAGCGGTAGCGCACGCCCGACAGCTGCGCTAAGGCCGGCACGCCCTGAAGATCAAGGATCGGCCGGCCGTCATGTTCGGCTTCGAGCAAAGCCATATCCTCACGGCTCGCGTGACCGATTACGATCATGCCCGCGCCGTCGAGAGCGCGATGCAAATCACCTACCAGCATCCGGTCGAAATGTGGAATCTCGCGTTCGATAAATTCGCGATTCTTGCCGAGCAGCTTGCTTGCGTTGACGCTGCGGTCGAAGATCGCCAGGTCATAGCCTTTGCCGATCAGCCGCTCGGCCAGATAGACGAACGGCGAATGGCGCAAATCGTCGGTACCAGGTTTGAAGGCGAGACCCAAGAGCGCAACCTTGCGCCGACCCTCGTCGAGAATAGCCTGAAGCGCGCGATCGATATGTGCGTCGTTCGCCGGCATGACGCTGGACAGGAACGGCAGAGTGATATCGCCGGCTTTCGCCAGCGCAACTAGTGCCGAGACATCCTTAGGGAGGCACGATCCGCCGAAGGCAAATCCGGGCCGAAGATAGGCCGGCGAGATATTGAGCTGGTGGTCGGCGCAGAATACTTTCATCGCCTCCTGAGCATCGACGCCAAGACTTTTGAGCAGAACACCCGCTTCGTTGGCGAAGGCGATCTTGACTGCGTGGAAAGCATTCGACAGGCACTTCACCGATTCAGCGACGCCGGTCGTGGTACGGATAAACGGCGCTTCGATGCCATGGTAGAGCGCCTCGACCATTTCGTAACCCACCGGGTTCGAGGCGCCGGCAATTGTGAAGGGCGGATTGCGGAAATCGCGGACCGAACAGCCCTCGCGCAGGAACTCGGGATTGAATGCGACGGCGATGCCATTGTCGCTGTCGCGGCCGGATTTCTCCGCCAACATCGGCAGCATGCGGCCTTCCGTGGTACCAGGGGGCACCGTTGAACGCAGGACGACCGAATGGTTGCCATTTTTGTGCCGTAGCGCGGAACCGATGCCACCGACGACGGCGTCGAGCGCGTCGAGCATCGGCGCGCCAGTACGGCTCATCGGCGTGCCGACCGAAATCAGCGACACGTCACTCTGCAGGACGGCCGCCTCGGTATCGGCAATCGCGCGCAATCGGCGTGCCTTGACAGCCGTGGCCACCGCCTCGTCGAGGCCCTCCTCAACCACAGGCGAAAGACCGCGGTTGATCATGTCGACCTTGGCAGGATTGACGTCGACGCCAATGACGTCGTGACCGAGCTCGGCGAAACAGGCCGCCGAGACCGTCCCGACATAGCCCATGCCAAATACGGAAATACGCATGCGAAATCGCCCCACTTCCCGGCTGAAGGCCGGGTCGGCGGTATTGAACGGCGATTTCCTTAATTTCGCGTGAGGGCGGCGGATTTATGGTTAAAGAAGCGCTAAGCCGAAGGCAGCTCCGATGCGCCGCCATGCGCGGCCGACCACCCCACAGGGTCATTCAGAAATTTCTCCACTTCGCGCATGGTCGGCGCATCGAACCGGCCCTCGGCCTTTGCGACCTTGAGCACGTCCCACCAGTTGGCGAGCGAATGGAGCTTGACGCCGATTTCGGCCATTAGCTGCTCGCTCTGCGGGAAGATGCCGTAGTGGAAAATGACGAATGTGTGCTCGACAATCGCTCCGGCCTGGCGCAGCGCCTTGCAGAAATTGACCTTGCTCCGACCGTCCGTCGTCAAATCCTCGACCAGCAGCGTGCGCGCATTTTCGCGGATGTCGCCTTCGATCTGAGCGTTGCGGCCGAAGCCCTTGGGCTTCTTGCGCACATATTGCATGGGAAGCATCAGCCGGTCCGCGATCCAGGCCGCAAACGGGATGCCAGCAGTTTCGCCGCCGGCGATCACGTCGATCGCCTCGAAGCCGACCTCGCGCAGAATGGTCGAGGTGGCGAATTCGCACAGGGTCTCGCGAACGCGCGGATAGAAGATCAAGCGGCGACAATCGATGTAAACCGGACTCGCCCACCCCGATGTGAAGATGAACGGCGTTGTCGAGTTGAAGTTGACCGCTCCAACCTCGAGCAGAATGCGGGACGTGATCTGCTGAATGAGTTCGCGATCGGGAAACGTGGCGCCGAAATTCATGAGCTTCGATCCGTCCGGCTAATGGCGCGAATTTCTGCGGCGCGACGGTGCGCGAGTCAAGCGCATTTCAGTCGGCCCGCCGCCAGCGGATCGGGCCATGACCTCGGCCAGCCGCGTCGCCGCACGCGGCCCTTTGAGCGCGTGGCTCCATAGGTCGGCGGCAAGCTTTTCATAAAGCGCGACGGCTTCCGGAGCTGCGGTGACGGTGGCCACACCATACCGTATGTTCGGCATTTCGCTGATCCGGAATGGACTGACAGTGAGCACCGATTCCTTCTTCGATTGAAACAGCTGGAACGCCATGTTGGGCAGCATCTCGTCAACCAGGCCAACTTCAATCCCCGGCTGCGGATCGGTCAGAAAGTGCGAGATGTTTTCGATCTCGCGCCGCGCCGCGGCGCGTCGGCGCGACCATTCCTCGGGAGGCAGCCCGAACCGCCCGATAACGCCGAGTTGGAGAAAGCGTTCAACCTCAGGCACCGACATCAAGGCTACGACACGCGGTTTGTGCGCCGATTTGCGTGTGCCCAGAATCGCCATGATCGTCTCGATTTCCGCGAGGGCTTGGGGCTCGAGTTCGTCGGGTGGCAGGGCCTCGATCAGCATCTGGCGCAGATGCATGCTATATTCTGCGGTCGTCAGCAGGAACGATATCGGCATGAAGCGGGCGATGACCTGATCGGCGGCGGCTTCCAGCTGTCGCATGCGCTCGAAATAGGCACCCGCCTTCGAATAATATTCGACGCCGACTCCGAGCAGCGAGGCCAGCGACGTGTTGAGCACGTGCGCCAGCGCATCTAGTGTCTCGATTTTGACGATCTCGCCCGCCTCCATACGATAGAGTGCAGAGCGGGAGATATTCAGCCGATGAGCAATTTCCTCGGCTTTCAGGCCGCTGCCCCGGCGATAGGCCTTGAGCCTTCGGCCGATCTCCTTACGGCGTGTATCCACGCTCCCCCATCGTCCGCATCTTAGGTGTGCGGATCGCCCTCACCATACCGGGACGAAATCGGTT
>DASQHO010000061.1:0-29477 GCA_035632055.1 Allostellaceae bacterium
CTTCATCACGCCGGACTACGCCTTCGGCCACACCCTGCAATTGGGCTTCGAGGCCGCGCTCAAGGCCAACAACGGCACCGAGGTGGGCGCGTCGCTGACGCCGCTCGGCGCCACGGACTACTCGGCCTATCTCATCAAGGCGCAGGCGGCGAAGCCGGACGTCATCATCTTCCTGACGGCCGGCCAGGACGCGGTCAATTCGCTGAAACAGGCCGTGCAATTCGGCCTCAACAAGAACTTCGCCATCGCCGGCGCGCAGCAGGAACTCGAAGTGCTCAACGGCCTGCCGCCTGAGGCACGCATCGGCACGTGGGTCTTCGAATGGTACTGGAAGCAGCCGGGTGTGCCGTATGTGAAGGAGTTCGTCGCCGACATCCGCAAGCGCAACGGCGGCAAGGTGCCGACGGCGCGTCACTGGTTCGGCTATGCAGCGGCATGGACTTGCGCGCTCGCGGCCAACCACACCAAGTCGCTCGATACGGTCAAGATGGCGAAGTTCCTGCAGAACTTCAAATTGCCGCCCGAGGTCGCGTTGATGCCCAACAATCCGTTCTACCGCGCGGGCGACAACCAGTTCATGCCGACGCTCTTTGTCGGCCATGCGGTGTCGCAGGGCAAGGACGACCCCGAGGATCTCTTCGTCGTCGACCAGGAGGTCAAGGGCATCGACGCCGCGCTGCCGGTTGCCGAAACCGGTTGCAAGATGAAGCTGCCGGCCTGATTGGAGTGGGAAAGCGGGGCGCCGTTTCCGTGGCGGCGCCCAGTTCCCGATGGGACGAACGGAGAATTTTGGTTGGTGATCGTACGGTTTGCACCGGGCCCGCGCGCTGGAGCGTGCGGGCCGCGTTTATGTGGGACACTTTCGCGATGACGAACCGTCACGAATGACGCGCGCGCGATGACCGAGCTCATCCTTTACAACGTCTTCAACGGCCTCATCATCGGCGCGTTTTACGCGTTGATGGCGCTCGGCCTGTCGTTGATTCTCAATCTCTCGGGCGTCATCAATTTCGCCCATGGCGGTTTCCTCACGCTCGGCGGCTATCTCGCCTTCGTGCTGGTCCCATTCGTCGGATTCTGGGGTGCGCTGCTGATCTCGCCGTTCCTCACCGCGGCCTTCGGCCTGGTGATCGAGCGTTTGATGATCCGTCCTCTCTACGGCCGCGATCCGCTTTACAGCCTGTTGTTGACCTTCGGTCTCGCCTTCATCTTCGAGGACGGCACGCGCTTCATCTGGGGTCCGCAGACTTTGCCGTTTTCGGTGCCCGGCTGGCTGCAGACTCAGCTCAGCACGCAGTTCTTCTTCCTCACCGGCTACCGCGTATTCATGGTGGTGCTGGCGACTGTTGCGGTCGTCGTGCTGTTCCTGATCCTGAGCCGGACGCGTGTCGGCATGCGCATTCGCGCCGGAACGCTCGATCTCGAGACCGTCTCGGTGCTCGGCGTCAATGTGCGTGTCTTGCGCACCGTCAATTTCGGACTGGGAATCTTTCTGGCGGGTCTCGCGGGCGTGCTCGCCGCCGGCATGCTGGGCCTCCAGCCGACGACCGGCAGCGAGCTGATCATGCCGAGCTTCGTTGCCATCATCATCGGCGGTCTGGGCAGCTTGCCGGGCACGCTTTTGGGCGGGTTGCTCATCGGTGTTGCGTCGGGCGTCACCAGCGTGTTCTTCCCGGACGCGAGCGAGGCAGTGATTTACGTGATGATGGGCCTTGTGTTGCTGGTGCGGCCGCGCGGCCTGTTGGGTGAGGAGGGTCGTTTCTGATGGTCCGTCTCGATAAGTCGACGGATGCGGCGCCCGACGGCGCACCGAGCGTTCCATTCGCTGGCTTTCGCCTCGACAAGCGCACAGCCGACGCCATCGTTTGGCTGTTGCTGCTGACCATGCCGTTCTGGATCGATTGGATCGGCGGCTACACTCAGCTTGGCACCCGCGTGGTGATTCTGGCGCTTGCGGCCATGGCGCTCAATTTCCTGCTCGGTTACACCGGTGTGCTGTCGTTCGGCCATGCGGCGTATTTCGGCCTGGGCAGCTACGGCCTCGGCCTGACCATCAAATATCTGGTGCCAAACACGCTGGTCGGCA
This sequence comes from Allostellaceae bacterium, assembly GCA_035632055.1. Classification (GTDB taxonomy): domain Bacteria; phylum Pseudomonadota; class Alphaproteobacteria; order ATCC43930; family CGMCC-115725; genus REEB95. The sequence continues at coordinate 2,087 of DASQHO010000061.1, forward strand.
TGGCGGTGGGCATCGCCGCCGCGATCGTTGCCGCGGCAATCATCGGCGTGTTGATCGTGCGGCTCCGCGGCATCTATTTCGCAATGGTGACCATTGCCTTCGGCCAGGTGTTCTATTTCGTCGCCTACCGTTGGAACAATGTCACCGGCGGCGACGACGGCCTTTCCGGTTGGCACCGGCTGCCGATCGACCTTGGCTTTACCCAGATCGACATCCTCAACAATGACTTGGCGTTCTATTACGTGGCGCTGTTCTGTTTCGCGGCGTCGATTGGCATCATGGCGCTGCTGCTGCGCTCGCCGTTCGGCCGCACGTTGCTGGCGATCCGCGAGAACGAGCGCCGCGCGCGCTTCCTCGGCATTCCGGTCGACCGGCACATCTGGCTGTCCTGGCTCATCTCGTGCACTTTCACCGGCCTAGCCGGCACGCTCTATGCGATGTTGAACAACTTCGCCGACCCGCACGATTTGCATTGGCAGCAATCCGGCGATTTCGTGATCATGGCGGTTCTCGGCGGCATGCGCAGCTTTTGGGGGCCGTTGATCGGCGCGGCCATCTTCATCGTGCTCGAGGACTATATTTCGAGCCGCACCGAGAACTGGGAGTCATTCATCGGACTCTTTTTCGTTCTCGTCGTGCTGTTCTTCCCGCGCGGTGTCCTGGGCATGATCCGACGGAAGACGATGCAATGAGCCTGCTCCAGGTCGAAAACGTCTCCAAGCGCTTCGGCGATCTGGTCGCCGTCAACGGCGTGTCCATGTCGGTCGAGCAGGGGGAATTGCGTGCGGTCATCGGTCCGAACGGCGCGGGCAAGACCACGTTCTTCAACCTGATCAGCGGTTTCCTCACGCCGTCGTCGGGCAAGATCATCTTCGACGACAAGGACGTCACTAAGCTGTTTCCGGCGCACCGCGTCTGGCGCGGCATGGCGCGGACGTTCCAGATCACCGAGGTGTTTCCCGAGTTGACGGCGCGCGAAAACCTGCGCATCGCAGTCGAGGTCGCGTCGGGCTACCGCCTCAAGACTTGGCTGTCGCGCGATGCCGACGGCGAGGTGCGCGCCCGTGTCACCGACCTGCTCGAGATGAGCGGCCTCGCCGACAAGGCCGATCGCCTGGTTGGCGAGCTGTCGCACGGCGATCAACGCGCGACCGAGATCATGATGGCGCTGGCGCTGAAGCCGCGGCTCCTGCTGCTCGACGAGCCGACCGCGGGCATGGGCGATCAGGAGACCTATGACATCACCCAGCTCATCCGCAAGCTGCACAAGAGCCAGAACCTGACCATCGTCTTGATCGAACACGACATGCGCGTCGTCTTCCATCTCGCCGACCGCATCATGGTGCTGGCCGAAGGCACGCCGCTGGCCGAGGGCACGCCGGCCGAGATCGCCAAGAACGAGGCGGTTCAGGCCGCCTATCTGGGGAAGGCGGCATGAGCGGCACTGTGGTGCTCCAGGCCGAGGACCTGCACACCTTTTACGGCAAGAGCCACATCCTGCACGGCGTCGGTCTCGAAGTGCGGGAGGGAGAGATTGTCACGCTCTTGGGCCGCAATGGCGCCGGCAAGACCACGACTCTCAGGAGCTTGGTCGGCCTGACGCATGCGCGCGACGGCGCGGTGCGCATCTTCGGCCACGCCACGACGGATTGGGCGCCGTACCGTATCGCCATGCTCGGCGTCGGCTACGTGCCCGAGGGAAGGCGAATCTTCCCAAGCCTGACCGTCGAGGAAAATCTCAAGGTGCCGATGGAGCGGCCGGGTCCCTGGACCATTCCGCGGATTTACGAACTCTTTCCGCGCTTGGCGCAGCGCAAGAGCAACAAGGGCCGCCAGCTCTCTGGCGGCGAGCAGGAAATGCTCTCGATCTCGCGCGCGCTGCTGCTCAATCCCAAGCTGCTGATGCTCGACGAGCCGTCGCAGGGCTTGGCGCCGCTGATCGTGCAGGAAGTATTCAAAGTGGTGGTCGCCGCGCGCAAGGAAGGCATTTCGGTGCTGCTGGTCGAACAGAACGTGCGCGCTGCGGTCGAGATCGCCGATCGGGCCTACGTGCTGGACGACGGCAAGGTGGTCTATGCCGGCGCCGCCGCCGAGTTCGCCAAGGACGAAGAGCGCGTCCGCGCACTTGCCGGTGCCAGCGCCGCGAAATGGGAAGAGGTTTAAGCGGCCGCGCCGCTGAATCCCAACCGCCGCGACAGAGCGTGCGCCGCCACGGAAATTTCTTTCGCCAGGAAATTCTGCCGCGCCGTGTTTGCCGACCGGTTCACGGCGCATAAGACGGCTGCAAGCCGGCGCTTGTGGTCGAACACTGGCGCAGCTATGGCATCGACCCCCGGAATCAGCGCGCCGTGACGGAATGACGTGCCACTGCGCCGGATTTCGGCGACGAGGCGCGCCAATTCGCGCTCGCTCGGTGCGCCGGCGGCGGATTTGCGTTCGGCGACGACATACGGGCGCGTCACCTTCGGCGGCAAATAGGCGGCGAAGACGCGGCCGATTGCTGTCATCGACACCGGTAGCACCGATCCGACGCGCACGTTCATGGTGACCAAGTGATCGCTTTCTTCGATGGCAATGATCGTCGGCCCGGCATCGCCCCAAATCGCTGCGGTCACCGTTTCGTTGATGGTCCGCCGCAGTTTCGGCAGCGCCGCCGCCGCCTCGCGCGCCGGATCGAGGATGCGCAGGCCGGCGAGGCCGATCGTGATCGCCGCCGGCCCGATGCGATAGTGGCCGCCGTCGGCGTCCTGGGCGACGAGATCGGCGGCGCGCAGCGCTGCGAGATAGCGATGCACTTTGGCGCGCGGCATGCCGGTCGCCTGCGCCAGGTCGCGCAGCGGCAACATGCCGCCGCCCGCCGCTAGCGCACCCAGCACCGCGGCGGCGACGCCGACCGATTTTACACCGTCGCCCGCCGCTTTGCGCCGCTTACCCATCGCCTTGACCGTTATCCGTTACGGTATAAGATACACGTATCGATATAAGAGACAACGACAGGGAGAGACGCAGATGGCGCAGTCCCTTAAGCCAATCCGTATCGCGCCCAAGGGCATGGGCCTGGCCGATTTCGTCGCCCAGGAAGAAGGCTTCTTCGCCGCCGAAGGCCTCGCCGTCGAATTCGACTGGAAGACCTTCCGCGGCACGCAATCGAGCTGGAAGGGTCTCGACTATCTCAACCGGCCACAGGATAAGCCCTATCAACGGGGCGATGCCGAGGTGATCCAGAGCGCCTGCCAATGGGGCAGCGTGTGCAATGCCGGCGCCGGCATGGGCCGCTTTGTCTCAGATTGCTACGGCATCTCGCCCTGGGCGATCTACGTCCGGCAGGATTCCAAGATCCGCAAGCCCGAGGACCTGCGCGACGTGCCGATCGCCGTCGGGATGCGCGCCGGCAGCCATTTCAACGTGCCGTGGCGGCTCGAGCCCTATATGCCGCTCGAGCACATCAAGGTCGTGAACGTGGGCGGCTTTGGCGCACGCCTCACCGCGTTGCTGAACAAGGAAGTCGAAGCCGCGAGCCTGCTGCCGCCGCAGATCGCGATGGCCGATCAGCTGGGCTTACGCAAAGTGATGGAGAACACGTTCCACACCATCTGGTGGGTCCCCGAGCATCTCGACCAGGCGACGCTCGCTGCGGTGCTGCGCGCCTTGGCGCGGGCGGAGCAGGCGATCGACGCCAATCTCGCCAAGTATCTGCCGCTATGGAAGTACACGATCCCGGCCGAGTTCGCCGACCATAAATGGGATTTCAGCAAGTTCGGCCGCGGCGAGCGCTTCGTCTACGAGAAGCTGCCCGACGGCGAGTTCGACGAGATCATGGCGCAGGTGACGCGCTGGGGCCTCGATAATTATATGAAGGAACGCCGCTTCGAGCAGTTGGCGGTTTCCTCGCGCTAGCTAATGCCGCTGCATCAGTGCGCGGCATAGCGGCAAGGCTGCGGCGAAGCCGGCGAATTGCCCCAGCATGAATCCGGGCGCGTCCTGTGGCCGGATGCCGGCGAAGCTGTCGGTCAGCGCGCGCGCCAATGTTACTGCCGGATTGGCGAACGCCGTCGACGACGTGAACCAGTAGGCGCCGGTGATGAAGGCGGCGACGGCAAAGGCGGTCACCGGCGCCCGCCGGGCGCGGCAGCCCCAGATCGTCGCCAGCAATCCGAAGGTGGCAACCGCTTCGCCAAGCCATTCGCCGCCGCCGGTGCGTATCTTGGTGCCCAATTCGAACGCCGGCATCCCGAACATCAGGTGCACGATCCAGACGCCGGCGATCGCACCCGTTACCTGCGCCGCGATATAGATCGCCGCCAGACGCCGGTCGAAGCCTTCGAGCGCCACGGCCGCCAGCGTGACGTATGGATTCATGTGTGCGCCCGAAGCCGGTTCGAAGGCGAGGATCAACGCCACCAGCGTCGTACCGGTCGCAATCGCGTTGGCGAGGAGGGCGAGTGCCACGTTCCCGCCGGCAAGACGTTCGGCCATGACGCCGGAACCCACGATCGCGATGAGCAGAAAGCCGGTAGCGACGAATTCGATGGCCGCCTGCTGAACGCGTGTGACCGCGCATGGCGCGGCAACGGCCTCGCTGCTCACCTTGGCTTCGATGGTCACGACGCGGCGTCTTTGGGCGTGTTTGTACCGCCAATCCGCCGTGCCTCGCGCTGCAAGGCAAGCCGGTCGAGTTTTTCGAAGGGCAGGGCGACGAATAACTTGATACGGGTATCAAGGCGACGGAAGGCATCGCGGAACGCCGCCGACTTCTCCACCTCGCTACCCACGACAGCCGCCGGATCCGGCACGCCCCAATGCGCGGTAATCGGCTGGCCCGGCCAAACCGGACAGGTTTCGGCCGCTGCCTGGTCGCAGACCGTGAAGACGAAATCCATGCGCGGCGCATCCGGCCGCGCGAATTCGTTCCAGCTCTTGGAGCGCACGTTCTCTGTCGGCAGCTTCATCGCGCGCAGCACGGCGAGCGTCTGCGGATGGATTTCACCCTTCGGCCGGCTGCCGGCGCTATAGGCACGAAAGCGCCCCTTGCCCCAATGGTTGAGCAATACCTCGCCGATGACGCTGCGCGCCGAATTGCCCGTGCAGAGGAACAGCACGTTATAGATACGGCTCATGCGGATTTGCGTGTGCGCATCGGTTTCGCTGCGGCGGGCTGGCAAGTCGGCGCGCAGAGGATGGCGTTGCCGCAGCAATTCTCGGTGAGATAGGCGACGAGCGTGTTCATTGCCGCGTAGTCGGCGGCGTAGATCAGTTGACGGCCGAGCCGTCGCTGGGTCACGAGACCGGCACGCAGCAGTTGTTGGAGATGGAAGGTAAGAGATGAGGGTGGCAATTCGAGCCGCGCGGCGATCTCGCCCGCCGGCAGGCCATCTGGTCCGCGTTTCACCAGCATGCGGTACACCGCCAGCCGGTGGTCGTGCGCGATTGCGCCAAGGGCCGCCACTGCGTTTTCCGCCTTCATGTCGTCCGCCGACCTCTCATATTTCGAAGATAGTCGAAATGTAAGACCGGCTGGATTTGTGGTCAATGTATATTTCGACAAAACACGAAATATGACGGTTGGAATACTTGGGCGGATGCCGGCGCGGCGAGGCTGCGCCGCGATCTCAAGCTTGCGGTAAGGCTGGCATTTAGCCGCCGGAGAGGCTAAAACCCCCGCCCATGTCCACGGTTATCATTGTCATTCACCTGCTGCTGGCGGTCGCGCTGGTGACCGTCATCCTCCTGCAAAAGAGCGAAGGCGGCGCCCTCGGCATCGGCGGTGGCGGGGGCATGTCCGGCTTCATGACCGGCCGATCGACAGCCAACCTGCTGACGCGCACCACGGCGATCCTCGCGGCGAGTTTCTTCGCCACCAGCATCGCGCTGGCGATTCTCGCGGCACACAGCCGCGCGCCGAGCTCGATCATGGATCAGCCAACGACGCAATCCACGCCGGCGACACCGACAACGCCCGCGAAGCCCGCTGCACCCGCCGCACCGGCTGTACCCACGAGCCCAAGCGCACCACTGACGAAGTAGTGGCAACTTCCGTGGCGGTGATCTTTCGTTAACCGCTGCGGCAATTCGTCGGCGCTGGCGTTATTCGGTTGACTTCGCGCGCAAGCGGGCCCATGTAAGCGCCACTACATTCTCGCGATCGCGCGAAGCGCGGTGGATTTCGATCTCCAGCGCCCCCAGTTTCGAGAAATCACCAACAACACGGCGCCTCGGTTTCGCGCGAGGTAAGCCAGAAACACAGGCCGCCGCGCCTGCGCGCACGGCCGTATCGATAGAAAGCAATAACACAGTGACTCTTTCCTTTTCCGAGCTCGCCCTCGTCGAGCCGATCCAGCGCGCGCTGCGCGCGGAAAACTACGAACACCCGACGCCGATCCAGGCGCAGGCGATTCCGCATCTGCTGGCCGGGCGCGATCTGCTCGGCATCGCCCAGACCGGCACCGGCAAGACGGCGGCGTTCGCGCTGCCGATCCTCCAGCGCCTGGCAGAAAATCGCGTGCCGGCACCGCGCAATTCCATGCGCGCCCTGGTGCTGACGCCGACGCGCGAGCTGGCGTTGCAGATTGCCGACAGCTTCCGTAGCTATGGCCGCCATATGGGCTTGCGCACCGCCGTGATCTTCGGCGGCGTCAGCCAGGGTCCGCAGGTCGATGCGCTGCGCCGTGGCATCGACATCCTCGTCGCCACGCCCGGCCGGCTCCTCGACCTGCACCAGCAGGGCCATGTGCGCTACGACGGCGTATCGGTCTTCGTCCTCGACGAGGCCGATCGGATGCTCGACATGGGCTTCATCCGCGACATCCGCCGTATCGCCCCGCTATTGCCGAAGCAGCGCCAATCGCTGCTGTTCTCGGCCACCATGCCGGACGAGATCAACCGTCTCATCGGCACGCTGCTCAAGGACCCGGTGCGCGTCGAAGTGACGCCTGCGGCCACCACGGTCGAGCGCATCGATCAGCGCGTCATGTTCGTCGACACCGGCAACAAGCGGGCGCTGCTCGCTGCGCTGCTCGTCGACAAGACGATCGCCCGCGCGTTGGTCTTCACCCGCACCAAGCACGGCGCCAACCGCGTCGCCGAAGGTCTCGCCAAGGGCGGCATCGGCGCCGAGGCAATCCACGGCAACAAGTCGCAGAGCCAGCGTCAGCGGGCGCTCGGCAACTTCCGCGATGGCCGCACCCGCGTGCTGGTCGCGACCGACATCGCTGCCCGTGGCATCGACATTGATGGCATCACCCACGTCATCAACTTCGAGCTGCCCAACGTGCCCGAAAGCTACGTCCATCGCATCGGCCGCACCGCGCGCGCCGGCGCCGATGGCATCGCCATCTCGTTCTGCGATCACTCCGAGAAGGGTTTCCTGCGCGACATCGAAAAGGTGACGCGGCAGAAGATCGCCGTCGCCGACCACGCCTTCCGTGCGCCGGTGGGGCAGCGCGCAAACGGCCATGGCAGTCAGCCGCAAAGCCACAATGACACCGGCCATAACGGCGGGCGCAATGGCCACGCTCATAGCAACGGCGGCCATCATGGAAGCGGCAACGGCAACGGCAATGGCCGCGGCGGCGACTTCGCCAACCGGCGGCGCCGTTCGCGCCGTGGTGGCGGCCACGGCCGGCCGTCGGGCCACGCGCCGGCACATCCGCACGCGGGCTAAAGTCGCTTCGTCCTTTCCTCGTCATGCCCGGCCTTGTGCCGGGCATCCACGTCTTCAAGAATTGGTTGTCCGGGTCCAAGCTCGGCCATGACGGTGAAGCGACATTTGTTGAGCGTTGCGTCGCCGCGCATACCCGCTATTCCGCCCGATTCGGCGCTTTCCGTTTGCCTCCGCGCGCGGGTGCTGTATGGTGAAATTCCATGACGCGGTTCATTTTCATCACCGGCGGCGTGGTCTCCTCTCTTGGCAAGGGTCTCTCGGCGGCGGCGCTCGGCGCGCTGCTCCAGGCACGCGGTTTCCGCGTCCGGCTCCGGAAATTCGATCCCTATATCAACGTCGATCCGGGCACGATGAGCCCGTATCAGCACGGCGAGGTCTACGTCACCGACGACGGTGCCGAAACCGACCTCGATCTCGGTCATTACGAGCGGTTTACGGGCGTCGCGGCCCGCAAAAGCGACAGCCAGACCACCGGCCGCATCTATTCGACCGTGATCGGCCGCGAACGCCGCGGCGAATATCTCGGTGCCACCGTCCAGGTCATCCCGCACGTCACCGACGCCATCAAGGAAGCGATCCAGGCCGATCTTGACGGCGAGGATTTCGTCCTGTGCGAGATCGGCGGCACCGTCGGCGACATCGAAGGCCTGCCATTCCTTGAGGCGATCCGCCAACTTGGCAACGAGCTCGGCCGCGAGCGCGCGATGTATATCCATCTGACGCTCGTGCCGTACATCCCGTCGGCCGGCGAGCTCAAGAGCAAGCCAACCCAGCACAGCGTCAAGGAGCTGTTGGGCCTCGGCATCCAGCCCGACGTCCTGCTCTGCCGCTGCGATCGCGAGATTCCCGAAAGCGCGCGCAAGAAGATCGCGCTCTTCTGCAATTTGCGCGAGGAACGCGTCATTCCGGCGCTCGACGTCGACACGATTTACGACGTGCCGACGGCCTATCACAAGCAAGGGCTCGACCGCGAAGTCTGCCGCCATTTCGGCCTCGACGTGCGTGAACCCGATCTGACGCGCTGGACGGACATCGTCGGCCGCATCCGCAAGCCCGAAGGCGCGGTCACCATCGCCGTCGTCGGCAAGTACACGCATCTTCCCGACAGCTATAAGTCGCTCGCCGAGGCGCTCACGCATGGCGGCATCGCCAACAATGTCGGCGTCAAGCTCAACTGGCTCGACAGCGAGATCTTCGAGACCGAAGACGCGGTCAGCCACCTCGTCGGCGTCAACGGCATCCTGGTGCCGGGCGGCTTCGGCGAGCGCGGTAGCGAAGGCAAGATCGAAGCGGCGCGCTTTGCCCGTGAACGGAAAGTGCCTTACTTCGGCATTTGCTTCGGCATGCAGATGGCGGTGATCGAGGCGGCGCGGCACTTGGCCGGCCTCAACGGCGCCGGTTCGACCGAGTTCGGCCCGTGCGCCGATCCGGTCATCGGCCTGATGACCGAATGGATGAAGGGCAACCAGCTCGAAAAGCGCAAGGCCAACGGCGATCTCGGCGGCACCATGCGCCTTGGCGCCTATCCGGCGAAGCTCGCGCCCGGCTCGCGCGTCGCCGAAATCTACGGCAAGACCGAAATCAGCGAACGCCACCGCCACCGCTACGAGGTCAACATCAACTACAAGCCGAAGCTGGAAAAGACCGGCATGCGCTTCTCCGGCATGTCGCCGGACGGCGAGTTGCCCGAGATCGTCGAATTCGCCGATCATCCATGGTTCATCGGCGTGCAGTTCCATCCCGAGCTCAAATCGAAGCCCTTCGATCCGCACCCGCTGTTCACCTCGTTCATCAAGGCGGCGGTGGAGCAGTCTCGCCTCGTTTAGGCGGCTGCTATATAAGTGTCCGCCATGACCGCGCCGCGGCACGTCCATATCGGGAACATCACGCTCGGCAATGACCGGCCTCTGGCGGTGATCGCCGGTCCGTGCGTGTTGGAAAGCCGCGCGCATGCGATGGAAATGAGCCACGCGCTGGTCGAGCTTACCGGCAAGCTCGGCATCGGCCTGATCTACAAGACCTCGTTCGACAAGGCGAACCGCACCTCCGGTGAAAGCCCGCGCGGCATGGGTCTCGAAGCGTCGCTCCCGATCCTCGCCGAAGTGCGCGAGAAATACGGCTGCCCTGTTTTGACCGACGTGCACGCAGCCGAGCAATGTGCGCTCGTTGCGGACGCGGTCGACGTCTTGCAGATTCCGGCTTTCCTCTGCCGCCAGACCGATCTGCTCGTCGCCGCGGCAAAAACCAAGCGCGCGATCAACGTCAAAAAGGGTCAATTCCTCGCGCCGGGCGACATGAAGAATGTCGCCGCGAAGATTTCCAAGGCCGGCAATGACAACATCCTGCTGTGCGAGCGCGGCGTGTCATTCGGTTACAACACGCTGGTTTCCGATATGCGCGCGCTGCCGATCATGGCGCAGACCGGCTATCCGGTGGTGTTCGACGCCACCCACTCGGTTCAGCAGCCGGGCGGGCAGGGCGACAAAAGCGGCGGTGAACGGCAATACGTGTCGATCCTGGCGCGCGCCGCGGTGAGCGTCGGCGTCGCCGCCGTATTCATGGAAACTCATCAGGACCCCGACCACGCGCCCTCCGACGGGCCCAATATGGTCCACTTGAAGGACATGCCGGCGTTGCTCCGGCAATTGATGGAATTCGACAAACTCGCCAAGAAAGCCAACGGAACCGCATGACCGCCATCACTGATATCACCGCGCGCGAAATCCTCGACAGCCGCGGCAATCCCACTGTTGAAGTCGACATCACGCTCGAAAGCGGCGCGCGCGGCCGCGCCGCGGTGCCCTCCGGCGCCTCGACCGGCACGCATGAAGCGGTCGAGCTGCGCGATGGCGACAAGAAGCGCTATGGCGGCAAGGGCGTGCGCAAGGCGGTTGACGCGGTCAACGGCGAGATTTTCGATGCGGTCTCCGGCCGCGATGCCACCGATCAGGCCGGCCTCGACCGCGCGCTGATCGATCTCGACGGCACGCCCAACAAGGCGCGGCTCGGCGCTAATGCCATCCTCGGCGTCAGCCTTGCCTGTGCCAAGGCCGCGGCGGCCGAGCTCGGTCAGCCGCTTTACCGTTATATCGGCGGCGTCGAGGCGAACGTGCTGCCGGTGCCCATGATGAACGTGCTCAACGGCGGCGTGCACGCCGACAATCCGATCGACATACAGGAATTCATGATCGTGCCCGTGGGGGCGCCCGATGTCGCCGAGGCCATTCGCTATGGCGCCGAAGTGTTCCAGGCGCTTAAGAAGGCACTCAAGGACAAAGGCCACAACACCAACGTCGGCGACGAAGGCGGCTTCGCGCCCAATCTGCAATCGGCCGACGAGGCACTGGGCTTCATTGTCCGCGCCATCGAAGCCGCCGGCTACAAGCCGGGCGAACAGGTGGCGCTGGCACTCGATCCGGCCTCGAGCGAATTCTGCAAAGACGGCAAGTACAAGATGGAAGGCAAGACGCTCGACGCCGGCGCGATGGTGAAGTTCTACGAAGGCCTGGTCGCGCGTTATCCGATCGTTTCGATCGAGGACGGCATGGCCGAAGACGATTGGGCCGGCTGGCAGGCGCTCACTGCGGCGCTCGGCAAGAAGATCCAGCTCGTCGGCGACGACATCTTCGTCACCAATCCGAAGCGCCTCGCCGAAGGCATCGAGAAGCGCGTGGGCAACGCCATCCTCATCAAGGTCAACCAGATCGGCTCGCTCAGCGAGACGCTCGAAACCATGGCGCTGGCGCGCCGCGCCAACTACGCCCAGGTGATGTCGCACCGCTCCGGCGAGACCGAGGATGCGACCATCGCCGATCTCGCGGTCGGCACCAACTGCGGCCAGATCAAGACCGGCTCGCTGGCGCGCTCCGATCGCCTCGCCAAGTACAATCAGCTTATCCGCATCGAGGAACAGCTCGGCGCCGCTGCCCGCTATCCCGGCCGGGCCGCGTTCCAGCGGTAATCCGCGTCCGCTGAGCCTCAGATTCCGCCGTAGAGTCGCCTAACGACTCGTTGATTCAAAATCAGGGAATCGGAATTCATTTGACCCGGTGACTCGGCCGTGATTCAAACGAGTCGTCATGGACGTGCTTTACGCGCTGCGCGCTCGCGCGCGCCAGATCGTCGGTCCGGTGCTCGGCTTCACGCTGTGCGCCTACTTCGCTTATCACTTGGTCGAAGGCGACCGCGGCCTCCTGGCGCTATGGAATCTGCAAACCCAGGTGCGCGATGCCCGGACGACGCTGAACCGGCTCCAGGCCGAGCGCGATCCGCTGGCCAAGCGCGTCGCCATGCTGCAGGGCAATCACATTGACCGCGACTTCCTCGACGAGCGCGTGCGCGCGGTGCTGAATTACGGTGCGCCGGGCGAGCTCGTGATCTTTACGCCGCCGTCGCAATAGCCAGACCCGATTCGCCGTCCGACCGTCGTGCAGCACCGCTGCGCGCGGAAAAATCACACGTTTGGGCCGTTGTCCGGCGCTAGGTTGCCGCCGCATAGGGCCGGAATGCGACGGCGGTCCAGCTGGCTTTTCAGCGTGCTTAACTGGAAGTCAGTTAAGTTTCATTTTGCCTTGCATAACAATCCTTTGTGAAGAGTTTCATTGCAATATCGGCAATGGCTGGGTAGGGATAGCGGTGCGTTGCCGCGGTCGCTGTGCCGCCGCTGAGTTACCGGGAGACACCATGGCCGTAGCCGCCAAGCGCAAGCCCAAGTCCCGCCCCGACGAACCCGTCGAAGCCGAAGTCTCTACCGAGAAACTCCTCGACCTTTACCGCGACATGCTGCTGATCCGCCGCTTCGAAGAAAAGGCGGGCCAGATGTACGGCATGGGGCTGATCGGCGGTTTCTGCCACCTCTATATCGGCGAGGAAGCGGTGGTCACTGGCGCCATGGCCGCGATCGAGTCCGGCGACACCGTCATCACCGCCTATCGCGATCACGGCCACATGCTGGCCTGCGGCATGGACCCGAAAGGCGTCATGGCCGAACTGACCGGCCGCCGCACCGGCTATTCGCACGGCAAGGGCGGCTCGATGCACATGTTCTCGCGCGAGAAGAATTTCTTCGGCGGCCACGGCATCGTCGGCGCCTGCGTGCCGCTCGGCACCGGCCTCGGCTTTGCCCACCGCTATCGCAACAATGGCCGCGTCTCGCTGACTTTCCTCGGCGACGGCGCCATGAACCAGGGCCAAGTCTACGAGAGCTTCAACATGGCGGCGTTGTGGAAGCTGCCGGTCGTCTTCATCATCGAGAACAACCGCTACGGTATGGGTACGTCGATCGCGCGCTCGTCCGCGTCGCCCAATCTTTTCGGCCGCGCCGCGCCATTCGGTATTCCCGGCTCTCAGGTCGATGGCATGAACGTGCTGGCGGTGATCGCGGCCGTTCAAGAAGCGGTCGAGCACGCGCGCAGCGGCAAGGGCCCGTTCATTCTCGAAATGCTGACCTACCGTTATCGCGGCCACTCAATGTCCGATCCCGCCAAGTACCGCAGCAAGGATGAAGTCAGCCGCATGCGCCAGGAACACGACCCGATCGACCAATTGCGCAAACGGCTGCTCGACGGCGGTCTTGCCGACGAAAACCGCCTCAAGGACATCGATAATCAGATCAAGGCGCAGATCACCGAAGCCGCCGATTTTGCGCAGCAAAGCCCCGAGCCCGACCCGAGAGAGCTGTGGACCGACGTCTATGGCGAGGCGGGGGCCTGAGCATGGTCGACATTCTGATGCCGGCGCTTTCGCCGACCATGACCGAGGGCAAGCTCGCCAAGTGGCACAAACAAGTCGGCGACGCCGTCAAGGCCGGCGACATTCTCGCCGAGATCGAAACCGATAAGGCGACGATGGAATTCGAGGCGGTGGACGAGGGCACGCTCGCCGAGATCCTCGTGCCCGAAGGGAGCGAGCACATCGCCGTCAACGCGCCGATCGCGCGCATTGCCGGCGAAGGCGAGGCGGCGAAGCCCGCCGCTGCCAGGACCGCGCCGCTACCGGCGGCGAAGCCGGCTGCGCCGCCGCCCGCTGCGAAAGCGCCAACGCTGCAGCCGCCGTCACAACCGGCAACCGCGCCCGCGGAGCCACGGCCCGCTGCCGAAAGCGAATGGTCCGGCCCGACCGCCACCGTAACCGTGCGCGAGGCCTTGCGCGACGCCATGGCGGAAGAGATGCGCCGCGACGGCGACGTCTTCCTGATCGGCGAGGAAGTCGCCGAGTACCAGGGTGCTTACAAGGTGAGCCAGGGCCTGCTCGAGGAGTTCGGCGCGCGCCGCGTCATCGACACGCCGATCTCGGAATACGGCTTCGCCGGTCTCGGCGTCGGCGCGGCGATGGCTGGTCTCAGGCCGATTGTCGAATTCATGACCTGGAATTTCGCCATGCAGGCGATCGACCATCTGGTCAATTCTGCCGCCAAGACGCGCTACATGTCCGGCGGTCAAATGCATTGCCCAATCGTCTTCCGCGGCCCGAACGGCGCGGCGGCGCGCGTCGCGGCGCAGCACAGCCAGGATTACGCGTCGTGGTATGCGCACGTTCCGGGACTCAAGGTGATCGCGCCTTACAGCGCCGCCGACCATAAGGGCCTGCTCAAGGCGGCGATCCGCGATCCCAATCCGGTGATCTTCCTCGAGAACGAAATTCTCTACGGCGCCAGCTTCCCAGTGCCGAACGATGCCGACTATATCGTTCCGATCGGCCGGGCGCGCATCGTGCGGCCGGGCGAGCAGGTCACGATCACCGCCTATTCGCGCATGGTCGAAGTCGCCGAGCGTGCGGCCGACGCGCTCGCTGGCGAAGGCATTTCGGCCGAGGTGATCGACCTGCGCACGCTGCGGCCGCTCGATGTGGAAACCATCGTCGAAAGCGTCAAGAAGACCAACCGGCTGGTTTCGGTCGAAGAGGGCTGGGCTTTCGCTGGCATTGGTTCCGAGATTGCGGCGCAGATCATGGAACAGGCCTTCGATTGGCTCGACGCACCGCCGGCGCGCGTTTCGGGCAAGGACGTGCCGATGCCCTACGCCGCCAATCTCGAACAATTCGCTTTGCCGCAGTTGGACGACGTCGTCGCCGCGGCCAAAGCCGTTCTTTATCGCTGAGGGCCCGTATGCCCACGCAAGTCCTCATGCCGGCGCTGTCGCCCACCATGACCGAGGGCAGCCTCGCCAAGTGGCACAAGAAGGAAGGCGACACGGTCAAGGCCGGCGACGTTCTCGCCGAGATCGAGACCGACAAGGCGACAATGGAATTCGAGGCGGTGGATGAAGGCACGCTCGGCCGCATCCTGGTGCCCGAAGGCACACAGCACGTCCAGGTCAACCAGCCGATTGCCGTGATCCTCGGCGAAGGCGAAAGCGCTGCCGATATCAACGCAACACCGGCGGCAAAGCCCGCCACCGCGCCGGCGCCCAAGGCCGAGGCGAAAGCCGTCGTGCCGCCGCCCGCTGCGCCAGCACCGGCGCCGAAAGTCGCGGCGGCTCCCGCACCGCGTCCTGCCGCGCCGCCGCGCGCGGATGGTACGCGCGTCTTCGCCAGCCCGCTGGCGCGGCGGCTGGCGCGCAACGCCAGGCTCGATCTCGCCAATCTGCGCGGCAGCGGTCCGCACGGCCGCATCGTCAAGGCCGACGTCGAAGCGGCGATGGCGGGCGGCGGTGCCGCGCCCGGCGTTCGCGCACCGAGCTTCCGCAAGGAGCGCGTCGTCGCCGAGGCCGGCAGTCTGACCTATACAGAAATTCCGCTGACGCCGATTCGGCGCGTTATTGCCACGCGCATGACGGAGTCGGCGATGCACACGCCGCACTTCTACCTGACAATCGATTGCGAGATCGACGCGTTGCTCAGGGCGCGGCAGGATCTCAACGATGCGGCGGGACTCAAGGTCTCGGTCAACGACTTCGTCATCCGCGCCGCGGCGCTGACGTTGCGTCAGATGCCTTTGGCCAATGCGTCTTACACCGACGACGCCATTCTGCGCTGGAACGAGGTCGACATCGCCGTCGCGGTCGCGCTCGACGACGGCTTGATCACGCCGATCATCAAGAACGCTGACCAGAAACGCGTGCCGCAGATTGCCGCCGAGATGCGCGACCTCGGCGTGCGTGCGCGCCAGGGTAAGCTCAAGCTCGCGGAGTTCCAGGGCGGCACCTTCTCGATCTCCAATCTCGGCATGTACGGCGTGCGCGAGTTCACGGCGGTGATCAATCCGCCGCAAGCCTGTATCCTCGCGGTCGGCGTCGGCGAGGAACGGCCGGTGGTGCGTAACGGCGGCCTTGCCGTCGCCCATGTCATGACCTGCACGCTGGGCTGCGACCACCGTGTGCTCAATGGCGCCGAAGGCGCGCAGTGGCTGCAAACCTTCAAGAAGCTGATCGAAGCGCCAGCAGCGCTGCTGGTCTAGGAGAACGCATGGCCGACACCTCTTTCGATCTGATCGTCATCGGGGGCGGGCCGGGCGGATATGTCGCCGCCATCCGTGCGGCGCAGCTTGGCATGAAAACCGCCGTCGTCGAGCGCGAGCATCTCGGCGGCATCTGTCTCAACTGGGGCTGCATTCCGACCAAGGCGCTGCTGCGCTGCTCCGAGATTTCGCATCTGCTCCATCACCTCGGCGACTACGGTTTCAGCGCCACGGACGTGTCGTTCGACTTGAAGAAGATCGTCGAGCGCTCGCGCAAAGTCGCAGCGCAGCTATCGTCTGGCGTCGGCTTCTTGATGAAGAAGAACAAGATCACCGTGTTCGATTGCAGCGCTGTGCTCGCGGGGAAGGGCAAGGTGAAGGTCAGCGGCAAGACCAACGCCGATCTCACCGCCAACCACATCATCGTCGCCACCGGCGCACGGGCGCGCTCGCTGCCCGGTCTTGAGCCCGACGGCAAGCTGGTCTGGACCTACAAAGAGGCGATGATTCCGCCAACCATGCCCAAGTCGCTTCTCGTCGTCGGCTCGGGCGCGATCGGCATCGAGTTCGCCAGCTTCTACCGCAATCTCGGCTGCGAGGTGACGGTGGTCGAAGTCTTGGACCGCATCCTGCCGGTCGAGGACGAGGAGATTTCCGCTTTCGCCCGCAAGAGCTTCGAGAAGCAGGGCATGAAGATCCACACTTCGGCGACGGTGAAGGCGCTCAAGAAAGGCGCCAACGACGTCACCGCGACCGTCGAGGCACAGGGAAAAAGCTTTGAAATCAAAGCCGAACGGGTGATTCTTGCGATCGGCATCGTCGGCAATGTTGAGAATATCGGCCTTGAAGGCACCAAAGTGAAAGTCGAGAAGACACATATCGTCGTCGATCAATGGATGGCGACTGGCGAGCCTGGCGTCTACGCCATTGGCGACGTCGTCGGTCCGCCGTGGCTCGCACATAAGGCGATGCACGAAGGCGTGCTGTGCGTCGAGCACATCGCCGGCCTCAATACGGCGCATCCGCTCGACGTCAAAAACGTGCCCGGCTGCACCTATTGCATGCCGCAGGTGGCGAGCATCGGCCTGACCGAGAAGGCGGCCAAGGCAGCCGGTCATCAGGTCAAGGTCGGCCACTTCCCCTATATCGGCAACGGCAAGGCGATCGCGCTCGGCGAGCCCGAGGGCATGATTAAGACCGTGTTCGATGCCAAGACCGGCGAACTGCTGGGCGCGCATATGATCGGCGCCGAGGTCACCGAACTGATCCAGGGCTACGCCATCGCCAAGAGCTGCGAGAGCACCGAGCAGGAGCTGATGGCGACCATCTTCCCGCATCCAACACTGTCGGAGATGATGCACGAGGCGGTGCTTGAAGCCTATGGCCACGCCCTCCACATCTGAGTGCATGAACGCGCCGCTGCGCCATCCCGAAAAGGCGCACAAGCCCGATCAGCCATCGCCGCCGAAACCCGCCTGGATCCGCGTCAAGGCGCCGGTATCGCGGGAGTATCAGGAGACGCGCGACCTCATGCGCGCGCTCAAGCTCAACACCGTGTGCGAAGAAGCGGCCTGTCCGAACATCGGCGAGTGCTGGAAGCAAAAGCACGCGACGGTGATGATATTGGGCGCGGTCTGCACGCGCGCCTGCAGCTTTTGCAATGTCGCGACGGGCAAGCCCGGCGCGCTCGATCCGCACGAGCCCGAGCATGTCGCCCAGGCCGTTGGCAAGCTCGGCCTCAATCATATTGTCGTCACCTCGGTGGATCGCGACGATCTGCCGGATGGCGGCGCCGATCATTTCGTCAAAACCATCCAGGCCATCCGCCGGGCCGCGCCGGCAACGACAATCGAGGTCCTGACGCCGGATTTCCTGAAGAAAGATGGCGCGGTCGAAGCCGTGGTCACGGCCAAGCCCGATGTCTACAACCACAATCTCGAAACCGTGCCACGGCTTTATCGCGAAGTGCGGCCTGGCGCACGCTACGAGGCCTCGCTCGCATTACTGGCGCAAGTGAAGCGTCTGGATCCAACGATGTTTACCAAGTCTGGCCTGATGGCCGGCCTCGGCGAAACGATCGAAGAAGTCGAAGCGGTGATGGACGATCTGCGCGCGGCCGACGTCGACTTCCTCACCATCGGCCAATATCTCCAGCCGACGCCCAAGCATCACGCCGTGGCGCGTTTCGTTGCGCCGCCCGAATTCACCGACCTGAAGGCGCACGCGTTCGCCAAGGGGTTCCTGATGGTCTCGGCGTCGCCGCTGACGCGCTCGTCGTATTTCGCCGGCGACGATTTCGCCAAGCTCCGCGCCGCCCGGCTCGCGCGCGCGCACTGAGCCGATGCCGACGCACGCCGAGCAGCGGCTCTTGCCTTATTCGGCACAGCAGCTTTTCGATCTCGTTGCCGATATTGAACGCTATCCCGAATTTCTGCCCTGGTGCGTCGGCGCGCGCGTGCGCGAACGCCGCGACGACTATATCCTCGGTGACCTGCTGATCGGCTGGCGCATGGTGCGGGAACGATTTACCTCGAGAGTTCATCTGTATAAGCCCGACCGTATCGACGTGGAATACGCCGAAGGCCCGTTCAAGTTTCTCGAGAATCACTGGAAATTCATTCCGCAAAACGGCGGCACGCTGATCGACTTCCACGTCGATTTCGAGTTCCGCTCGCGCGTTCTATCGGGAATTGTCGAGACCGTTTTCACCGAGGCGGTGAAGCGGATGGTGAGCGCGTTCGAGAAACGCGCACGGCAGCTTTACGGCGCGCGCTGAGACGCTCCACTGGCGAGCAGCGGGCCAAGTGTGCGGCCGATGAATGCCGGATCGTCGGTGAAGCGGATTCCGATCATGCCGATGCCGAGCCAGACGACTTCGGCGTTGAGCGGGCTGAGCTTCTCGATGTCGAGGCGCACGCGCTGCAGCTTCTGCAGTTGCGCAACGAGGCGCACGCGCGCGCCACCCATCGACAGATCGTAGACCACGCAGTTGATTGCGCCTTCGGCCAGCACCAGTCGCGCCTTCCAAAAGACGTTCTTGCGCTCGGATGACCGGCGTTCTTCCAATTCGCGCGCTTCGCGCTCGGCGGCTTGCCGAATTCGCCACAGTTCGTCGAATTCGACAGTACCTTTTTGCGTCAACGGTCCGGCCATATACGGCCTCCCTCGGCGTGCGAAGGGGATTGCAATCGCCGCACTTTGCCACGTTTTTTCTTGAGCGTGTGTTAATCAGCGGTAACAATTATCGGGAATCGACGCGGATTTTAGCGGTTTTTTGCCGCACGGTCCGGGCCGCTAGATCGCCTCGTGGGCCTCGGTAACGCCGCGGCCGCCGCCCGGACTCGGCCGCTCGAGCGCCACGGTCTTGACCAGCGCATGCACCGGGCTGCCGACCGTCAGCCGCAGATCGGCGAGGGCGCGCTGAGTCACGCGCGCCCACAGCATCACCGGTTCGGCCGGCGTGCCGATGTCGAGGCGTAAATCCACCAAGGGGCCGTTATCGGGCGAGATTTCGATGACACGGCCGGCGAAGGCGTTGCGGATCGATAATCCGCTGGGCGGTGCAGATGCGAGCACGACGTCGCGCGCGTGAATGCGCAGGCGCAACGGCGTACCGAGCGGCAGGTCAATATGGGGTACGCGCAGCCGACCACCCGGAAACGCCAGCTCGCTCAAGCCATACGCCTTGTCGTGACCGCGCAGGATGGTGCGGATCACGGCGCCGGCTTCGAACCGGCCGGTCAGCGGCCGCAGGTCGATCCGGCTCGTCAGCGCCTCGACCGTTCCGGTCGCCGCGATCTTGCCGGCATCGACCAGTACCAGCGTGTCGGCGAGGCGGATGACCTCGTCCATCGCGTGACTGACATAGACGACCGGAATGTCGAGCGCGCCGCGTAGCGCGGCGATGAACGGCAGGATTTCTTCCTTGCGCGCGGCATCGAGTGCGGCCAATGGCTCGTCCATCAGCAGCAGGCGCGGCTCGGCCAGGATGGCGCGGCCGATGGCAACGCGCTGCTTTTCGCCACCCGAAAGATCGCCCGGCCGTCGCCGCAGCAAATCGCCGAGGCCCAGCAGCGTGACGATGCGATCGAACGTCCCGGCGTCTATTCGCTTCGCGCCATAGAGCAAATTGCCTTTGACCGAGTAATGCGGAAACAGACGGCCTTCCTGGAAGATGTAGCCAAGCCGGCGCCGATTCGGCGGCAGGTTGATGCGCCGCTCGCTGTCGAACAACACCTCGTCGCGCACGGCGATGCGGCCACGCGCCGGTGTCAGCAGGCCGGCCAGCGCATTGACGATCGACGTCTTGCCGGCACCTGAGCGGCCGAACAGCGCGGTGATGCCGGCGCTTGGCGCCAGGAACTTGGCCGCCAGCGCGAAGTCGCCGAGGGTCGCTTCGACGTCGACTTCGATCACGGCACACCCCGGATGCGCTTATCGAGGCGTCGGGCGACGATTTCCGACGCCAGCAGCGCCGCCATGGCGACGATCACGGCGATGACGCACAGGCGGAACGCCGGTGGATCGCCGCCCGGCACCTGCGTGAAGGCGTAAAGCGCCAACGGCAATGTCTGCGTTTCGCCCGGAATATTGGAAACGAAGGTAATCGTCGCGCCGAACTCACCGACGCTGCGCGCGAAGCCGAGGATCGCGCCGGTCAGGATACCGGGCGACATCAGCGGCAGGGTAATGGTCCAAAACACACGCCAGCGCGATGCGCCCAGCGTCCGTGCCGCCGCTTCGAGCCGCCGATCGACGGCCTCGAGCGATAGGCGCATCGCCCGCGCCATCAGCGGAAAGCCCATCACCGCCGACGCCAGCGCGGCACCCTTCCAATTAAAGGCGACGGTAAAGCCAAATGTACTGTCGAGCCACGCGCCAATCGGTCCGTGCCGTCCGAACAGCACCAGTAGTGCGAAGCCGACGACCACAGGCGGCAGCACAAGCGGCAGGTGCACCAGGCCGTTCAGCAGTTGCTCGCCGACAAACCGCCGCCGTGCCAGCAGCCAGGCCACCAACAGAGCCAGCGGCAGGCTGCACACTGTGCCGACCAGCCCGACGCGCAAGCTCAACAACAGCGCTTCCGTCTCGACCGGCGTCAGCGTCAGCATCGGTTACCTCCCGCGCCGAGAATTATATCCAATCATATATAACGGGTAAGGGTGAGACAGACGCTACATCGCCGCATTGAGCCGCTTGAATCCGGCGTCAAGGTCGGCGATCAGGTCTCCGAGATCCTCGAGTCCGGCATGGACGCGCAGCGTCGGCCCAGTGTTCCATGGCGTTGCCGTGCGCAGATGCTGCGGATAAATCGGCACCAGGAGGCTTTCAAAACCGCCCCACGAGAAGCCCATGCCGAACAGTTCCATTCCGTCGAGCAGCGCGTCGACCGCGTGCTTTTTAATGCCGGATTTCAGGATGAAGCTGAACAGACCAGAGGCACCGGTGAAATCGCGCTTCCATAAATGGTGACCGGGATCGGCGGGCAAGGCCGGATAGAGTACCCGCTCGACCTCGCGTCGCCTCACGAGCCAGTTCGCCAGTTCGAGCGCCGTCGCTTGGTGCTGCCGCAAACGCACGCCCGCCGTACGCAGACCGCGCAGCGCAAGATAGCAATCGTCCGGCGCGGCGTGGTTGCCCATCAGCGTTGCCGCTTCGCGCACTTTGAGGAAATTCTCCTCGTCCGCCACGACCAAACCCATCATCACGTCGGAATGGCCGACGATGTATTTGGTGCCGGCGATGATCTCGACATCGCAGCCGAGCGCCAGCGGCTTGCAGAAAAGCGGGGCCGCCCAAGTGTTGTCGAATACCGTCTTGAGGCCGCGCACCTTCGCCAGCTTGGCAATCGCGGGCGTGTCCTGCACCTCGAAGGTGAGGGAACCCGGACTTTCAAGATAGATCAGCCGTGTATTGGGCCGGATCATCGCGGCGATGCCTTCGCCGATTGTCGGATTGTAGAACGTGGTTTCGACGCCGAAGCGCGCCAGGAAGCCGTTGCAGAAGCCGCGCACCGGCCCGTAAACCGAATCGGTTACCAAAATATGGTCGCCCGCTTTGACGAACGCGAGAATGACGGCGAAGCACGCTGCCGCGCCGGAGCAAAAGGCGATGCCGCGTCCGCCGCCTTCGAGCGTTGCCACCGCCTGCTCCAACGCGAAGGTTGTCGGCGTGCCATAGCGGCCATAGACCACCTGGTCGATGCCATAGCGATTCTTCTGCGCCTTTTCGAGCTCGGCGACCGTCTGATGGATGATGGTCGAGGCGTGATAGACCGGCGGATTGACGACGCCGAAATTATGCGCCGGATCGCGCCCGGCATGGGCGAGGAGCGTGTCGGGCTTCTTGGATTTACTTTTCATCGTTTTCTCGTGCTTTGGCCCATCTTGCCGAGAGTCGTCGGAGCGCGGAAGGCGCTTGTGGGGATCGCTCGGCGAAGCGGGGAATCAACCGGCGATGGCGACGCCGATTATGCGGCCCAAGCCATAGGTGATGGCGGCGGCAGCGAGGCCGATGGCGAGCTGTCGTATTCCCGAGAACAACACGCCGCGGCCGGTAAACAGCGATGTGGCCGCGCCGATCAGGAACATCACCGCGCCGCTGAGCGCCGCGCCCGCCCAAACCGCCGCGGTGCCGCTGAGCAGCGCGAAGGGCAGGATCGGCATCGCCGCACCGCCGGCGAACAGCAGGAACGACGTTACCGCCGCCGTCCAGGCCGAGCCGCCAAGCTCGTTCGGATCGATGCCGAGTTCCTCGCGCGCCAGCGTATCGAGCGCCGCGCCCTTATCGCCGATGATGCGCTCGGCCAGCAGTTTCGACTGGTGCTCGGTCAGGCCTTTAGCCTGATAGATCAGCGCCAGCTCCTCCTTTTCCTCTTCGGGGAAGGTGCGGAGCTCTTCGGCCTCGACGTCGATCTGCGCCTGCGCCAATTCGCGCGCGCTGTTGACCGACAGCCATTCGCCCATCGCCATCGAACAGGCGCCGGCGATTAGCCCGGCCATGCCGGTGATCAGCACCGCATGGCTGCTGAGATCAGCGCCGGCGACGCCGGCGATCAGACTCAAATTCGACACCAGTCCGTCGTTGGCGCCGAGCACGGCGGCGCGCAGGGCGTTGCTGCCGCCGCGATGACGGCCTTCGAGCTGCGCCAGTTCGCCGCCGCTCAATCCGCCGCGCGGCGGCTGTGCCATCGCCTGCACGATGCGCGCATGCGAACGTTCGTCCGCGGGCAAGCCGGCGGCTGCTGCTTCCGGCTGAGAGTCATATTGCCTGACGTCACTTCGCTCGAACGTATCGACGATCGGCAACACGGTCTCGGTGCCGAAGCGCCGCGCCAGCCACGCCAGCAAGCGCGACCGCAATCCGGGCCGCAGCCGGCCGGCGCGACCACCGGCGCCGGCGATCTGCCGCGTCCAAAATTCGGCATGGGCTTCTTCGACGCCGGCGAGACGGCGATAAACTTGTTTCAGTTTTGTGTCGCTTTCGGCGTCAGCGAGCGCACGGTAAAGGGCGGCACTGTCGACCTCGCCCTGCAAATTGCGGCGATAACGCCCGAGATTGCCGGCCGCATTGGATGTTTTGGCCCTAGTCACGGCGCAATTATAGCGCGGCGTCGTTCGGCAGAAAGTGTGGCCGAAATGTCATTGCCGACGGCTAAGTTGGCTGCAACCGTTCGACCAGGGCGCATGGCTGGGCTGCGATCTTTCAGTGGCATCGTCGCGGCTCAGATTTGATAATTTGACACTATCAATCGATAGACATAAACGTAAATCCTCATGTTAGCGCCTACGACCATCGTGGCCCGCACCCCTCGGCGGAACAGCGTCTCGGCGCGCGGCGCCGACACCCGCCGTCGCCTAATCGAAACGGCGATCGAGGTCTTTGCCGCCTATGGCTACGACGGCACCAGCACCCGGCTCTTGGCACAGCGCGCCGGCGTCAATCTGCCGGCGATCCAATACCATTTCGGCAGCAAGGAAGGCCTCTACCGTGCCGCCGTCGGCTATTTCGCCGACTATATCGAGCAGCATATGGCGCCGGTCAGCGCGCGCGTGAAGGCCGCGTTCGCCGCCGGCAAACCGTCGCGCGCCGCGACTCTCGCGCTGTTGCTCAATCTGCTCGAAGAATTTGTGGCGCTGGTGTTCGAAGGCGGCGAGGGTGATACCCGCGCCAGCATCGAAAGCCGCAAGCTGTTCATCGCTCGCGCGGAGGTCGAGCGCTCGGTGGCGCTTGAATCGCTTTATGCGACAATGCGGCGTTGCGTCGGCGAACCGTGTGCGGCCTTGGTCGCGCGGCTGATCGGGCGCTCTCTCAAGGACGAGCAGACCTGGCTGCGTACTGCCGCAATTCTCGGCCAGGCGACAGTGTTCTGCAACAAGCCAGCGGCACGGACGATGCGCTGGAAGACTTTCGACCGCGCGCGCGTACGGGCGGTGCAGCGTGTAGTCTGCGAACATACGCGAGCGATTTTTGCTGGAGGCGGACGATGAGCCGCCGTCTGCTGGTCGTGGTTGCCGCACTGGCGCTGGCGTCGTGCGCGGTTGGACCTGATTTCAAAGAGCCCGCGGCGCCCGCCGATGCCGGTTACACGCCGGAGAAGCTCGCCGACACGGCGGCGACCGATGTTGCCGGCGGGGCGGCCCAGCATTTCAACGTCGGCGAAGACATTCCGGGCGAATGGTGGAGCCTGTTTCATTCGCCGGCGCTCGACGCGCTGGTGAAGGAAGCGCTTGCGCACAATCCCGACCTCACGGCCGCGCAGGCATCGCTGCGTCAGGCGCACGAAAACACGCTGGCAGCGGAAGGCGGCTTTTTCCCGACGGTTGACGCCGAGTTCAACCACACGCGCGAGAAGCTCAACGGCGCCTCCATCGGGCAACCCAAAACGCGCAGCATTTTCAGCCTCAATACGGGCGAAATCACCGTTGGTTACTCGCCCGATGTTTTTGGCGGTACGCGCCGACAGGTCGAAGCATCCGAGGCGGCTGAAACTTTCCAGCGCTTCCAGCTCGAGGCGGCGTACCTGACACTGACGTCGAACGTGGTTGCGGCCGCGGTGGACGAAGCGAGGCTGCGGGCCCAGATCGCTTCGACTGAAGACATCATAAAGGCCGATAGCGACGTGCTCGATCTGCTCAATCACCAGTTCGAGCTCGGCGCGGTCGCGCGCGGCGCAGTGCTGCAACAGGCGGCGACGCTGGCGCAGGTGAAATCGACGCTGCCGCCGCTGCAAAAGCTGTTGGCGCAGGAGCGCGATCGCATTGCCGCTTTGATCGGCCGCTTCCCGAACCAGCCGCCGGGCCAGACCTTTAATCTCGCGACTTTGACCCTCCCGCAAGCGCTGCCGGTGAGCCTACCATCGCGTCTGGTGGAGCAGCGCCCGGATGTACGTGCCGCCGAAGCGACGTTGCATGAGGCAAGCGCCGACGTCGGCGTTGCCACCGCGAATATGCTGCCGCAGTTCAACCTCACGGGCGATATCGGCACCGAGGCCGCGACGCTCGGCGGGATGTTCGCGTCCGGCACCGGTATCTGGAGCCTCGCCGCCGGCGTGACGCAGCCGCTGTTCCATGGCGGCACGCTGCTGCACGAAAAGCGCGCAGCCGAAGCGGCGTACGACGCTGCCGCTGCGCAGTACCGCAGCACGGTGCTGTCCGCATTTCAGAACGTCGCCGATACGCTGCGCGCGCTGCAATCCGACGCCGATGCGCTGCAGGCGAGCACGGCCGCGGAGCGCTCCGCCGCCGAAAGCTTGGCGCTCGCGCAAGATCAATACCGGCTCGGCGCCATCAGCTACATCGAATTGCTAAACGCCGAAACGACGTATCACCAGACCGTCATCGTTTTTGTCCAGACGCAAGCCGCCCGGTATTCCGACACTGCCGCGCTGTTCGAGGCGCTCGGTGGCGGCTGGTGGCACCGTTCGGACGTTGCCCAGAATCAAACTCAGGACTAAGCCATGCCGTTCGACCCACGCGACGTAAAGCAGCACCTCCGCGGAATGAGTCCGCTGGCGAAGCGCATGATCATCATGCTGGCAATCGCGGCGGTCGTGCTGTTCATCATCTTCGGCTTCGAAGCCTTCCGCTCGATCATGATCGGCAAGGCGATGCGCGCGTTCGCCAATCCGCCACAGACGGTTTCGACGGTGGTGGCGACGACGCAGGAATGGCAGCCGACCCTGACGGCGGTCGGGTCGCTGCGCGCGGTCAACGGCGCCGAGTTGTCGCTCGAAGTCGCCGGCGTCGTCGATAAGCTCTATTTCCAATCCGGTAACGATGTCAGCGCCGGAACGGTGCTGATGACGCTGCGCTCGGACGACGACGTCGCCAAGCTGCACGCGCTTCAGGCCACCGCCGATCTCGACGCGATCAACTTGGCGCGTGACGAGAAGCAGCTCAAGGTCAATGCCGTCAGCAAGGCGCAGGTCGATACCGATTCCGCGACGCTGCGCAACGCCCAGGCCCAGGTGGCCGAGCAGCAGGCGATCGTTGACAAGAAGACCCTGCGCGCGCCGTTTGCTGGCCATCTCGGCATCCGCGCCATCGACGTCGGGCAATATCTGGCCGCCGGCACGAACATTGTGACGCTGCAGGCGCTCGATCCGATTTATGTCGATTTCACGCTGCCGCAGCAGGCCCTGGCCGAAGTCCGTGAAGGCCAGCTGGTGACCGCGACGGTCGATACCTACGCGGACCAAAGCTTCGTCGGCAAGATCACGGCGATCAATCCGGTGGTCGATGTCGCGACGCGCAATGTCCAGGTGCGCGCGTCGCTTGCCAATCCGGACCATCTGCTGCTGCCCGGCATGTACGCCAAGGTGACGATCGACATCGGCTCCGAGGAGCGCTACGTCACGCTGCCGCAAACTGCGATTATCTACAATCCGTACGGCAACACGGTTTATGTGGTTCAGGACAAGGGCAAGGACGCGCAGGGCCATCCGCAGCTCGATGCGCAACAGGCCTTCGTCACCACCGGTCCGACGCGCGGCGATCAGGTCGCGATCCTCAAGGGCGTCGACGCCGGCACCACGGTCGTCTCTGCCGGGCAGATGAAGCTGCGCAATGGCTCGCGCCTGATCATCAACAATTCGGTCGTGCCGGCTGACAATCCCAATCCGCATCCGCAGGAAGAGTAGGCGCGATGAAGTTTACCGACATCTTCATCCGCCGGCCGGTGCTCGCCATGGTGGTGAGCCTGCTGATTCTCGTGCTCGGCCTGCGTTCCGTCGGCACGTTGCCGGTCCTGCAGTATCCGCGCACCGAGAACGCAGTGGTGACCGTCGTCACCACCTATTATGGCGCCGACCCGGCGGTGATCGCCGGCTTCATCAC
>DASQHO010000062.1:0-79227 GCA_035632055.1 Allostellaceae bacterium
CATCGCCGCGCCGCCCATGGCGAGCGCAGCGGTTATGAAGGCCTATCGGTGCCGCCGGTGCCGCTCGACGCGGTCAATTGCCAGGACCGCAACCTTGTCCAGGCGGCGCGTCAGGCGTGGGACCATGCGTTGCAGCTCGGCGAGCTGCACGGCTTCCGCAATGCGCAGTCCACCGTCATCGCGCCGACCGGCACGATTGGCTTGGTGATGGATTGCGACACCACCGGCATCGAGCCGGACTTCGCGCTGGTCAAGTTCAAGAAACTGGCGGGCGGCGGCTATTTCCGCATTATCAACCGCGTCGTGCCCGAGGCGCTTGCGAAACTCGGTTACGTGAGCGCCGAGATCGAGGCGATCACGCGCTACGCCGTCGGCCACGGCACGCTCAAGGACGCGCCGGCGCTCGGCCACGTCACACTCAAGGCCAAGGGCTTCACCGAAAGCGCGATCGAGGCGCTGGAAAGCCAGTTGGCGACGGCGTTCGACATCAAGTTCGCGTTCAACAAATGGACGTTGGGCGAAGATTTCTGCCGCGCGGCGTTCGGCTTCACCGACGCGCAGATGAACGACGTATCGTTCGACATGCTGTCGGCCTTGGGATTCAGCAAGGCCGAAATCGAGCAGGCGAACACCTATTGCTGTGGCGCCATGACGCTCGAAGGCGCGCCCGGTCTCAAGGCCGAGCACCTGCCGGTGTTCGACTGCGCCAATCCGTGCGGCCGCATCGGCAAGCGGTCGCTGTCGGTCGAGAGCCACATCCGGATGATGGCAGCGGCGCAGCCGTTCATCTCCGGCGCGATCTCGAAGACCATCAACATGCCGAACCACGCGTCGGTCGAGCAATGCAAGGACGCTTACATGCTGTCCTGGAAGCTCGGCCTCAAGGCGAACGCGCTCTATCGCGACGGCTCCAAGCTGTCGCAGCCGCTGCAATCCGCACTGATCGACGATGACACGGACGACGACGCGGTCGCCGAACTGGCGGAAAAAACGCCGGCGGAGCGTGTACCGGTCATCGCCGAGCGCATCGTCGAACGCGTGATCGAGCGTGTCGCGCAAAAGAGCGAGCGCCGTCGCCTACCGCAACGGCGCAAGGGCTACACGCAAAAAGCCATCGTCGGCGGCCACAAGGTCTATCTGCGCACCGGCGAATACGAGGACGGCAAGCTCGCCGAAGTGTTCATCGACATGCACAAGGAAGGTTCGGCCTTCCGCTCGCTGATGAACAACTTCGCCATCGCGCTTTCGATTGGCCTGCAATACGGCGTGCCCCTCGAGGAGTTCGTCGAGGCGTTCACCTTCACCCGCTTCGAGCCCGCGGGCATCGTCGAAGGCAACGACACCATCAAGATGGCGACGTCGCTGATCGACTATATCTTCCGCGAGCTGGCGATCTCGTATCTCGGCCGCAACGATCTGGCGCACGTTCAGCCGGCCGACGTCACACCCGACACCGTCGGCAAGGGCGCGGCGGAATCGAACCTGCCGGAAGGCCCGAAGCCCGACATGACGGCGGTGATGCGCAAGGCGGCCGTGGCCGGCTTTGTGCGCAACAAGCTCACCGTGTTGCAGGGCGGCGCCGCCGTCCAAGGCGGCACGCAGGCAACGACCGCGAAAGCCGGCGCGCTCGAAATGCCCGCTGCCGGTAACGTCGCGGTCGGACACGACATCGCCATGGAGATCGAACCGGTCAAGACAGTGGATGTCCGTATAGAGCAGATCAAGGCAGCACGCATGAAGGGATACGAGGGCGACAGTTGCGGCGAATGCGGCAACTTCACCCTCGTCCGTAACGGCACCTGCCTCAAATGCGATACCTGCGGCGGCACCAGCGGCTGTAGTTGATCGCAACGCGGTCCTCCGGCTACAGCCTCCCGGCCGGCACCGTGACTGAGGCAGAAATTGGGGGGCGCGGTTCGCGCCGCGCCCCCTTCTTTTTCGAGACATTCCGATGCTCGTTAACCGCCGTAATCTGCGCATCGAATGGGCGCAATGCGACCCGGCCGGGATCGTCTTCTATCCGCAGTATCTGATCATCTTCGACACCAGCACCGGTCAGCTGTTCGAACGTACCGGCCTTTCGGCGTCTGCGATCCGCGCTAAATACGGCATCGTCGGCTTTCCGTTAATCGAATGCGGCGCCAAATTCCTGCTGCCATGCCATTTCGACGACGCGGTGACGATCGAAAGCCGAATCGATGCGTGGGGCCACACCAGCTTTACCGTCCAGCATCGGATCCTGAAAGCGGGCAACACAGCAGTCGAATGCTTCGAGAAGCGCATTTGGGCCGGGCGACGTGCCGATGGCGGCATCAAACCGGAATCAGTGCCCGCCGAGGTCAAAGCCAGTCTGTCCGACGCCAGCGGCAAAATCCGCCTCGGCTAGGCAAGGATACAGACGCTGTCCGCGGGGGATGTTCGGTGGCGGGCGGCCTATCACCAGGTACCCTCGCCTTCGCATTATGGCGAGGGACCACGCGCAGTTGACTGCCGGCCATCACTCCCCCCGATGGCCGGCATTTTTTGCCGCTGCTGGGCAAGCGGCCTTATCCGGCCGATAATATACAAATCCGTTGACGGGAGCGATCATGGCAGGACGTATCGACGCGCGACTTAAGCAACTTAAACTCGAATTACCCGACGCGGCGGCGCCGCTCGCGAATTACGTGCCTTGCGTGCGCACCGGCGATCTGTTGTTCGTCTCCGGTCAGGTCTGCCAATGGAATGGTGAACGCCGATTCCTCGGCAAACTCGGTGCCGGTATATCGCTGGCGGACGGACAAAGCGCGGCACGGCTATGCGGCCTCAACCTTCTGGCGCAGGCGCGCGCCGCCGTCGGTGATCTGGACCGCATCCAGCATTGCGTGCGCGTCAATGGTTTCGTCAATAGCACACCTGATTTCGTGCAGCAGCCGCAAGTGATCAACGGCTGCTCCGACCTATTCGTCGAGGTACTGGGCGACGCCGGCCGTCATTCGCGCGTCGCCGTCGGTGTGGCGTCGCTGCCTGGCGGCGTCGCGGTCGAGATTGATGCAGTGTTCGAGGTCAGTTGATGGACGGCACCGATCGGCTAACGCTGCGCATCGCCGATCATCTGGACAAGGTACCGGCGGCGCAATGGGATGCGTGCGCCGGCGGCCATCCATTTGTTGCGTACGCTTTCCTGCAGGCGCTCGAAGAATCGGGATCGGTCACTGGCAAGACCGGCTGGCTGCCTCAGCATCTGCTGCTCGAGGACGGCGGTGGAAGGCTGGTCGGCGCCGCACCGCTTTATGTCAAAAGCCACTCCTATGGTGAGTACGTGTTCGACCATGGCTGGGCGGAGGCCTATGAACGCGTCGGCGGCCGCTACTATCCCAAACTTCAGGTGGCCGTGCCGTTCACACCGGTGCCGGGACCCCGCTTGCTCCTGCAGCCCGAAGCCGGCAACGACGCGACGCGCCTGCTGATCGCCGGTTTACTTGAGGTCGCCAAGCGGATGGACGTATCGTCGCTGCATGTCACGTTTCCGACCCGCGCCGAATGCGACGCGCTGGTCGAAGCCGGATTTCTCCGCCGTATCGGACGCCAGTTCCATTGGGAAAATCAGGGCTATCGCTGCTTCGACGATTTCCTCGGCGCGCTCAACGCGCGAAAACGCAAGCAGATCAAGCGCGAGCGCCGCGACGCCAACGCGGCCATCGGTATTGAGGTGCTCTCCGGAGACGATTTGAAGTCGCACCATTGGGACGCGTTCTTCCGGCTTTATACTTCGACCTCCGACCGGAAATGGGGCTCGCCCTATCTGACACGGGAATTCTTCGAGCTGCTGGGCGAGCGTATGGCCGACCGTGTAATGCTCGTGATGGCGAACCACGACGGCCGCTACGTCGCCGGTGCACTCAATCTGATCGGGCTTGATACGCTTTACGGCCGCAATTGGGGCTGCATCGGCGACTTTCCGTTCCTGCATTTCGAGGCGTGCTATTACCGAGCCATCGATTTCGCGATTGCCCGCGGCCTGAAGCGCGTCGAGGCCGGCGCACAAGGCACACACAAGATCCAGCGCGGATACTTACCGCAAATGACCTACAGCGCGCACTGGATCCGGGATACCGGTTTCCGGCGCGCAGTCGCGGACTTTCTCAGGCGCGAGACCGCGGCAGTCGAAAACGAGATGGTGGAACTGGAACAGGGCCTGTCGCCGTTCCGCCGCGAAGGCAATGGACCCTGAGCTGCATCGCCGGCTGATCGCGATTGCCGGCACGGTGTCGCCGGAATTGCAGGCGCATATCGCCGCCGCGCCGATCTGGTTTCCCGAACGCGAGGACAAAGGAGTCGCCGCGTTTCTGGCGCGCGCGGTCACCGGCCAGCAGGTTTCAGCGGCGGCGGCGCGCAGCATTTGGGCGCGGGTTGAGGCGGCGGCGGGTGAGCGGCTGGCTGAGTTCCTCTGCGCCGAAAACGAAAGTGCGCTCAAGCAATGTGGCCTGTCGCGCAACAAAATTAAGGCGCTATGTCAGATCGGTATAGCACACACGGCCGGCCTGCTCGACAGCGCCAATATCCGTGCACTCGATCACGCAACGCGCTCGGCGCGTCTCACCGAGATCTGGGGCATTGGCCAGTGGACGTGCGACATGCTAGCGATCTTCTATTGCTGCGAACTTGACATCTGGCCAGAAGGTGACTTGGCGGTAGTGCGCGGTCTCAAGCGCTTCGCGCGCCGCCGCAAGCCTGCACGCGTTGCGGCACAATTCGCGCCGTACCGTTCGCTTCTGGCGCTCTACATGTGGCGGCTGGCCGGCGCAGCGATGTAGGCCAAAACGAAGAAGGCCGGCCGAATGCGGCCTTCCCGCTTATTGGTCGACGAGCTCTTGTTCCGGCTGCTCTCCGGAATCCTTGCTCGGCAGCTTGGGCGGTGCCTCGATGTAGACGAAGGCGAGCTTGTCGCCGTCGCGCCGCACCTGCACCAAGCCGCCTTTGGCGAGCTTGCCAAACAGCAACTCTTCGGCGAGCGGCTTCTTGACATGCTCCTGGATGATGCGCGCCAAGGGCCGCGCGCCATAGAGCCGATCGTAGCCTTTTTCGGCGAGCCACTTCCGCGCCGCTTCGTCGAGCTCGATGGTAACGTTGCGGTCGGCAAGCTGCTCTTCGAGCTGGAGGATGAACTTGTCGACGACGCGGCCGACCGTCTCTGGCAGCAGCGCCGCGAACGAGATCACCGCGTCGAGCCGGTTGCGGAACTCCGGCGTGAACATCCGATTGATCGCTTCCTCGTCGTCACCGGTGCGCACATCGCTGCCGAATCCGATCGCCGGCTTCGCCAAGTCGGACGCGCCGGCATTGGTCGTCATGATGAGGATCACGTTGCGGAAGTCGACGTTTTTGCCGTTGTGGTCCGTCAGCTTGCCGTAATCCATCACCTGCAACAGGATGTTGAAAAGGTCGGGATGCGCCTTCTCGATCTCGTCGAGCAGCAGGACGCAATGCGGATGTTGGTCGACCGCGTCGGTCAGCAGGCCGCCTTGGTCAAAGCCGACATAGCCCGGCGGCGCGCCGATCAGGCGCGATACCGTGTGCCGCTCCATATATTCCGACATGTCAAAGCGCTTGAGCTCAATGCCGAGCGTACGTGCCAGCTGTCGCGCGACCTCGGTCTTGCCGACGCCGGTCGGTCCGGAAAACAGGTAGCTGCCGATCGGCTTCTCGGCCTCGCGCAATCCGGCGCGGGCGAGCTTGATCGCCGCGGTCAATGCTTCGATCGCCTTGTCCTGGCCAAAGACCATCGTCTTGAGATCGCGGTCGAGGTTTTTCAGCACCTCGCGGTCGTCGCGCGACACGCTTTTGGGCGGAATTCGCGCCATGGTGGCGACGACAGCTTCGACTTCCTTGGCGGTGATCGTCTTGCGCCGCTTGCTTTCCGGCAGCAGCATCTGAGATGCGCCGACTTCGTCGATGACGTCGATCGCCTTGTCCGGCAGCTTGCGATCGCCGATGTAACGGTTCGACAATTCGACCGCGCTGCGGATCGCGTCGGCAGTGTAGCGCACGCGATGGTGCCGCTCGTAATATGGCTTCAGGCCACGCAGGATTTTGACCGAATCTTCGACCGTCGGTTCATTGATATCAATCTTCTGAAAGCGCCGCACCAGCGCGCGATCCTTCTCGAAGTAATTGCGATATTCCTTGTAGGTGGTCGAGCCGATGCAGCGGATCGCGCCCGACGCGAGTGCCGGCTTCAGTAAATTGGACGCATCCATGGCGCCGCCGGAGGTAGCGCCGGCGCCGATGACGGTGTGGATCTCATCGATGAACAAGATCGCGCCGGGCAGCGCCTCGAGCTCAGCGAGCACTGCCTTCAAGCGCTCCTCGAAATCACCGCGATAGCGCGTACCGGCCAAGAGCGCGCCCATGTCGAGGCCATAGATGGTCGCGTTCTGCAACACCTCGGGCACTTCGCGCTGCACGATGCGGCGTGCCAAGCCTTCGGCAATCGCGGTTTTCCCGACGCCAGGATCGCCGACATAGAGCGGATTGTTCTTCGACCGCCGACAGAGGATCTGGATGGTTCGGTCGACTTCGGACTCGCGGCCGATCAGCGGATCGATCTTACCGTTGCGCGCCTTCTTATTGAGGTTGACGCAATAGGCGTCGAGCGCATCGTGCGCGCGCTTCGACTGCTTTTCAGTGCGCTCCTCTTCCTCGGCGCCCTGTACGCGGCGCGTCTCGGAGCGGCCCGGCGCCTTGGCGATACCGTGCGAGATGTAATTGACCGCGTCGAACCGCGTCATGTCCTGCTCTTGCAGGAAGTAGACGGCGTGGCTCTCACGTTCGGCGAATAGCGCAACCAGCACGTTGGCACCCGTCACCTCTTCGCGGCCCGACGACTGCACGTGGATCGCGGCACGTTGCAGCACCCGCTGGAAGCTCGCGGTCGGCTTGGCGTCCTCAACGTGCGTCGCCACCAGATTGACCAGCTCGTTATCGACATAATTGACGAGCTCGCGGCGTAATTTCTCAATATCGACGGTGCAGGCGCGCAGCACTGCCATCGCGTCCTGATCCTCGGTCAACGCCAGGAGCAGATGTTCGAGGGTCGCATATTCGTGCCGGCGCTCGTTGGCATAGCCGAGAGCGCGGTGCAGGGTCTTTTCGAGATTGCGCGACAACATCGAGTTCAATCCTTCTACTGGCGACCAAGCTCCTGGATTCCGATCAGTCCTTCTCCAGGGTACATTGCAAGGGATGCTGATGCTGGCGAGCGAAGTCCATCACCTGCGTCACCTTCGATTCGGCGACTTCGTAAGTATACACGCCGCAGACGCCGACGCCGCGGCGATGGACGTGCAGCATGATGCGGGTCGCCTCATCGCGGCTCTTGGCAAAAAACCGCTCGAGGATGTGCACGACAAACTCCATCGGCGTGTAATCATCGTTCAACATCAGGACCTTGTACATCGAAGGCTTTTTCGTCTTGGGTTTAGCCTTGACGATGACGCCGGTCGACGGCCCCGCGTTGCCGCCGCGCTTTTCGATATCGCTCATCGCGCGCACTGCCTAGTCGAACGCGACTCCATAACCGATTTGACCATCGTGTCCATGATATTGGATGCCCGCGACGGCGTAAAAGGGCCTTTTGTGCGCTGCCGCAGGGCTGTTGGCCGCGATCGCACAACCCTTAAGCCACTCGCGTTAACGCCACGACAAATCTGCCGCACGCGGCCTGGACACGGCTGCGCGCGCGGTTTCGCGGTGGAGGTCGGCCGCCGATTCAGGCGGCGATCGGCCGCGCCAGCTTGCTGATCGTCTTCTCGAAGCAACCGCCAATTGGCGCCCAAGTACCGTTGGCCAGTGACAGGCCGAGTCCCGACAAACGCGCACTGCGTTCGGCCAGTGTCTCGAGCGCAGTCTTGGCGAAACCGGCTTGGATTTCGATGACCCGGTCGAGCGTCTTGGCGGCAAGCAATTCCTTCGTTGCCATGCCCGCCGAAGCGAGGGTCTGCCGAGTGTAGCCGACCGCCTCGGTCGCAATCGCCTCGAAACCCTCGGCCCACGCGACATTCGCCTTTAGCACGGCGCTGAAATTCTCCTGCGACAGCGAGGCGAGTTGGTCGTAGTAGCCGCGGGCCGCTGCGGGCGCGAGCGCAACCCGCTGCGCGCGGTCGGCGTCAGGTTGTCGCGGCATCGGCACCACCGCTGGTTTCTTCGATTTGGAGCTCATCGGGACCTCCTGGTGGCAAATCATTTGCGCCACATCGCATTGAAGCGTCACAATGCTGCGGCGCAACAAACCCATATTGCCACGCGCATGTGTCAATACAAGGTGCACTTCGCACTGCGAAACAAGCCGTTCGTCATCGCGTTGCATTCGCAGCACGCCCACAAATAGCGGGTGAATTCGCAGTGGTGGAGAGCGCGGCTTCACGCGCACATCGCCATTTATCCGAAAACTTTACGTGAGAAAGCCGGAATAACTGGACAGAGATTCACCGAATTCCTAATCTGTTCCAAGGCCTTCGATCATTGGTTTCTATCCGTTTGCGACGTTCGCGGATGGTTGAGGCGGCGTTAACCTTTCGGGGGAATAGTTGTTTGTGGGGTGAAGACGGGATGATTGCCGCGGCGTCACTGCGTTCTGCGCGATGCCGGCTCGGGTGGGTCGTTACCTGTGCCGCTTTTTTTCTATTTGTTGTCATGTTGCATCCGGCTGCCGCACGAACCCACGCGCTGCGGCTGCCCTACCCGCCAGGCTCTACTTCATCGATCATCATCGATGCGCAAACCGGCAAGGTGCTGAGCGAGCACGACGCCGACCGGTTGGACTACCCGGCGTCGCTGACCAAGATGATGACTTTGTACCTGACGTTCGGCGCGCTCGAGCAAGGCAAGATCTCGCTCACGGACCAGTTCACCGTGTCCTTGCACGCGGCGCGGCAGGCGCCGTCGAAGCTTGGCTTGCGGCCGGGCCAGCACATCTCGGTGCGCGATCTGATTCTCGCCGTCGTCACCCACTCGGCGAACGACGCCGCAGTGACGATCGCTGAAAATCTCGCCGGCAGCGAGTCCGCGTTCGCGCAGCGCATGACAGAGACGGCGCGCGCACTGGGCATGAGCGCCACCACCTTCCGCAACGCCTCGGGCCTTCCTAATCCGCCGAACATGAGTACGGCGCGCGATCTTGCTACCCTGGCGCGCGCGCTGTGGCGCGACTATCCGACCGAGTATCATTTCTTCGCCACTGAAGAGTTCACGTACAACGGCGCGGTCTACGAGACCCACAATCATTTGATGGCGAGCTTCGCCGGCATGGATGGTATCAAGACCGGCTATATCCATGCCTCGGGCTTCAACTTGGCAGCGTCGGCAGTGCGCAATGGACGGCGGCTAATTGGTGTCATCATGGGCGGCAGCTCGGCGCATGGCCGCGACTTGGAGATGGCCGGTATGCTGGATGACGCGTTCGCCGGTGTCACGCCTGCCGGCAATACCACTATCCGGACTGCGAATAGCGGAGAACCGACCGGCGGAACCGTCGCCGTGAATGCGCCGTCGCCGATGGCCGTGCTCAATCCGGTACCGCGCGCCGAAGCCGCCGTGCCCGGACCTACTCCCAAACCGACACCACCGACACTTCGTGCGCTCAGGCGCAGCCACGAATGGCAGATCCAGGTCGGCGCATTCGGTAATCTAGAAGCCGCCGAACACGCCGGCGCACTCGCGCTTGCCAAGCTCCACCTTAAGGACAAGACTGCGCACGTCCTACCGCCGGCACCGGGCGATAAGGAGGCGTTGTTTCGCGCTCGCATCATGGCCTTTTCGGAACACGAAGCCGAGCACGCTTGTCGCCTACTGCGCGCCAAAATGCACGGACACAAACTGTGTGCCGTGATTCCGCCAGTGCAGGCCGTGGCCGCCGTGTTGCCGGCACCACGCGCGCTCGATCTGCACCTGCCGACGCCGGCGCCCGCGGTTGACCCCAAACCGGCAGCCGCATCGGCGACTGCCGTCACGCCCGCGCCGCAGACGGAGGCCGACAAGAACTAGGCTGATTCGCGGCCGTAGAATTCGGCAGGCGGCGCGATGCCGCTGGCCTTGAGCTGTTCGGCAAGCGAATCCTTGAGTCGTTCCAGCGCTGTCGGGTTCCGGCCCTCGGCGCGCGCCACAAGCACGTCCTGCGTATTGGACGCGCGCAGCAGCCACCAGCCGTCGGCAGTCTTGACGCGCACGCCATCGACTGTAATGACGTCGGCGTTGGCGGCCTTGAGTCGCGTACGGACTTCCTCGACGACCTTGAACTTGCGGTCCTCGGCGCACGGAAACCGGAGTTCAGGCGTATTCACGACCACCGGCATGCGGTCGCGCAACGCCGCCAAGCTGTCGCGGCCGCGCGCGATGATACCAAGCAGCCGCACCGCGGCGTAAAGAGCGTCGTCATAGCCGTAATAACCGTCGGCGTAAAAGATATGGCCGCTCATCTCGCCGGCGAGTGGCGCGCCGATTTCGGCCATCTTGGCCTTGATCAACGAATGCCCCGTCTTCCACATCACCGGCGTGCCGCCGATGCGGGCGATCTCGTCGAACAAGGATTGGCTCGCCTTGACGTCGGCGATGATGGTGGCACCGGGCTGCTTGGCGATGATTTCGCCGGCGAGCAGGATCATGAACTGATCGCCCCACAGGATGCGGCCCTGTCCGTCGACAACGCCGATGCGGTCGCCGTCGCCATCAAAGGCGATGCCGAGGTCGGCTTTCTCCCGCAGCACTGCCTCCTGGAGCTGCTTCAAGTTCTTCGGTTCGGTTGGATCCGGATGGTGCACCGGGAAGCGGCCGTCGATCGTCGCATTGAGCAGGACGTGCCGACCGGGCAGCGCCTTGACGAGCAGCTGCAACGCCTCACCGGTGGCGCCATTGCCAGCATCCCAAACCACCGACAGTGTTCGTTGCCCGCCGTGATAGTCAGCAGCGAGCCGCTTGACGTATTCGGTCAGCACCGGCTTTTCGACGATGCTACCCTTGCCAACAGGAAACTTCCCGGCCGCGGCAATCTTGCCGAGCCGCTGAATGTCAGAACCGAAAAATGACTTCTGGCCGAGCACCAGCTTGAAGCCGTTGTGGGTCGGCGGATTGTGCGAGCCGGTCACCATGATGCCGCCGGCAACATCGAGCGTGTGGCTGGCGAAATAGAGCATCGGCGTCGGACCGAGTCCGACGCGCACGACGTCGACGCTGGACATAGCGAGGCCTTCGACTAGGGCGCTTTCGAGCGCCGGCGAACTCAGCCGACCGTCGCGTCCGACGGCCACCCGCTTGCCACCGTTCTCGCGGACGACGGCAGCGAAGCTGCGCCCGATGGCGTGCGCGTCGACTTCGTGCAGCGTCTGGCCGACGACGCCGCGGATGTCGTACTCGCGCAGGATGGTTGGATCGAAGACGTGGCCTTCGGCAGTGCGCGTCACGGATTCGGCCTCACGCGTATTGCCGGATGATATTCTTGACCGCCGCGCCGAGCTCCGGCCGCGCCAAGGCAAAGGCGAGATTGGCCTCAAGGAAGCCAACCTTATCACCGCAGTCGAAGCGCCGGCCGATAAACCGCAGGCCGTGGAACGGCTGCTTGCCGGCGATCAGCTGTGCCAGCGCGTCAGTGAGTTGAATCTCGCCACCGGCCCCCTTGCCGATGCGGCCGAGTGCGTCGAACACTTCGGGTTGGAGGATGTAGCGGCCGATGATGCAAAGACGCGACGGCGCCTTGGCAGGGTCGGGTTTCTCAACAACGCCGCGTGCCACGACCAGTCGGCCGTCATCCTTCTCGACATCGAGGATACCGTAGCGGCTGGTTTGCTCGTGCGGCACTTCCATCGCGGCAACCATGTTGCCGCCGACCTTGGCTTGCGCCTCAACCATTTGCTTGAGGCACGCCTCTTCCGCCAGGATGAGGTCGTCGGCCAAGAGCACTGCGAAAGGTTCGTCGCCGACCAGCGCGCGCGCGCACCAAACGGCATGGCCGAGACCGAGCGGATGCTGCTGCCGCGTATACGCGATCTGTCCCGGCTCCGGCATCCACGATTTGACCTCGGCGATCTGAGCCTTCTTGCCGCGCGCCTGCAGCGTGCTTTCAAGTTCGTAGGAATGGTCGAAGTGATCCTCGATCGCGCTCTTCGAGCGGCCGGTGACGAAGATGAATTCTTCGATTCCCGCCGCGCGCGCCTCCTCGACCGCATACTGAATCAAGGGCTTGTCGACGACCGGCAGCATTTCTTTGGGCATAGCTTTGGTGGCCGGAAGGAATCGGGTGCCGAGGCCACCGACTGGAAACACTGCCTTGCGAACGCGCTGCACCATGCTCCAGCCTCACCTCAATCGCGTTGCGCCGCTTTTATACTGCTTTCCGGAGCTAATCCAGTCGGAGATCGTGGCCAATTTGGGCCTGGCTGTGACGATTCGGCGCGCAATTTAGGTGCCGAGCAAGATGTCTTTCGCACGGTTGAGCTTGGCCGCGAGATAATTCGAGCCACCTTGGTCGGGATGCACTTTCTTCATCAGGCGATGGTGCGCTTCACGGATTTGCGCCTCGCTGGCACCAGAAGCGAGATCGAGGACGGCATAGGCTTCGTCTCGCGTCATCTGATCGCTGGACGCGCCCTGCCGCGCGCTTGCCGCGGCTTTCTGCCGCCAATCGGGAACTGCGCGATCGAGATACGCTTCGAGCAGCCTCGTGCCATCGACATCGGCGATGCGGCACTGCTGCCAGAGATCGAGCAGCTCGCTTTCGCTCAGGCGTTCGAGACGGCGCCCGGCATAAGGGCCGCGCTTCACTGTGCCGCTCATCTCGCCGCTGGCGTGATCGAGAGTCATCGCGATCATGTCGGATTCGACTTGCGACGTGCGTGACGGTCTGCTGCCGGTCGGCGATGCCTGACTGCGCCACCGGCGCCAGAGCTGAACAGCGAGCGGCGAAAACGTTCCGGCCGCGATCAGAAGTGGCACCAGCCGCTCGCTCAACAACAGCAAAACTAGGGCTGCGCCGGCGCCGAAGACGGCGATCGCTCCAAAAAACCAAGTGAGAAACCGGCTGAGCCGCGCCGGATCGGCGGCCACGAACAGGCGCGCCAACAAGAACAGAACGGCGAGGATGCCGAAGCCGGCGATCAGATAGATCATGAATTGCCGATCTGGCGCGCCAACAGCAGGGCGCTTCCGCCGGCTTTGCGGCCATAATCGGCTAACGCTTTGTGGCCGCCAGCGGCATAAGCCGCAACGGCGCCCAGCAATGTCTTGAGCTCGGTAGCGCTCGAAGAATCGAAGGGGCAATAAGCGCCGCGCGACAGACGAGCAGTTTCACGAAACACACGCGCCGCGACGAGATCGTTGCCCTCATGAAAAATAAATACCGGTACCTGCAGGAGAGCAAGTTCACCGGCCAACTTGGCCAAGGTGTCGGCGTTCTCTTCCATCGCATCGCCGACGAATACCAGTGCGTCGAGGCGTTCGTCGCGCGCCGCCGTAATCGCATGACGTAATACGCGCTCGATCTGGGTCTCGCCTGCGACGCAAGTGACCGCCCGCATGGCATCGTGCAATTCGGTCGCCGATCGTAGCCAACGGCTGGCCTTGCATTCGGCATACCCGCGGTAATAGACGAGCTGAATTTCGATGCCGCCGAGGCCAGAAGCCGCCTCGAACATCTCGCCCTGGATATGGCAGGCTCGATCCCAAGTCGGCTCGCGGCTCGCCGTCGCGTCCATGGCGAACACCAGCCGACCTTTGGCCAAGGCTGGACGCACGCGCACCGGCAGGCTGGCGACCTGTTCGAGAAACGCGCTGACTTCAGCCGATTGGCGGTTCGTCGGCACCGGCCGCTGATTTTCGCGATCGTTGCCCATGGCGATTATATGGAACCGGCCAGGCGCCGAAGTCTAGGGCACAACCAGGTGGACTTCCGCCGCAGCGATCAGCGCCATTACCGCCGTGCCAGGCACTAGGCCGAGAGCTGGCACATCGCGGGTCATCAAGCTCGCGATCAGCCGGAAGCCGCAATCGAGCGCGACCTTGGTCAACGCCCCTTGCGGCTCGAGCGCCACCACTGTCCCGACGAGGCGATTTTCCACCGCGTCGGCCAGCACGTCGTTGGGCCTCGCGAGGCGAACATTTTCAGCCCGCAGCGCGATGTAGACCTCGCCGGTCGCCGGCGCTGCGCCGGTAGCCTCGACCCGCAGAATCGTGCCGGCAATTCGGACGCGCAACCGCCGCCCCTCGCCGCCTTCGATCCGTCCAGCCAGCTGATTTTCGAACCCGAGAATGTCTGCAGCAATGCGACTGACGGGACGATGGAAGACATCGTCGACAGCGCCGCTTTGAATGATCCGGCCGGCGTGCATCAAGGCGAGATGATTGCCCAATGCCGCGACGTCAACATAGTCGTGCGTCACGAACAACGCCGGCAGCCGTAACTCGCGCAGAAAGCGCGCGAGTTCGAAACGCAGCTGGCCGCGCGCTGGCGCATCGAGCGCGGCAAACGGCTCATCCAACAGGAAAAGGTCGGGGTGGCTGGCCTCGGCACGCGCCAGGGCTGCCCGTTGCTTTTCGCCCGGACTGAGCACCACCGGACTGGCATCTACCAAATGTGCGATGCCGAAGCGTGCCAACAGCGCCGCGACGTCAACTCGATCCGGTTCCATCGCGGACCGGCGATGGCTGCGCGCGCCGAGGGCAACGTTCTGGGCGACGCTCAGATGCGGAAACAGGCCGAAATTCTGCACTACGAACCCGACCCGACGTTTTTCGGGCGGCAGCGCCGTGACGTCGCGGTCGCCAATGGCGATACGGCCGCGCGCCAGCCGATGGAATCCGGCGATAGTCTCGAGCAGAACGGATTTCCCGGCGCCGTTCGGCCCGAGCACGACCATCACATCGTTCGCCGGCAACGTGAACGAGAGATCTTCGAGGGTGAAGGTGCCGAGCCTAAGTGAAAGGCCGGCAACGACGAGCGCAGTCATCGTCCGCCGCCGGCAATCGGCCTGCGACCGTAAGCGACGTGGCGGAATAGGATGAAGAGCACCAGCGAGATAACCAACAGCAAAGTAGCGGCAGCCGATGCCTCCTCTATGCCGTAGCGCAGGAACATCTCGTAGATCTGCACCGGCGCGGTCATCGGGTAGTAGACCAGGATCACCACGGCGCCAAATTCACTGATCGCGCGTGCAAAGGTCAGCGTAAGCCCGGTGGCAATGCCGCGCCAAGCCAGCGGCACGGTGATGCGCGCGAGCACGCGCCATGGTCCCATGCCCAAAGTGCGCGCCACCATCTCAAGCCGCGGATCAACGCCTTCGAAGGCGATGCGCGCCGCGTTCACGGTATAGGGCAGCGACACGAACAACATGGCGACGACGATGCCGGCAAGCGTGCCCCAGAATCGCAAGCCGAGGAAGTCTTCGGCCGGACCGCCGATCACGCCATGCCGGCCGAAAACCATGAGCAGCGCAATGCCCGCCACCGTATGCGGGACGGTTAGCGGCACGTCGACCACCGCCGCCACTGCGCTCTTACCAACGAACTCTGCACGCGCGAGGAAATAAGCGAACGGCACGCCGAAGAACGCAGCAACCAGCGCCGTTAGTCCAGCCGCCACGACGCTCAGCGTCAAGGCGTTACGGACATTGGCCTCGCGCGCGACCTGCAGCAACGTCCCCGCCGTCTGCACGGCGAACAGCTGCAGCAGTGGCAGCAGGATGAAGGTCAGCAGCATGCCGCCACACAGCCAGGCGGCGAGCACTACCAGCGGCGAGCCGATGCTCTCCGGACCGCGCCACATCCGCGGCGCGGCGATCATGCGAACGCCGCTCTGATCAGGAGGCGGGCCACGGCTTGACGAGCTGCTGCAGAGCCGGCGGCATCTTCCCCAGATTCACTGCATAGGCCGGGCTGAAGGTGCCAAAGCCGTCGTTGCTCATCACCTTGCGGCCTTCCGGCCCTAGCAGGAATGCGACGAACTTCTCGGCGGCGGTTTTCTTCGTACTGTTGGCGACGATGGTGATCGCATAGACGATCGGCTTGCCGGCGAGATCACCGTTCTTCGTGTGCGCGACGCCTTCGGTATAATATGACGCGTAGGTGGGATCGCTCAGATTGATCTTGGCCGGCAGGTTGAGCAGCTTGAGATGGTGCTGCAATGCATCCGAGCGGTAGATCGCGAGATAGTCAATCTGTCCCAACTGCAACGCGGAAATCAGCGAGGTTTCCGTGTCCCGGACGTTGGCGAGCGGCGCGTTGGCGAGAATTTTAGCGGCGAGGCCCGGCGATGAATAGTATTTCTCTGCTAAGTTCAGCATCTG
Organism: Allostellaceae bacterium; assembly: GCA_035632055.1. Lineage (GTDB taxonomy): Bacteria > Pseudomonadota > Alphaproteobacteria > ATCC43930 > CGMCC-115725 > REEB95. The sequence goes on from DASQHO010000062.1 coordinate 16,308, forward strand.
CATCGTCTGATAGCCGGACGGATCGGTATCCGGATTGGACCGGCCGATCTCGACGCCTTTGCGCGCCAGCACCGAATACCAATTGTTTGCGGTAATCGCGTTAGAGAATTTGCTCTTGTCGGTATAGACGAAGGTTATGGCATTGCGGACGAAGCCGACATACCAGTCGGCGTAGCCGGTCTTGCCGTTACCGCCGAAGAGGTATTTCGGGATGACGTTGTAATCGGCGACCGCCAGGATATCAGCATCCTGATGCAGGTCGGTGATTTGCCGCGCCATCTTGACGCTGCCGCCGAATTGCGGCTGCACCGCGACGTCCGGGAACTTCTTCTCGAACAACTGATCGACCTGTTTGAACGGCACGGCGAGCGTGCCTGCGGCAAAGACGCTGAGCGTTGTCGTTTCGGCGGCTTGCGCGCGTGCGCCGCCCAAGGTCATTGCGGCCGCGACAGCCAATAGCAAAATCGGCGCAATCAGTCGTTTCATCGATTTCCTCGTGAGACTGGAAAAGAGTGCGGTTCCCGCCAAGTTGCGAGCCCGACGGACTATGCATCAAACGCAGAAAATGGTGAAACCTGTAACGAATGCATAATAATGCGCTTATTCGCCGCGGCGCCAGCCGCTCGACGCTGGCGTGGACACATTGCCGGAAAGCCGCATTCGCCCTAAACAGGCGAACCCTCATTGTCGCAGCTGAATATCCGTGAACGCCGACCTCGCCCACACCGTCCACCAATACATCCGCGACTACGGTTATCTCGCCGTCTTCGTCGGTATCTTTCTCGAAGATTTCGGTCTGCCGGTTCCAGGCGAAACGCTACTGGTGACGGCGGCAGCAGTTGCTGCAAAAGAGGGTTTGAACATTTGGATGATTGCCGGCTTTGCCTGGGTCGGTGCGGTGCTCGGCGACAATATCGGATTCCTGATCGGTCACAGCGGCGGCCACGCTCTTCTTATCCGTCATGGGAGCCGCATCGGCATCACCGCCGAGCGGCTCGCCAAAGTGGAGCGTTTCGTCGAGCGTTATGGTGCGCCAGTGATCGTCGTCGCCCGCTTCGTCGTGATCGCGCGGCAACTCAATGGCATCGCCGCCGGCAGTCTCGGCATGCATTGGCTGAAATTTCTGACGTTCAATTGCATCGGCGCGGCGCTTTGGGTGGGATTCTGGAGCACGCTCGCTTATTGGCTGGGCAAGCAAATATTTGCTCTGACCGCTGCGATACACAACATCACGCCGCTGGTGATCGGCGCCGCCATTGCCGCTACCGTTGTTATTGTTGCCTATGTCTGGTGGCATGCGCGACATCAAGCCGGCGACACCTGAACGTCGGCGTCGCCAATCACTCAATGCTTTCTCATCGCGGCGGCGCGCAGATCGTTGATCGTGGTTCGCGTCGTGATCGCCTCGGGATCGACCTTAAGATCGAGCACCGTCGGCTTGCCAGCCGACACGGCGCGTGCGAAGGCAGCGGCAAAATCTTCGGTGCGCTCGATGGTCTCACCATGCGCGCCGTAGGCCCTGGCGAGCGCAGCAAAATCTGGATTCACCAGGTCGGTGCCATAGGTGCGACCGGGATAATGGGTTTCCTGGTGCATGCGGATGGTGCCATACATGCCGTTGTTGACGATCAAGGTCACGATTGGCAGGTGATAGCGCACCGCAGTCGCAAGCTCCTGGCCGGTCATCAGAAAATCTCCGTCGCCACTGAAACACACGACTTTCCGATCAGGATGTACGAGTTTGGCGGCAACCGCCGCCGGAAATCCGTAGCCCATTGAGCCGCTCGCGGGCGCAAGCTGCGTGCCGAAAGCGCGATACTGATGGTGACGATGGACCCAGCCGGCGAAGTTACCGGCACCGTTGCACCAGATCGAATTCGGCGGCAGATGGTCATCGAGCCAGCGCACGATCGGCCCGAGCTGCACTGCGCCCGGTAATTTCGACGGCTCGATAAACGCCAGATAGTCGCGGTGCGCTGCTTCGGTCTCGGCTATCCAACGCGGTTTGCCCGCCGGCTTGAGCACCGCCACCAATGGCGCAAGGGTCCGCGGACTGGCGTTGATCGCCAACGCCGGCTGATAGACGCGGCCAAGCTCATTCGGATCGGGATGGACGTGCACCAGCTTTTGGCGCGGATGAGGCACGGTGATTAGACTGTAGCCGGCGGTCGTCGCCTCGCCGAGGCGGCTGCCGATCGCAATCAGCACATCGGCGTCGCGTACACGCGCCACGAGCCGCGGATTCGCAGCGATGCCCAGATCGCCGGCAAAGCATACATGGCTGTTATCGAACCGGTCCTGCCGACGAAATCCTGTACACACCGGCAGCGCGAAGGTCTCTGCGAAGGTCTCGATCTGTTTGACCGCCGTCGCATCCCATTGGCTACCGCCGAGTAGCAGCACCGGCCGCACCGCTTTCGCAAGAATTGCGGCCAGTGCCGCGAGCTGTTGTGGCGACGGATGCGGTTCGACCCGGCTGTACGGTTCCGCGTCCGGAACGTCAACTGTGTCCTCAAGCATGTCTTCGGGCAAGGCGAGCGCGACCGGCCCCGGCCGGCCGGCTGTCGCAACATGAAACGCGTGGCTGACATATTCGGGAATGCGCCGTGGATCGGCGATCTCCTCGACGTATTTCACCATACCACCGAGGAATTGCTTGTAATCGAGCTCCTGCAGCGCTTCGCGGCCGCGCGCGGCGCGCGCGACTTGGCCGATGAGCACGATCATCGGCGTTGAATCCTGCATCGCGACATGGATGCCAGACGTGGCGTTGGTGGTGCCGGGTCCGCGTGTGACCAAGCAGATGCCCGGTCGGCCGGTCAGCTTGCCGTAGGCGTCGGCCATCATCGCCGCACCGCCTTCCTGGCGACAGACGATCAGGCGGATTGATTTGGCGTCATGCAATGCATCGAGGAGCGCGAGATAACTTTCGCCCGGCACACTGAAGGCAATGTCGACGCCATGAATCTTGAGTTGATCGACGAGGATTTGCGCGGCGCGGCGGGAGGTCACGCGGGGCTCCGAGTTCGGCAGCAGCCCTAAGACCTATTGGGTTTCCCGTGTCGCGGCAACCGCCAAAGCGATGACGTCATTCTGCCGGTTTAAGCGGAGCCAGTCGCTCCGGATCGCGGCTGCTGAGACGCATCAACGTGCCGATGACGATAATCGTGCCGAGGTAGAACACGAGCTGAATGCCGAGCGGGTGCGAGACATAGCCAACCAATGCGTGTAGCGACTTGCCGAGCACGCTCTCGTCGCTCAGCAGAAACGAGCTGTCCCACAGCACACCGCCAACCGGCGGCAACAAGCCAACCTGATTCAAGAATGCCGCGCCTTGCGAGGCCATACCGGCGGCGAGCAGCAGGATTAACCAGCTCGTCACCGTGAAGAGATGTCGCATCGGAATCCGCAACAGGCCCCAATAGAGGCCGACACCGACCGCCACTCCGCATGCCAAGCCGAGCACACCGCCGCCAAACTGCGCGAGCGCGCTGGTGCCTGCAGCGGCGGCGATACCGTACACGAACAGCACAACTTCCGAGCCTTCGCGCAAAACTGCCAGCCCGACCACGAGACCAAGAGCATAAAGTGGTCGCGCGCCGCTGCGGACGGCGCTCCCGACCTGCGATGCTGACGCCGCCAATTCACGGCCGTGGCGCCGCATCCACACATTGTGCCAGCCGAGCATGCCGACAGCAGTGAACAGGATGGCGGCGTCGAATAGCTCCTGCCCCATGCCGGCAACGGCGGCAGCGATCTCGCCGGTAAATGCCGCGACCAGCGCCGCGCCCGCTACGCCAGCGCCGATCCCAACTGCGACGGTGCGGCCGCGGCGCGGAACGCCGGCGGTGCCGGCCAAGACGATGCTGACGATGAGCGCGGCCTCAAGGACCTCGCGAAACACGATCACGGCGACGGCAAGCATCGAAGCCCGACCCTACTAAATGCAAATGCGAAGCGTTCGCAATATAGCCACCCGAACCTTGTAACGCAAGGCGGGCCAGACTGCTTGCCCTGGCCTCCGTCAACCGCAGGGCATTATGCCGCAGGGCACCGGTAAGCACCTGGTAGGACTAGGCCGACATAGTCCGGCGTCCAAAAATAAGGACTGACACGGGCCCAAAATATGCGAGGATTTGGCTGTCCAAATTTTGAGATTCGTGGAGTTCGAAGGATGACCGACCGTGTGCGTCCCACACCGATGACTGAGGCCGACGAAGTGCTGGCAGCGAACCTTGAGTTCTATAGCGCCTTCGGCCGCGGTGATTATGCCGATATGGACGCGATCTGGGCGCGCCGCGCCAGCGTCGTCTGCCTGCATCCCGGCTGGACCGTCCTCGAAGGCCGCGAGGCCGTGATGGAAAGCTGGCGGCACGTACTCGGCGATCCTGATTTCCGTATCATGTGTCACGACGAGCGCGTGCATCTTTATGGCGAAGTCGCCATCGTGTTGTGCGAGGAAGAGCTTTCCGGCGGTCTTCTGGCGGCGACCAACGTCTTCATCCGTGAAGACGGCGCCTGGCGCATGATCCACCACCAGTCGAGCGCCATCATTCCAACCTTCCGCACGCGCACGGCGGCGCAGATGCACTGACGAGCCGCGTGCTCAGCGTACGCCGGTAACCGCGCGCCGGATCGCGCCAGTGAGCAACGACAGCTCGTCCGGCATAATCGTGAACGCCGGCGTCAGATAGACAACACAGCCGAACGGCCGTATCCACGTCCCCTCGCTCACGAACCGATCGCGCAATGCTCTTGCTGCTTCCGGTGAATCAAGTTCGACAACGCCGATTGCACCTTTGACGCGAACATCCCGTACGCCGCGCGCGCCGCGGCACGGTGCAAGCTCCTCATCCATCTGCCGGCCGATTGCCGCGGCCTGCTCCAGCCGCGGCTCGCGTTCGAACAAGTCGAGCGATGCATTCGCTGCGGCGCAGGCGAGCGCATTGCCCATGAAGGTTGGCCCGTGCATCAGCGCGTCCTGCGGATCGTCGGAAAGGAAACCCTCATACACACGTTTCCGGGCAACGGTCGCAGCCAGCGGCAGCGTGCCGCCGGTGAGCGCCTTCGATAACGTGACGATATCGGGCACAACGCCAGCTTCTTGTATGGCGAACAAGCGTCCAGTCCGGCCGAATCCAGTGAAGATCTCGTCGAAGATCAGCAGCAGGTCGTGACGATCAGCGAGCTGGCGCAGGCGCCGGAGAACTTCGGCGCTATGGAACACCATGCCGCCGGCACCTTGCACGAGCGGCTCGACGACGATACCGGCGAGCTCGCTACGATGATCGGCGAGGAACCGGTCCAACGTGCTCTCGCCGGCATCGTCGCGCGGCAATTCGCGTACGAAATGGCGGCGCGCCGCTGCGCCGAAGCGGCCATGCATACCGGTCCGGCCGTCGCTGACCGCCATCGCCGCGAAGGTGTCGCCGTGATAGCCGTCGGCAAACGCGACAAAACGGTCGCGGCCGGCCTGCCCGCAGTTAAGATAGAACTGGATCGCCATCTTCAGCGCGATCTCGACCGCGACCGACCCTGAATCCGAAAAGAACACGTGGTTCAAGTCCCCCGGCAGCAGCGCCGCGAGGCGCTGTGCCAGCCGGACGGCGGGCTCGTGCACCAAGCCCGCCATCATCACGTGCGGCACGGTTTCGAGCTGGCGCGCGATCGCGTTGCGGATATGCGGATGGTTGTAGCCATGGCACGCTGTCCACCAGGAGGCGATACCGTCAATCAATACGCGGCCGTCGGCCAAATGGATCTTGCAGCCCTCGGTCCGCGCCACCGGCAACGGCGCCGGCGCGGTCCGCATCTGCGCATACGGCAGCCAGAGATGATCGAGACCGGCGAGCGGTGTGGATCGGACTGGCGTTCCGGCGCGGCTCACGACGTCATCGGCGACAGGCCGAGGTGTTCCATCATCGCGCGGTCAAGATCGCGCGCCGGATTGGGGGTCGTCAGCAGCCGCGCGCCGCAGAAAATCGAATTCGCGCCAGCCATAAAGCACAATGCCTGCAGCGACTCGCTCATGCCTTCGCGGCCGGCGGACAAGCGCACGACCGATTTCGGCATGCAAATTCGCGCGACCGCGATAGTGCGCACGAACTCGAGTTCGTCGAGCGGCTCGGCATCAGCCAGCGGCGTGCCAGCGACTTTCACCAGCATATTGATCGGCACGCTGTCGGGATGTTCTGGCAGAGTGGCGAGCGCCGTGATCAATCCGGCGCGGTCCTCACGGGTTTCGCCCATGCCAACGATGCCGCCGCAGCATACTTTCATTCCCGCGCTGCGAACTTGAGCAAGCGTATCGAGCCGGTCCTGATATTGCCGCGTACTGATGATGGCGCCGTAGAAATCGGGCGCGGTGTCGAGATTGTGGTTGTAGTAATCGAGACCGGCTGCCTGGAGGCGCTGCGCCTGTCCGCCAGTCAGCATGCCGAGCGTCGCGCAGGTTTCAAGTCCCAGCGCCTTGACGCCCGCGATCATCGTACACACTGCGTCGAGATCGCGATCCTTGGGCTCGCGCCACGCTGCGCCCATGCAGAACCTCTGCGCGCCTTGCGCCTTTGCGGCGCGCGCCTCGGCCAAAACCGCCCCGACATCCATCAGCTTCGCGGCGTCAACGCCGGTGTCGTAATGCGCACTCTGTGGACAATAAGCGCAATCCTCAGGACAGCCACCAGTCTTGATCGACAGCAGGGTCGAAAGCTGGACTTCGTTGGGTGCGAAATAGCGGCGATGTAGCGTCTGCGCGCGGTAAACGAGGTCGCCGAACGGCAGATCGTAGAGCGCAGCGATCTCGCCGCGCTTCCAATCGTTCCGGATGTCTCGCGTCTCGGCGTCCTTCGGCATTGCCGCTCCTTCCGGTCTTGCTTTCGTGCGATGCCGGGTTAAGGCTACAAGGACCCAGCGTCAAGCGAAAGCTCCCGTGACCGCGCTCGATCCGTTCGCCGCCCAGAAACTTCGTGACCTCGAGGCGCGGCAATTGCGCCGCAGCCTGATCGACACGGCGCGCACCGATGGCATCCATGTGGTGCGCGGCGAACGGCGTCTGGTGTCGTTTTCTTGCAACGACTACCTCAACCTGTCGCATCATCCGCAGGTGAAGGCGGCGGCGATTGCTGCGCTCGAACAGTACGGCACCGGTGCGGGCGCCTCGCGCCTGGTCACTGGCAATCATCCGCTCTTCGCCGAACTTGAGTCGCGGCTCGCGCGGCTCAAGGGCGCCGAAGCTGGCTGCACATTCGGCTCGGGCTATCTCGCCAATGCCGGGATCGTTCCGGCGCTCGTCAGCCGCGACGATCTCGTGCTCGTCGACGAGCTGGCGCATGCCTGCCTGTGGGCTGGCGCGCGGCTAGCACGGGCCAACGTTCTGGCCTATCGCCACAACGACCTGGAGCACGCTGCCGCTCTGCTTGCCGAATTCCGGCCGCGGCATGCCAACACATTGATCGCGACTGACGGCGTGTTCTCGATGGACGGCGATCTGGCGCCGTTGCCGGCACTGGCCGCGTTGGCTGCGCGGCACGACGCGTGGCTGATGGTCGACGACGCGCACGGCCTTGGCGTTGTCGGCGGCGGTCGCGGCGCGCGTTTTGCGCACACCGAGCTGCCCGAAATCCCCTTGCAGATGGGCACGCTATCCAAGGCGGTCGGTGGTTATGGCGGTTATCTGTGCGCATCGCGCGCGGTGATCGACCTGGTCACGAATCGTGCGCGCAGCTTCGTCTATTCGACCGGTTTGCCGCCAGCGACGGTGGCCGCCGCAAGCGCCGCGCTCGACATCATCGCCAGCGATGCCGACCTCGTGGCCCGACCGATGCGCAACGCGCGGCGCTTCACCCGCGTCGCCGGCTTGCCCGAAGCGCAGAGCGCCATCGTGCCCGTGGTCTTGGGCACGGCAGAGCGCGCCCTGGCCGCGTCGCGTTGCCTTGAAGATGAAGGATTTCTCGCCGTCGCCATTCGGCCGCCGACCGTGCCCGAAGGCACGGCACGGTTGCGCTTCGCCTTCACCGCCGGACATGAAGACGCCGATATCGACCGTCTGGCGGGGTTGGTCCGCGAACGCGTGCTGGCGTGAGCGCGATTTTCATCACCGGCGCCGGTACCAATGTCGGCAAGACCTTCGTCGGCTGCGGGCTTATCGCCGAGGTGCGTCGCCGAGGTTTCACCGTCAGGGCGTTCAAGCCGCTGGCCAGCGGCTTCGATCCGGCACATCCGGAGACGAGCGATCCGGGCGCGCTACTGACAGCGCTCGGCGAGCCGGCATCATCGGCCAATCTCGACCGCATCACGCCGTTCCGGTATCGCGCGCCGCTGGCGCCCAACATGGCGGCGGCAGCCGAAGGACGCAGCGTCGATTTCGAGGCCGTCGTTGCCTTCTCGCGGCGGGCTATGGCGACCACCGACATGGTCGTCATCGAAGGCGTCGGCGGCGTGATGTCGCCGATTACCGAGCGCCACACTGTCCTCGATTGGATCGCCGCGCTCGGCATTCCAACGCTGCTCGTCACTGGCACCTATCTCGGTGCGCAGACCCATGCTCTGACCGCGTTTGCTGCGTTACAACGTCGCAGCGTCACCGTTCACGCCGTGGTTGCAAGCGAAACGCTCGGCTCAACCGTCGACCTAAGCGATGGCAGCCGCTCTCTTGCGCGTTTTACGGCACCGGTGCCGGTCGTGACCGTTCCGCATCTGCCGCCCGGTGCGCCGCATGCCGCCTTCGCCACGCTCGCCGACCTCTTTTGCCGTGCTGCACCGCATGTTAGATCAGGGCCGGGGAGACAAGAAAAGATGCGCGTGGTCATTGTTGGTCAACAGGCCTTCGGCAAGGCCGTGCTCGATGCTTTTACCGGTCGTGGCGACCAGGTCGTCGCGGTGTTCAGTCCACCGGAACAGCCGGGTGGCAAGACCGATCCGCTCCGCGCAGCGGCAATCGAGCAGAAGATTCCGGTGCATCAGTTCAAGGATTATGGCTCGGCCGAAGCCCTCGACACGTTGCGGAATCTCAACGCCGATATCGGTCTGCTTGCTTTCGTCACGCAATTTCTGCCACAGCCATTCGTCAGTCTGCCGAAGCATGGCATGCTGCTGTTCCATCCATCGCTGCTGCCGCTGCATCGCGGACCGTCGGCGATCAGCTGGTCCGTGATCAACGGCGAGAAGCGCACCGGCCTGACGATCCTGCGTCCGTCTGACGGTCTCGACGAAGGGGCGATCATCCTGCAGCGCGAAGTCGAAATCGGGCCCGACGACACCGTCGGTACGCTCTATTTCGACAAGATCTTCCACATGGGCGTCGCGGCGATGATCGAAGCGGCGCAGGCGGTGGCCGACGGCCGCGCGCACGAATCGCCACAGGACGAAAGCCTCGCCACCTACGAAGGCTGGGTGCGCGAGCGTGAATCGCAGGTCAATTGGTCGAGCTCGATCGACCGCATCTACGATCTGATCCGTGGCTGCGATCCATCGCCTGGCGCGTGGACCAAATATCGCGGCCAGAAGCTTTGGTTGTTCGACGCGCGCAAGCGGCCAGCGGCGACCTTCGGCGCGGTGCGCGGCCTCAAGGCGGGCCAGATCGTAGCGTCCACGCCCGAGGGCTTCAGCATCTACGCCCAGGGCGGCTTCGTCGAGATCAAGCGCTGCCGTCTAGGCGACGGCAAGAAAGTCGCGGCTGGCGAAGCCGGCATCGAAGCAGGTGCCATCCTCGGCGAGTGACGCTCGCGCCGCTACCGGGCGCTTGCTAGACTTACGGCATGCCAAATGGCTTGGACCTTGCCTGGCCCAACGAGGGCGTCACCCGCGTCCCGTATCAGCTCTATACGCGCGACGACGTCTATGCCGAGGAACGCACCCGCTTGTTCATGGGTGCGACATGGAATTATCTCTGCCTCGAGGCCGAGATTCCGAAGCCCCATGACTGGCGCACGACATTTGTGGGCGACGTACCGGTGGTGGTTGCACGGGACGGCGACGGCATCATCACTGCCTTCGAGAACCGCTGCGCCCATCGCGGCGCACTGATCTGCCACAAGCAGGCGGGCAATGCGGCGCGGTTGAGCTGCGTCTATCACGGCTGGACCTACGACCTCAAAGGCAACCTCGCCGCCGTAACCTTCCAACGCGGCATCAACGGCAAAGGCGGCATGCCGGCCGATTTCAAGCTTGCCGACCATAAGCGCCGTGGGCTGCGCATCGCGACCCATGCCGGTTTGGTCTTTGGAACTTTTTCTGGCGCGACGCCGCCCTTAGGCGATTTTTTGGGACCGGAGATCACCGCGCGCCTGACGCGCGTACTGCCCCCCGTTAAGACGATCGAGATTCTCGGCTACAGCAGCCAAATTCTCCCGAGCAACTGGAAGCTCTATGCCGAGAACGTCAAGGACCCGTACCACGCGAGCTTGCTGCACCTGTTCTTCACCACGTTCCGGCTCAACCGCCTGTCGGCTGAAGGCGGCATCATCATCGACGACGCCGGTGCCAACCATGTGAGCTATTCCAAGGCGGCGACAGACCGTGGCAGTGCCGATTACGACAAGGCCGATCTGCGTGTCAAAAGCGACCGCTTCCGCCTCAACGATCCGTCGATCATCCAGGGCCGCGACGAATTCGGCGACGGCATCACGCTGCAGATCCTGGCGCTGTTCCCCTGCTTCATCTCGCAGCAAATCCAGAACAGCCTATGCGTCCGCCAGCTCGTGCCGCGCGGCCGCACCGAAACCGAACTGCTATGGACCTATTACGGTTTTGCCGACGACGATGCCGAATTGCGCGAATTGCGGCTCAAGCAGGCGAACCTGGTCGGTCCCGGCGGCTACATCTCGATGGAGGACGGCGCCGTCGGCGGCTTCGTCCAGCGCGGCATCGCCGGCGCCGACCGCGACAGCGAAATCGTCGAAATGGGTGGCCGCGAATGGCGCTCGCAGGAAACTCGCGCAACGGAATCGCCGCTACGCGGCTTCTGGAACACCTACCGCGAGCACATGCAACTCTGAGCCGCATGGACGAGATTGCGACCCACTTCGCCGTCGAGCGGCTGCTGGCGCGTTACGTCGCCTGCATCGACGACGACCGGCTCGAGGAATGGCCCGCGTTCTTTGCCGAGCGGTGTCGTTATCAGATCATTTCCAGCGAGAATTACAGCCGTAATCTGCCGATCGGCGTCTTCGTCGCCACTTCGCAAGGCATGCTCAAGGACCGCGTCGCGGCGCTGCGCGAGGCCAACATCTATGAAGCGCAGCGGTACCGGCATCTCGTCTCGTCGATCCTGATCCTCGAGAATCACAAGGGCACCGTGCGGGCACAATCGAACTATCACGTCGTCCGCATCATGCAGGACGGCGCGACCGCCTTGTTCAGCACCGGCCGTTATCTCGACCGCATCAATTTTAACGGTGCGATTCCGGTCTTCGAAGAGAAGATCGTCGTCTGTGACAGCCGCCGCATCGACACGCTGTTGGCTATCCCGCTGTGACCACGCACCCAATGCGAGGGGACGATTCATGACCCTGCACAAAATCATTTGGCGCGCGGCATTGACCGTCGTGCTGGCGCTGTTGCCGCTGGCGAGCGCCGCGGCTGACGGGGCGGCGCCGGTTAACGAGATCAAAATCGGCCTTCTCGCGCCGTTCTCCGGCCCGTTCGCCGATTTCGGCGATCAGTTCACCAAGGGCATCGAACTTTACATGCAGGAACACGGCGACGCCGTCGCCGGAAAGAAGATCGCCATCCTGAAACGCGACGCCAACGGCATCGATCCGGCGCAGACCAAGCGTCAGGCGCAGGAGTTGCTGACGCGCGAACACGTTCAATTCCTTGCCGGCTTCGGCCTGACGCCCGACGCGCTGGCCGTAGCGCCGCTCGGCACCGACGCCAGGGTGCCGATGGTGATCATGAACGCGGCCACCGGCTTCATCACAGCGAAGTCGCCCAATTTTGTGCGCTTCTCCTTCACGCTGGCGCAGATCGTCACGCCGCTGGCGGATTGGGCGGTAAAGAACGGCATCAAGAACGTCTATGTCGCGGTGTCGGACTATGCGCCCGGCTACGAGGCCGAAAAGGCGTTCGACGCGGCATTCACCGCCGCCGGCGGCCATGTGGTCGGCTCGGTCCATATTCCGCTGCGCAATCCCGAGTTCGCGCCCTATGTCCAGCACATCAAGGACGCCAAACCGCAGGCGGTGTTCCTGTTCCTGCCGAGCGGCCAGCAACCAACCAACTTCGTGCGCGAGTTCATCCAGTTCGGCCTGCGCAAGGCCGGCATCAAGCTCCTTGGCGGCAGCGAGATCATCGACGACACCGCGCTCGGGATGCTCGGCAACGACGCGCTCGGCGTGATCTCGACCCAGGTCTATTCCTACGCCCACCCGAGCGCGCTCAATCGCAAATTCGTCGCCGATTGGACCAAGCGCTTCGGCGCCCATCCGCAGCCCGATTTCATGTCTGTTGCCGCCTATGACGGCATGGCGGCGATCTATCAAGTGATCGAGCGCCTGAATGGTGACATCGACGGCGACAAGGCGATGGAGGCGTTCAGGACGCTCAAATTCGAAAGCCCGCGCGGACCGATCGAAGTCGATCCGACCAACCGCGAGATGATCGAGAACGTCTACATCCGCCGTGTTGAGCGGGTAAACGGCGAATTTGTGAACAAGGAGATTGTCACCTTCCCAGCCGTGAAGGCGCCCTAATCGCGGCCTATGCCGTCTGCGTCTCCTGGTGCCAGACCAACAGCCGGCGGCGGACGATCTCCATCGCCTTAACCAGGACCATGCCGACGATGGCGATGGCAATGATGTAGGCGAAGACGCCGGGCGAATCTGCGAAGCGCATGTCGGTCATGATCGAACCGCCCATACCCTCGCCGCCCATCTGCATCTCGCAGACGATGTCGACAATGAGCGCGATCGGCAGTGCGACCTGAAGCCCGGTGAAAACCTGCGGCAGCGCCGCGGGGAGCGCGATCTCCCACAGGAACCGGTGGCGGTCGACGCCCAGACTCATCGCCGACCAGGTCATGTACTTGTCGATGTTTTGCGTGCCGGCCCAGGCCTCGACGATCACCGGGAAAATCGACGAGAACGCCACCATCAGCACCTTCGACGTGTCGAACACGCCAAACCACAGCATGAAGATCGGCAGGAAGGCGATCTTGGGCATCGGTAGTCCCACCGAGACCAACGGATCGAAGAACCAGCGCACCAACTGAATGCGTGCGATCGACACACCGAGCGCGATGCCGCCGACCGCCGCCAGCACAAAACCGACGAAGGTACGGATCAGCGTCAACACGATGCCGTAGAGCAGGTCGCCCGAAATCAGATCGTGCCACAGCCGCTCGAACACCACCGGCACAGACGGCAGCAGGAAGTCGGAGAACACATGCGACATGGCGGTGAGCTGCCAGGCGGCAAAGAACGCGATGCCCGAGGCCACGCGCAACGCGGTGAGATAGGCCTCGCGGCTGCCGGGCTCGCTTACTCCCGCCATCGGAGCATCCGCTGCATGAACAGAAGATAGACTCGATCGGCGAAGAAGCCGAAGGCGGAGACGGTCAGCACTCCGGCGAACATCGCGTCGTACACGCCGCCGTCGCCGAGGAACGAGATCAGGTAACCCAATCCGTGCTGGCCAACGAGAAACTCAGCTGCGACCATCAAGATGAACGAGATTGCGAGCGCATTGCGGATGCCGGCCATGATCTCGGGCAAGGCCGACGGAATCACCACTTCCCACAGCACGCGCCGCCGCGACGCGCCGAGGCCGAGTGCCGACCAGATCAGCGTGTGGTCGACGCCGCGCGCGCCGTTGTACGAGCTCAGTACCACCGGCAGCAGGCAGCCAGCGAAGATCGAGGCGATCTTCGAGCTTGGGCCGAGGCCGAACCACAGGATCATTACCGGGATCAGCGCCGATTTCGGCATCGGATAGAGACTCTTCATCAGCGGACTGACGATCGCCTCGACCGGTGCGTACCACGCCATCAGCACGCCGGAGCCGACGCCAACAACGATGCTAAGGCCGAGGCCAGCGACGACCTCCCACAACGAGGTGAGTCCGTTGCTAACGAGGCTGCCGTCGATCAGCAGGCCCCACCAGGCGGTGACAACCGAGCTCAGCGGTGGCAGAGCGTCGGGATTAATCAGGCCGACCGTGGGCGCGATCTGCCAGGCGATGCAAACCAGAATAACCGGAAATGCGCGCAGGAGTGCGCCGGTGAGACGTGCGATGAGCGGCCGCGCGGCCGCGTGTCTTGTATCGGCTTCAATCGCGGCCGCGCCGCTCATTCGCGCGTGCCCTGGGCGCGGATTGCCTCGTCGCGCACCAACTTCCACAGATGGTCGACCTTGTCGGCAAACTCGCGCGTCTGCAGCAGCTCCTCGCCGCGCGCATTGCTCTTGAACTTGGTATCAACGATTTCTTTAACGCGGCCGGGCCGCGCCGACATCACCGCGACGCGGTCGGCGAGGTAGACGGCCTCGCGCACGTCATGGGTGACAAAGACGACAGTTTTAGGCGCGCGCCGCATGATTGCCAGCAGCTCTTCATGCATCAGGGCGCGGGTCTGCGCGTCGAGCGCGCCAAATGGCTCATCCATGAGCAAGATTTCAGGCTCGACCGCCAACGTGCGGGCGATGGCGACGCGCTGGCGCATGCCGCCCGAAAGTTGCGATGGATAGCTGTCCTCGAAACCCTTCAAATGCACCAGCTCAACGAACTCCTGCGTCCGCTTCTCGCGCTCGGGCTTGGGCATGCCCTGTTTCTCGAGGCCGTAGAGGATGTTCTGGCGTACCGTCTTCCACGGGAACAGCGCGAAATGCTGGAATACGATTCCGCGTTCAGGGCTTGGACCGGCGACCGGCTTGCCGCCGACGGTGATTGCGCCGCTTTCGACCGGAATGAAGCCACCGAGCAAGTAGAGCAGCGTACTCTTACCGCAGCCCGACGGACCGAGCAGCGCCAGGAACTCACGGTCCTTGACGTCGAGCGACACGCCTTCGAGTGCGAGAACCGGCTTTCCGCGCGGCGGCCTGTATGTGTGACGAACCTCGCGGAACGAAATCCCTGCCATGTTCGAGCCAGTTGTGTCAGTGCACGCGCTTGGCCGCCTCGGTTACAAGAGAAGTGTCGGCGTATTTCTTGACATCGATTGGGATGTTCAGGAAGCCGAGTTCCTTTTGCACATTGAGATTGTTCTGCAACGCCGTCAGGTTCGGCAAGGCATTGATATCACGGTAATTATCTTTGTGCGTGAACAGCCAGTCGGAATATTCCGACGGCGGCTTTTTGGTAAAGTCGGCGACGATCTTGATCGCCTGCTCGCGGTTCTTCGGATCGTAGAACCAGTGGAGCGCGCGGATCCAATCCTCGAAGAAATCCACCAGCACGTCACGATGCGCTTCGATGAACGGCGCCCGGCCGACGAGCAGCGTCGTCTGGGCCGGACCCATCGCGTCGCCAACGGTAAACAGCGTCTTGAGATTGCTCTGGCGGTGCGCCTCGATCGAGAACGGCATGATCATGGTGGCGAGATCGACCTTCTTCTCTTCGATCGACGCCAGCATGTTCGGGAACTGCACCTCGACCACTTGGTAGTCGCGCGTCGCCTGCAAGCCATGGGTCAGCAGGAATTTCTTCGACGCGATATCGACGGCGCCGCCGATCGCGTTGGTGGCGACGATCTTGCCTTTCAAGTCTTCCGGTTTGTTGATGCCGCTGTCTTTGCGGACCATATACTCGCTGGTGTAGTAGCCCGGAATGCCATCCTGATAGAGATCGGCGACGACGCGAATATCCTCGAGATGCGCGTTCTGAATCGCCAGGCCGAAGGACGAGAAGGCAAGCGACGCGAAATCGATATTGCCCGAAGCGAGGCTGGTGATCTGCGGCGTGCTACCGCGAAAATGCGTCAGCTCAACGGTGTAGCTCTTGCCGTAATGCTTGAGGATCGCCGGATTGTTGAACAGCACCGCGGTTAGTTGACCGGGGATAACCGCCCAAGAGATCGTGATCTTCAACGGCTCGGCGGCACGCGCCGGCATTAGTCCGGCGAAGAGCGCGGTTGCGAGCGCAACCGCCATCGCCGCTGCGCGAATCTTACGCATATTTTATCCCTCCCCGAACGTCGGCTTGCGCGACGCTTGCAGGACTTTTGCGGTCCATACGGGGATTGTCAACCCAATCCCGAACACGTTCGGGCTCTGGACAGGAGCGCAATGGAATGGGCAGGATCGCCGGCCGCGACACTGCCGGGGCTGTGAGCCAATGCGCGAATTCGACCTGGGCCGCGCCGTACCGCGAACCGAAGACTTGCGGTTACTGCGCGGCCGCGGACGTTATACCGATGACATCATCCTGCCGCGTGCGGCACATCTCCATGTCCTGCGCTCGCCGCATGCGGCGGCGCGGATTCGCAACATCGACCCAACGGCGGCGCGGGACGCGCCGGGCGTCGTCACCGTATTCACCGGCCGCGACACTGCCGCCGCCGGACTCGGCACGCTGCGTAGCCGCATTGTCCGCAAACGGCCGGACGGCAGCCCGAATTACCAGCCGGCCTATCGCATCCTGGCGCTCGACCGCGTCCAACATGTCGGCGATCCGGTAGCCGCAGTCATCGCCGAAACTCTGGCGCAGGCCAAGGACGCAGCCGAGCTGATCGCCGTCGATTACGAGATCCTGCCGTCGGTCACGGACACCGGCGGCGCGCTGGCACCGGACGCGCCCCGGGTTTGGGACGAAGCGCCGGGTAATATCTGTTTCGTCGAGCATGTCGGCAACGAAGCGCGGGTGAAAGAGGCGTTCGCGCGCGCCAAACACGTCGTCCGCCAGCGCTTCGTCATCAGCCGCGTCGCCGCCTCGCCGATGGAGGGCCGCGCCGCGCTCGGCGATTACGACTTGCGCGAAGAGCGCTTTACGCTTAATGCGGGCTTGCAGGCGCCGCACTTGATGCGAACTGAGCTCGCCGACAACATCTTCAAATTACCGGCGAACCGCTTCCACCTGATCTCGCCCGACGTTGGCGGCGGCTTCGGCATGAAAGGCAGCGCCTTTCCCGAATATGCGCTGGTGCTGTGGGCGGCAAAACGCGTCGGCCGGCCGGTTAAATGGTTCTCCGAGCGTAGCGAATCCTTCGTCGGCGATCATCACGCGCGCGACAACATCTCGGAAGTTGCGCTGGCGCTCGACGCGAATGGCAAGTTCCTGGCGCTCGACGTCGCGACAGTCGCCAATATCGGCGCCTATATTGCCTCGAATGGCCTGCACGTGCCGGTCGGTAATCTCGGCGGCCTCGCGGGCCCTTATACGACGCCGGCAATCCACGTGAAGGTCACCGGCGTGTTCTCGAACACCAATCCCACATGCCCCTATCGCGGTGCCGGCCGCCCCGAGGCGTCGTTCTGCATCGAGCGAATTATTGACATCGCCGCCGCCGAGCTAAAGATCGACCGCGCTGAGCTGCGCCGCCGAAACCTGATTCCGCCGGCGGCGATGCCGTTCAATACCGGCCTCGTGTTCACTTACGATTGCGGCGAGTTCGAGCGCGTCATGGACAAGGCGTTGACGCTTGGCGAGTGGTCGGGCGTAGCGGCACGCAAAGCCGACGCGCAGCGCCGCGGCAAACTTTACGGCGCCGGCATTGTTTCGGTCATCGAGGTTGCCGGCGGCCCTGCCGCCACGCCCTTTGAAGAAGGAATGGAAATCCGCTTCGACGCCACGGGCAGCGCCACTTTGCTGCTCGGCTCGCACAATCACGGTCAGGGGCACGAGACCGCCTTCCGCCAGCTTGCCAGCCATTTTCTCGGCCTCGCGCCTGATCAAGTGACGGTGATCTACGGCGATACGGACAAGGTGTTCCATGGCCGCGGTACGTTCGGCTCGCGCTCGCTGTCGGTCGGCGGTGGGGCGCTGCAGCTTGCGGCCGAACGCGTCATCGAAAAGGGCAAGAAGGTCGCCGGCCATTTGCTCGAAGCCGCGGCTGCCGACATCGAATTCGCCGACGGAAAGTTCACGGTCGCCGGCACCGACAAATCCATCGACCTGACTGCGGTGGCGCGGGCGGCCCACAATCCGCTCAAGATGCCGCCCAGCATCGAGGTCGGTCTCGATGCGAACGCCGTCTTCCGTCCGCCCGCCGGCACCTTTCCCAACGGCTGTCACTTGTGCGAAGTCGAAATCGATCCCGATACCGGTGTCGCTTCGATCGTGCGTTATGCCGTGGTCGACGATGTCGGCCGGATCGTCAATCCGCTGCTACTCGAAGGCCAGATCCACGGCGGTATCGCTCAGGGCGCCGGCCAGGCGCTGTGCGAGGCCATCGTCTACGACCGCGACAGCGGTCAGCCGCTATCAGGCTCGTTCATGGACTATTACATGCCGCGCGCGACCGATTTCTGTCCGATAGAGGTCGGCGAGCACAACGTCCCGTCGAAAAGCAATCCGCTCGGCATCAAAGGCGCCGGCGAAGCCGGCTGTGTCGGCGCATTGCCGGCGGTGATGAACGCGATCAACGACGCGCTTTTACCTTTAGGCATCCGTCATTTCGATATGCCGGCGACACCCGAGCGGCTGTGGCGGGTGATCCAGAACGCCAAGGGTGGCCGCACCTAGTGGTTCGGCGGCTTCGCGCCGGGCGACTTGGTGAGATTTTTCGCCGGCCACTGGTCGCTAACGGCGGGCAATGGTCCTTTCTTGCCGGTGACGCGCTCGAGATCTATGCGATAGACCGTCACCTGATCGAGCCGCGGATAGAAGCCCTTGGGCCGCACCCATTTCGGATCGCCGTATTTCGCCATGAAACGGTCGAAGAAACGCGCCTTCGTCGCGCGATCGCTCTCGATCGTGACCGTGCCGAAGGCGACGACACTGGCGTAGCTCACCGTCGTGTCGCATTCGAACTCGCCATAGGGATAAATCGTGCCCATCTCGGCGGCTTCGAACGAAACGCGCGGGTTGCGCTCGATATTGCCTTGAAAGTGGCCGGCAGCGCTGGTGTGGATGTAGACCTTGCCAGCGTCATAGACGAACAGGTTGGGAATGACGTACGGCTGACCGGCCTCGTCGACGGAGCCGATATGGCCGAGCGCCACGCGGCCAAGAAACGCCTCCGCCTCGGCACGGCTCATCTCCTTGTCCTTGCGGCGGACGACGCCCTGACTCATACGCGGCGTTTCACTTGGCGACGTGCTCGCAATACCAGCGATAGGCGTCGGTGAGGCCATCGCTCAACCGGATACGCGGCCGCCAGCCGAGCGCATCGAGCTTGCCTGTATCGAGCAGCTTGCGCGGCGCGCCATCCGGCTTCGAGGCGTCGAAACGGAAGGTACCTTTGTAGCCGACGATCTGGGCGATGGCGTGTGCGAGCTCGGCAATCGTCAGATCCTCGCCCCAACCGACATTGACGTGGCTCTCGTCGGAATAACGCTCCATCAGAAACACCATCGCGTCGGCGAGATCGTCGACGTGCAGGAACTCGCGCCGCGGCTTGCCACTGCCCCAGATCTCGACGAACGGCGCGTTCTCGCGTTTGGCGCGGTCGATTTTCATGATCAACGCCGGAATGACATGACTGCCCTCGAGATCGTAACGGTCGCCAGGACCATAAAGATTCGTCGGCTGAGCGGAGATAAAATCGCAGTTCCATTGCCGGCGAGAGGCGGCACACAGCTTAAGGCCGGCGATCTTGGCGACGGCGTACCACTGATTCGTCGGCTCCAGCGGGCCCGCCAATAGCTCAGCCTCGACCATCGGTTGCTTCGCAAGCCGCGGATAGATGCACGAAGAGCCAAGATAGAGCAGCTTCTTGACGCCGTTCTGGCGCGCGGCCTCGATCAGGTTTCCGGCGATCATCAGATTGTCGTAGAGGAATTCCGCTGGCCGCGTCGAATTGGCGAGGATGCCACCGACCGTCGCGGCGGTGATGAACACGACCTCCGGCTTCAGCTTGCGCACCAGCGCCTCGACGGCGTCCTGGCGTCGCATGTCAGCGTCGCCTCGGCCGGCGGTCAGCACGGTGCAGCTGGCGCTGCCGAGACGGCGCACCAGCGCGCTGCCTACCATGCCGCGATGGCCGGCGATCAGCACACGCTTGCCGGCAAGCGGAAAAATCACCGGCGTGATTGGTGCGGTCTTGGGTTCGCGCATCAGCCGACGCCCGTCGAGGCCGCCCCGCGCGCCGGACTGTCATAGCCGGCGCGGTGCAGCGTCTTCTCCTGCTGCGCCAGGCCGAGATCGTGCTTCACCATCAGCTTCACGAGCGTCTTGAAATCCATCGTCGGCCGCCAGCCGAGCAGCTTGCGTGCCTTCGACGCGTCGCCCTGCAGGGCATCGACCTCAGTCGGCCGCAGATAGCGCGCGTCGAGCTCGACATGCTTCTTCCAATCGAGGCCGAGCTCGCCGAACGCGGTCTCAACCAGATCGCGCACCGTGTGCGATCGGCCGGTGGCAACCACGTAATCGTCAGGCTTGTCCTGCTGCAACATCAACCACATCGCTTCTACGTAATCGCCGGCGAAGCCCCAGTCACGGCGCGCCTCCATATTGCCGAGGAAGAGCTTGTCCTGCAGCCCTTCCTTGATACGACCGGCGGCGCGCGTCACCTTGCGAGTGACAAATGTTTCGCCGCGTCGCGGACTTTCGTGATTGAACAGGATGCCATTGCAGATGAACAGGCCATAGGCCTCGCGGTAGTTCACGGCATACCAGTGCGCCGCAACCTTGCTGACGGCATAGGGACTACGCGGCTCGAACGGTGTCTTTTCGTGCTGTGGCGGTATGGCGCCGCCGAACATCTCCGACGAGCCCGCCTGATAGAAGCGGACCTTGCGGCCACCATGCGCAACGTGATCGCGCAGCGCCTCGAGTAACCGCAGCGTGCCCAGCGCGTCGATGTCGGCGGTGTATTCCGGCACCTCGAACGATACTTTGACGTGACTCTGGGCGCCGAGATTGTAGACCTCGTCGGGCTGGACCTTTTCCAGGACGCGGCGCAGCACTGTGCCATCGGACAGGTCGCCGTAATGGAGCGTCAGGTTGGCGCCCGTGACGTGGGGATCGTGATAGAGGTGGTCGATCCGATCGGTGTTAAACAGGCTCGCGCGGCGCAGCATGCCGTGCACCGCATAGCCTTTGCCAATCAGCAATTCGGTGAGATAGGCGCCGTCCTGGCCGGTAACGCCGGTGATCAACGCGCGTTTAACCATGGGGCTGTTAAGGTCCTCCTGCGGGTCGCGATCCTATTACAATATCGTCGGTTCCGCGACCGGCCTGTAAGAGATTAAACCTTGAGGAATCAAGGCGAATCGAGGCATTTTGCGTGTAAGGACCCTTTCCGGATGAGCGAAGCCACCGCCCGTAGGATCGAGCCGCAAGCCCTGCCGCTGCGCGCCGCTGAACTCACTGTCGTGATTCCGACCCTTAATGAGCGTGAGAACATCGCGCCGCTGCTGGAACGGCTCGACCTGACTCTGGCCGGAACGCGCTGGGAAGTGATCTTCGTCGACGATGATTCGACTGACGGTACGCCCGAAGCGGTGCGCGAGATCGGCCGCAACGACCCGCGGGTGCGCTGCTTGCAACGCATCGGCCGGCGCGGCCTGTCGACCGCCTGCATCGAAGGCATCTTGGCTTCGGCTTCGCCGTTTGTCGCCGTCATGGATGCCGATCTGCAGCAAGACGAATCGCTGCTGCCGGGCATGCTCAACGCGCTGCGCCACGAGGCCTGCGACATTGTCGTCGGCTCGCGTTATGTCGCCGGCGGCGGCGTCGGCGAATGGGACAAGACCCGCGCCAATATGAGCGGCCTCGCCACCAAGCTCTCGCGCCTGATCTGCAAGACCGAAATCGCGGATCCGATGAGCGGCTTTTTCATGCTGCGCCGCGACGTGTTTGAAAGTGCGGTGCGTGGTCTGTCGGGCCAGGGTTTCAAGATCCTGCTCGATCTGCTGGCGTCGCTGCCGACACCGCCGCGCCTCAAAGAACTGCCGTACCAATTCCGCAACCGGCGCTACGGCGAGAGCAAACTCGACACGATGGTGGCGTGGGAATTCGGCATGCTGCTGGCCGACAAGCTGGTCGGCCAGATCGTGCCGGTGCGCTTCGCGCTGTTCGCGCTGATCGGCGCGCTGGGCGTTGTCGTCGATCTGATCGTGCTATCGCTGGCGCTGACTGTCGGCGCCGGCTTTATCGCCGCCCAGGCGATTGCCACGCTGGTGGCGATGACTTCGAACTTCTTCCTCAATAACGTCTTCACCTACCGCGACCAGCGGCTCAAAGGCTGGCGCCTGTGGCGCGGCCTGCTGTCGTTTTACGTCATCTGTGCGCTGGGCGCGGTCGCCAATGTCGGCTTCGCCGCCTTCGTCTTCGCCGGCGATGCGCACTGGCTGGCCGGCTTCAAAGGCATTCCATGGCTCGCCAGCGTCGCCGGCGTGATTGTCGGCTCGGTGTGGAATTACGCGGTCTCGTCGGTCTTCACTTGGAAGCGCAAGTAGCGCGCGGCGTTCCTACTGTCGGCGTTGTGGCCGCAGCTGATAGCGGTCGCCGGCGATCTTCTCGAACATCACGTCGATCATCGGGTGGCTGATCGGACCATTTTCGGCGTCCGGCAGCAGGTTCTGTTCCGAGACGTAAGCTTCGTAAGGGCCACCCTGGGCGTTCTGCGCCAACAGGTGATAGAACGGCTGGTCCTTCGACGGCCGGCGGTCAGCCGGGATCGCCTGATACCATTCCTCCGAATTGTTGAAGACCGGATCGACGTCGTAGATCACACCGCGGAACGGATAGAGCCGGTGGCGCACGATCTGGCCGACCGAGAATTTTGCCTGCCGAAGAATTACTTGGCCGCCGCATCCCATCTGGCCCTCACCTGCGCGCCGCTGTCACGCGCCTGAAACCTTAGGGTGATTCTGTTGTCACGCTCAAGCGACAACGGGTCGAGTCTCGCCGAAAATCAGCGCTGGCCTTGATAGCGCCGCGCCAGCCGCAGCAGCTCGAGATCGCATGTCTGCTTGGCGATCTCCTCAAGATCCTCGAAATAGGTTCGCAGGCCTGCCGGGCTCAGCCGGCCGATCAGCCATCCGACAAATTGCTCTGGCGTTTTGACCCAAGTAGGCAACGGGTCGAGGCCGTGGCCGATCGGCAGCACCGCGCGCAGAATCCGCCAACGTCGACGACGCAACTGCTCGTCGAGTGGATCGAGATCGGCTTCGAGTGCCCACCCCGGGCGACTTTGCGCGCCACCGCTGCGTCCCGCCATAGCGACTCAATCCCCTGTCGTCATTCGACGCACGGTCCAAACCTGCGCCGCGTTAAGATTACCCAAAGGTAATGTTAATATAGCCAAAAGAATTACTATTGCAACGGCGAAAACGGCTAATCCAGCTGAAATATTGAGTTCTACTACCCAAATAGTTAACGCAGAAGTGTCAAGTCGAGTGCGGATCGTTAATCTTCCGTCGGCTGGCTTGCCGCCCGCGGCCACGCCGCGTCAAACCTGGCGACGGCGCCGCGTTCGCGCCGCCTAAATTTCAGCCACTTCGCGGATCCCGGGCACGGTCTGGAGCGTGGCAGCGAGCCGCGGCGTGACTTTGAAGCCACCGGGCAGCGTAATCTCGACTTCGCGCGCATCGTCCAAGGCGACCACCACGCTGACGCGCCCGCGGCCGCCGCTTTCGCTGGCAACCGCCTTGCGCACGCCAGATAGCGCCTCTTCCCGCTCCACCACCAGCCGCAGCCCGGCCGCGGCACCGGCCGCCACCTTATCGAGCGCCTCGATACGCTGTGCGGTCAGCCGGTAGGTGTCGCCGTCGACGCGGATATCGGCGGTGATAAGCAGCGGCTGGCTGGATTCGAGCAGGGTGCGGCAGTCGCGCAACACTTCGAAGAATGCCATCACCTCATAGACGCCGCTCATGTCCGAAACCTGGAGAAACGCGAACCGGTTGCCGCGCGCCGAAGTGCGCTCCTTGCTGGCGATGACGACGCCGGCGAGCTTGACGCGCGTTTCTGCGCCGGCTGGTCGCCGTCCCAGATCGGCGAAGCGCAGCACACCCAAACGCGCGAGGCTCTTGCCATAGGGATTAAGCGGATGGCTCGACAGGTAGAAGCCGATCGCCTCGAATTCCTTCTGCAGCCGTTCCGCCAGTGGCCAATCGATGATCGCCGGCAGCGCCGGACCTGCCGCCGGGCCGGCGCCGCCGCCGAACAGGTTAACCTGCTGGCTGGCGCGCTCGTTGGCGGCGGCATTGGCGTGGCGCAACAGCAACTCGATGGCGGCGAAGGCCTGCGCCCGGTTGGGTGCAATGGCGTCGAAGGCACCGGCCTTCACCAGGCTCTCGAATTGCCGCTTGTTAAAGTGCTTGGGGTCGATGCGCGCCGAGAAATCGAACAAATCCTTGAACGGCCCACGGGCGGCGCGCTCGGCGGCGACTTGGCGCATCGCTGCCGATCCCACGCCCTTGACCGCGGCGAGCGCGTAGCGGATCGCGCCGCCCTCGCCCGCCACCTCAACCGCGAACTCGACGTCGGAGCGGTTGATGTCGGGTGGCAGCAATTTGATGCCGAGCCGGTCGCATTCCTGGCGGAAGACGTTGAGCTTATCGGTGTTGCCGAGATCGAGTGTCATCGACGCCGCCAGGAACTCGACTGGATAATTCGCCTTGAGATAGGCGGTCTGGTACGCGACCAGCGCATAGGCTGCGGCGTGTGATTTGTTGAAGCCATAGCCGGCGAACTTCGCCACCTGCTCGAAGATATATTCGGCGAGGCGGTCGTTGACGCCGTGTGCCTTGGCGCCATCGATGAACTGCTTACGCTGCGCCTCCATCTCCGACTTGATCTTTTTGCCCATGGCGCGGCGCAGCAGGTCGGCGCTGCCGAGCGAATACCCCGACAGCACTTTGGCGATCTCCATCACCTGTTCCTGGTAGATGACGATCCCCTGGGTCTCCTCGAGAATCGGCTCGAGATCGGGATGCATGTATTCGGGGCGCTCGCTGCCATGCTTCACCGCGATGTAGCGCGGAATGTTCTCCATCGGACCGGGGCGATAGAGCGCATTGACGGCGACGATGTCTTCGAAACGGTCGGCGTCGAGCTTCTTCAGCACGTCGCGCATGCCGGCACCTTCGAGCTGGAACACGCCGACGGTTTCGCCGCGCGCCAACAGCCGGAAGGTCTTGCTGTCGTCGAGTGGCAGGCTGCTGAGATCGATCGTAATACCGCGTGCCGCCAGCAACTCGCGCGCCTTGGCCAGCACGGTCAAGGTTTTGAGGCCGAGGAAGTCGAACTTCACCAGTCCGGCGGCCTCGACGTATTTCATGCTGAACTGTGTCACCGGCATGGATGAACGCGGATCGCGATAGAGCGGCACAAGCTCGTCCAAAGGCCGGTCACCGATGACGACGCCGGCCGCGTGCGTCGAGGCGTGGCGGTAAAGCCCCTCGAGCTGCAGCGCGATCTTGATCAGCTGGGCGACCTGCGGATCGTCGTCGCGCATCTGTTGCAGCATCGGCTCGCCGTCAATCGCCTGCTGCAACGTCACCGGCGCCGCCGGATTGTTTGGCACCAGCTTGCAGATGCGGTCGACCTGGCCATAAGGCATGCCGAGAACGCGGCCGACGTCGCGTAGCACTGCGCGCGCCTGCAGCTTGCCAAAGGTGATGATCTGCGCCACGCGGTCGCTGCCATAGCGTTCCTGGACGTGGCGAATGACCTCGTCGCGCCGGTCCTGGCAAAAGTCGATGTCGAAGTCGGGCATCGACACGCGCTCGGGATTGAGGAAGCGCTCGAACAGCAGGCCGAGGCGCAGCGGATCGAGATCGGTGATGGTCAGCGCCCAGGCGACGAGCGAGCCGGCGCCCGAGCCGCGGCCCGGCCCGACTGGAATGTTCTGGGCCTTGGCCCACTGGATGAACTCGGCGACGATCAGGAAATAACCGGCGAAGCCCATTTTGACGATGACGTCGAGTTCGTAGACGAGCCGCTCGCGATAAGGCGCCGCCGCAGCTTCGCGTTGCGCAGCGTCGAGATCAGAGGGCAATACCTGCGCCAGACGGCGTTCCAGGCCCGCTTCTGCCGCTTGGCGCAGCTCCGCCGCCTCATCGCGGCCCGACTCGCTTTTGAACGGTGGCAGGATGGGCTGGCGCGGTTCCGGCATGAAGGCGCAGCGCCGCGCGATCACCAGCGTGTTGTCGCAGGCCTCGGGCACGTCGGCAAAGGCGATACGCATCTCGCTTGCCGATTTGAAGTAATGCTCAGGCGTTAGCCGCTTGCGGTTGCCGTCGGCGAGCGTCGTGCCTTGCGCGATGCACAGCAGCACGTCGTGCGCGTCGTAATCGTTGCGTTCAGCGAAATGCACGTCGTTTGTCGCGACCAGGGGCAGATTGTGCGCCAGCGCCATCTCGATCAGCGCGGCGTCAATCCGTTCCTCGATGGCGGTGTTGTGGCGCTGAAGCTCGATATAGAGTCGGCCGGGAAACAGGCTGACAAGCCGCGTCAACACCGCTTCGGCCGCCGGCGCCTGGCTTTCGCCCAACAGCCGCCCGATAGGGCCCGTGGGACCACCGGAAAGACAAATTAGGCCGTCGGTATGGCCTTCGAGCACAGCGAGGTCGAGCTGTGGCGTTTCGGCCGGCGCGCTTTCGAGGTGCGACTTGCTGACCAGCTTGAGTAGGTTGTGATAGCCGGCCTCGCTCTGCGCCAGCAGCACCACCGGGTCGGGCGGCAACGCCGGGCCGATACGCGCGACGCGGTTGCCGCCCTCGCTTTCACTGCGGCGGATACCGAGCTCGCAACCGACAATCGGCTGCACGCCCGCCTCGCTCGTCGCCATGGCAAACTCCAGCGCGCCGAACAAATTGCCCGAATCGGCAATCGCTACCGCCGGCATGGCATGACGACGGCACAGCGCGGCTAGATCCTTGATCTTGATGGCGCCGGACGACAGCGAATAGGCCGAGTGAACCCGCAGATGAACGAAATCGGCATGCGCCATGACGGCAGCTTCGCACATCATCCATTACGCTCAAAGCGGCGCGGCGCATTTGCCTCGATGATTTGAACAGCCCCTCAATCTCCCGCTGACACGGGGTCTTTGCTCTCGCCAGTTGCGGGAGGAGCACTAGGGTGAAGGGCGCTGCCGATGCGCTCGAGTTTCCGTGTCGACTCGGAAATTGGCTTCGTTTTGTCGATTTTAATTTTTTCGGCGGTATCGGCCGTCGCATCGAACCCCGCGACCGCCACGGCAATCGGCGGCGGCACGGCTTCACCGCGCCGCTGCGCCTGGCGGCGTTCGAGTTGCATCTGGGCGCGACGCAGGGCGCGGTCGATGATCGCCTCGTAGTGGACTACCCGCGGGATGTTGGGGCCGGCATGCCGGAAGGCGTGACCGATTCCCGCATCGTGGATGCCCCATTTGTCGAAATCATCCATGGCTCTTTCGATCAGCCCGGCCTCCGCGCGGGCGCCCCGCCGCAATCGCCAGGCGCACATCACGATACGCTCGACCAATTCCTCTTCGACCGCATCGGCCGGTTCGTAAGCGGCCCGGAGTTCGGCATGGAAGGCGGCAAAGCTTGCCGCCGTCTCGTCGAACAGCACGACCTGCTCCGCCGTCAGGCCATGCCGCAATGCATTGCGGGCGGCCACCGCCTTGCCTGCGTTGGTCTTGGGCCCAGTGCTTCTGGCCGCATTGCGCCGGTTGGCCGCGAGTTGGGCCTTACTGGCCATCGTTTGCCTCCTGTACGCTATATGTACGCTATTACGTACACTAAGCGTACACATGCTGTCAACGCCCCGGTTTCGAAGGTGGCGGCGGTGGCTGCCGCGAGGCATAACCACGGCACAATCGGGGGAAAAGATGTTGTTCATTGTCTATGCCGAGGATAACGAGGCGATATCGGCGGAAATCCGCCAGTCGAAAACGCCGGAGCATCTCGCCTATCTCGATCGCTACAAGGATGTGATCGTGCTGGCCGGCGCACTGCTGACCGACGATGCGGGAAAACGCGTCGGTAGCGTCTCGATCATCAACGTCAAGAACCGCGCCGCTGCCGAGGCCTTCGTCGCCGGCGAGCCATTCCGCAATGCGGGGCTCTATCGCTCGATCAAGATCAGCCGCATGCGCAAGGGCCAGTGGAATCCGGCCGCGGCGCCCAAGACGGCAGAAGGCGATTAGAGGGGCCGGAGGGTGACAGGCCGCCGAACTGGATCAGACTGCATGTCGAGCCGGCGGATCACCGCGGCGGCTTCGAGCCAGGCGCGTGATTGGCCGAAATCGCCGGTCGCGATGTAGCTTGCGGCGCGCTGGTCGGCGATGATCCCGGCGCTTCGTCCATACACTTTGATCGTCTCGCGCGCCAGGCGGTCAATCGTCGTTTCCCGTGCCATGTCTGCCTCCTGCCCGCACGCGCCCGTCAGGGCGCCGGCCCGATGATCGTCATCGACCGCTCGCCCTGATCGAACGTGACCTCGAAGACAAGGCGCTGACCAACTGTAAGCGTCTTCATTCCCGCACGTTCGACCGTCGAAATATGGATAAAAACCGCCGGCCCGCCATCTTCGGGTGCGATGAACCCATACCGTTTCTTGGAATTGAACGATGTCACCGTGCCGATCATGCCGGCTTCCGATTGGAAATGCCCAGGTCGACCGTGGCAACGACCGTACACAGCGGCACCGCTGCCATCACACCGGCTGCTACACTTGGCAACTGCTCCGGCTTCATCGCGAAACCCGGAGCGGTGTGAACACCGCCGCTGGATTCGCCACGCGGCGCCGGCGCTCCCAGTCGCGCGCCCGGCGTTCCGCAGCCAGGATTTCCGTCGTCGTCAGCTGCGAGCGAACGCTGTCGTAGCCGTCCCGCGCGCGCTGGTGGTGAACGCCATTGAGGCCGTGCATCGCGACGATGAACCACTGACAAGCGCGGCCGCAATTCCGGTCGGAGGCCACTCCGGCGGCATAGAGCTCAGCGAGCCGCATCTGCGCACGCGGCTGACCATGCTCGGCTGCCCGCCGCAGCCATTTCATGGCCTCGGTACGATTGCTCGCGATGGGAATGCCGTTGTCGTCGGTCGGACCGACCGCGTTGCCGTGATCGTCGATCCGGTTGTCATACATGACTCCGAGATTGTATTCGGCGTCCGGATCGCCCTTGTTGGCGGCCGCGATCAGGCGCTTCATCGGATACTCCTGGCAATTTCGGATCGCGGTGGGCCGGCCGTCGATTTGGCCGGCGGCGTGTGAAACCGACATTAGAACAAATGGGGCGCGAGCGCCCGCATTACAATCGATCGGGCAGATATTTCGTAACCGGCCGTTCGTCAGCAAATCGATAAGCGGTTGTTATATTTGTCTAATATTTGGCGTTTGCGGCCACCCGGCCGCGCGCGACCCCGTCGCAGAGCTCGACATCACGGGCTACGCAGCCCGCCGCTCGGCAACCTTGCCGTCTTCGAGCGCGAGGATACGGTCCATGCGCCGCGCCAGCTCGAGATTGTGCGTCGCGATGAGCGCCGCGAGGCCAGTGCGCCGCACCAGATCAAGCAGCACCCCCACCACCTCGCCGGCGGTGTCATGGTCGAGATTGCCGGTCGGCTCGTCGCCGAGCAGCAGCTGCGGCCGGTTGGCGAGCGCGCGAACGATCGCGACTCGCTGCTGCTCACCGCCCGAAAGCCGCGCGGGCCGATGATCGGCGCGCGCCGTCAATCCCACCTGGCCGAGCAGTTCCATTGCCCGTGCCCGTGCGGCCCGTTTGCTCACGCCTGCGATCATCTGCGGCAGCATGACGTTTTCGGCAGCCGAGAACTCCGGCAGCAGCTGATGAAACTGATAGACGAAGCCGATCGTGGCGCGGCGGACGGTCGTGCGCTCCTCGTCGCCCATGGCGCCGCAATCTCGGCCGCCGAGCAACACGGCGCCGCCGTCGGGCTTCTCCAAAAGGCCGGCAAGATGAAGCAAGGTCGACTTGCCGGCGCCCGAGGGCCCGACGAGCGCCGCAGTTTCACCCGCCTTGACGGTGAAATTCACGCCACGTAGCACCGGCAGCTTGTTGCCGGCCTGGACGTAAGTGCGCACGACATCGCGCAGCGTCAGCGCGAAGTCACTCATACCGCAGCGCCTCGACAGGATCGAGGCGCGCCGCCCGCCAAGCCGGATAGATGGTCGCGAGAAACGACAGCGCCAGTGCCATGGCGACGACCGAGCCGACCTCGTACGGATCGAGGCGCGCCGGTATTTGCGTCAGGAAATAAATCTCGGGCGCGAACAGGTTGGTGCCGATGATGTCCTGGATGAACTGGCGGATGGCTTCGATATGCGCCGCGAACTCGACGCCGAGGACGAAGCCCAACGCTGTGCCGACAACGCCGATCGAAGCGCCCGACAGCATGAAGATACGCAGGATCATGCCGCGCGTCGCACCCATCGTGCGCAGCACCGCGATGTCACGGCCCTTGTCCTTGACCAGCATGATCATGCTGGAGATGACGTTGAAGGCGGCGACGACAATGATCAGCGTCAAAATCAGGAACATGACGTTGCGTTCGATCTCGACGGCGTTGAAGAACGATAGGTTGCTCTGCTGCCAATCGAAAATACGCATGTGGCCGCCGAGCGCATTGCCCACCGCCTGGTCGTAGGCGCGTACGTCGTCGGGCTTGGCGACGAACACCGAGATTTCGGACACGGCGTTAGGCAGCTGGAAATAAGTCTGCGCCTGCGGCAACGGCATGAAGATGACGCCGCTGTCGAATTCGTACATGCCGACGTTGAAGGTGCCGGCGACGCGATAGGCCTTGATCCGTGGCATGGTGCCGAATGCCGTCGGCGTGCCCTGCGGCGAGATCAGCGTCACGCTGTCGCCGGGCCTTACACCGAGTTTGAAAGCAAGCCGCTGGCCGATGATGATGCCGCCGTCATTGAAGCCGGCGAGCGCGCCGGACGACAAGTTCTTGGCGATCAGATTTTGTGCTTCGATGGTTTGCGCGCTGACGCCGCGCACCAGCACGCCCGAAGACTGATCGCGCGAGGTCGCCATCACCTGGCCTTCGATCTCCGGGTAGGCCGCGGTGACGCCGGGCACCGCCTTGATCTTGGCTGCGATCTGGTCGAAATCGTTGAGCGGCGCACCGGGCGTCGAATAGACCGTTATATGGCCGTTGAATCCCAAAATGCGGCCGAGCAGATCGGCGCGGAAGCCGTTCATCACGGCCATGACGATGATCAAGGTCGCGACGCCGAGCATAATGCCCAACAGCGAGAACACCGCGATCACCGATACGAAACCTTCCTGCCGCCGCGAACGCAGATAGCGAAAGGCGATCATCCGCTCGAATGCGCCGAGGATCATCGGAGGCCTACCAACCGCGCCACCGCTGCGTCGAGTGATAGCTCTTGCTTGACGCCGGTCTTGCGCTCCTTCACCTCCACGACACCCTGCTTGAGGCCGCGCGGGCCGACGACCACCTGCCACGGCAGGCCGATCAGATCCATAGCCGCGAACTTGGCGCCGGGCGACTCCTCGCGCTCGTCGTACAGCGTGTCGATTCCCGATTTCGTCAGCCGCTCATAGAGCTGATCGCCGGCTTCGGCGCATTCTTTGTCGCTCGGCCGCAGATTGACCAAGCCGACACGAAACGGCGCGACGCTCTCCGGCCAAATGATGCCGACTTCATCGTGGGACGCCTCGATGATCGCGCCGACGAGGCGCGACACACCGATGCCGTAGGAGCCCATCTCGACTGCGACGGTGTCGCCCTTCGGACCGGCGACGGTCGCCTTCATCGGCGCCGAGTATTTGGTGCCGAAGTAGAAAAGCTGGCCGACTTCGATGCCGCGCGCTTCGCGCCGCCGTTCTTCGGGCACGCGCGCGAACGCCGCCGGATCGTGCTTCTCGTCGGTGGCGGCGTACCATTTCAGCAACTCATCCTGCACGGTCGGGCTCGCCGGATCGAGCTTGTCTTCGTCGAGCTGTTCGATCTCGCTGTCGAAGTAGAGCTGGCTTTCGCCGGTGTCGGCCTGGACGTGGAACTCGTGCGATAGGTCGCCACCGATCGGCCCCGTCGCTGCGCGCACCGGGATTGGCGTCAGGCCCATGCGCTTGAACGTCTTCATGTAAGCCTTGAACATGCGGAAGTACGAAACCAGCGAGGCCGCCTTGTCGATGTCGAAGGAATAATTGTCCTTCATCAGGAATTCGCGGCCGCGCATGACACCGAAGCGTGGCCGCACCTCGTCGCGGAATTTCCATTGGATGTGATAGAGGTTTTTGGGCAAGTCGCGGTAGCTCCGCACCGCCTGGCGGAAGATTTCGGTGATCAACTCCTCGTTCGTCGGACCGTAGAGCATTTCGCGCTCGTGCCTGTCCTTGAGGCGCAGCATCTCCTCGCCGTAGTCCTCATAACGGCCGCTCTCGCGCCAGAGTTCCGCCGGCTGCAGCGTCGGCATAAGGAGTTCCTGCGCGCCTGCGGCGTCCTGCTCCTCGCGCACGATCTGCTCGACCTTCTGCAGCACGCGGAAACCCAGCGGCAGCCACGTATAGATGCCGGCCGCGGTCTGGCGGATCATGCCGGCGCGCAGCATCAAACGGTGCGACGCGATCTGCGCCTCGCTCGGCGTCTCCTTGAGCAGCGGCAGGAAATACTGGGACAGGCGCATCGCGAGTCGGACCTTTCGGAGAGCGGAAATGGCGCCGCACTCTAGCCGAAGCCCGCGCAATAGGCCAAGATGGCGCGGACTTCGGGTGACCAGCGCGGCGACGGGGGAAGCCATGCTCGAGACCTATTTCCAGCTCAAGTCGAATGGCACGAATGTGCGCACCGAGGTGGTGGCGGGCCTCACCACCTTCCTCACCATGGCGTACATCGTCTTCGTCAATCCGATGATCTTGGGCGACGCCGGCATGGACAAAGGCGCGGTGTTCGTCGCGACGTGCGTGGCCTCCGCCATCGGCACGCTGGTGATGGGTCTTTACGCCAACTATCCGCTCGCGTTGGCGCCGGGCATGGGCCTCAACGCCTATTTCACCTACAGCGTCGTCAAGGGCCTGCACTATCCGTGGGAGGTGGCGCTCGGCGCAGTGTTCATCTCCGGCGTGCTGTTCATGGTGCTGAGCGTGACGCGCGTGCGGGAATGGATCGTCGACGCCATTCCACAATCGCAGAAGATGGCGATATCGGCCGGCGTCGGCTTGTTCCTCGGCATCATCGCACTCAAGAACGCCGGTATCGTCGTCGCCTCGCCCGACACCTTCGTGACGCTGGGCAATCTCAAGGCGCCGCCGACGCTGCTGGCGATCGGCGGATTCCTCCTCATGGTTGCGCTTGATGCGCGCAAGGTGCCCGGCGCGATCATTATCGCCATCCTGATCACCACAATCGCCGGTGTCCTGTTCGGTGT
Source organism: Allostellaceae bacterium (assembly GCA_035632055.1). GTDB lineage: Bacteria > Pseudomonadota > Alphaproteobacteria > ATCC43930 > CGMCC-115725 > REEB95. The sequence continues at coordinate 49,698 of DASQHO010000062.1, forward strand.
CTCGCCGTTCCTCGGCGTTGCCTCGCTGCCGCCGTCGGTCGCGCCGACCTTCCTCAAGCTCGACATCGGCGGCGCGCTCGACGCCGGCGTTCTGGTGATCGTCTTCGCATTCTTCTTCGTCGACCTGTTCGACAATACCGGCACGCTGGTCGGCGTCGCGCATCGTGCCGGCTTGATCCGCAAGGACGGCCACATTCCGCGGCTGCTGCGCGTCTTCGTGGCGGATTCGACGGCGACGCTGGTCGGCTCGCTTCTCGGCACCTCGACCGTCACCAGCTACATCGAAAGTGCCGCGGGCGTGCGCGCCGGCGGCCGCACGGGCCTGGTCGGCGTTGTCGTAGCCATCCTGTTTCTGTTGACGCTGTTCTTCGCGCCGTTGGCCGAAACAGTTCCCGCCTATGCGACGGCACCGGCGCTGCTTTACGTCGCATGCCTGATGGCGCGCGGCCTTGCGGAAGTGAATTGGGACGATCTCACCGAGTACGCGCCCGCGGTGGTCACGGCGATCGCCATGCCACTCACCTTCTCGATCGCCAACGGCATCGCTTTTGGTTTCATCCTCTACGCCGCGATCAAGCTGCTCGCGGGCCGCACCAACGAAGCGAGCCCGGCGGTGATCGTGCTCGGCCTGCTGTTCCTCATCCGCTTCGTCGAGCTTTGACCCGCCACTGTCTCATAAATGATCAGTTGGTCATTAGAGCGGTTCCAGAAAATTTCATTTGCGGTGACGTGCAGAATCCGCAAACATCCATCCCGCCATAAGCGGCGCACGCAAGAATGCGTCCGGGCCCAAGTTTAGGGAGGAAGTGTCGTCGTAAGACGGTGGGGGCGTCCCCTAAACCGACAAGCCGCTCCGAAAAAGGCGGCAAAGTCTTCTGGCAAGGCCATCTGGTCTTGCCAAATTTTTTATCCACAGGCTCAAACTAAAAATTATTTCAGGTTGCGGGTGACGTGCCATGCGGGCTTGAGACGCAGCACGCGCGCATACGCCGGACAGGTCGCGACGTGCGCGCCCGGCAGGTAGCCCAGGCTCATCAGGAATTCGCCCACGATCTCGCCGCCGGTAAAGCGGAACGTCTCCTTGAACAGCCTGACCCACGCCGCCTTGGACCGCGGATGGTGTGTGTCGAGCCAATGTGCGAAAGAGCCGTGACTGGCGCGGATCGCCTTCAGCCGACGCGCATTTTCGATCACTGCCTCGATCTTGAGCCGGTTGCGGATGATGCTGGCGTCGTTGAGCAGCCGGCGGATATCGCGCGCGCCGAAACGCGCGACCTTGTCGATGTCGTAATTGGCAAAGGCCCGGGCAAAGGCCGCGCGTTTCTTCAACACCGTGAGCCACGACAGGCCGGCCTGGTTGATCTCGAGGGCTAGGCGCTCGAACAGAATAGCGTCGTCGCGCGCCGGAACACCGTATTCGCCATCGTGATAAGGACCGTGGAACTCGTGGCCCGGCGCCTCGCGGCAATATTTGGCGCTCATCCGTAGGTCTCGGTACGGATGCGCGCCAGCTCCCACAGCAGGCCGAAGCGGATGACGTACCACAACCCCAAGGCGATAAAGCTGGTGATGATCGCCTTCGCCAGCAGATGCGGATGCGCCGGCGCACCGGCGTCGTGGCCTTGGTCGCTTTCGTTCGCTGGCTTCACGCCCCACGGCAGCACGGCGAACAGGGTAATCCACCAGACAAGGATGTAGAGCGCGATATTGAAGAACCAGTTCATGACCGAAACCCAGCGCGAATCTTCGTTGCGTCGATGACTTCCCTTCTCACCGCAACGTCGGCATGACGAATTCGGCGCCGGCGCGAATGCCCTTCGGCCAGCGCGACGTCACTTCCTTGAGTCGCGTGTAGAAACGGACGCCTTCCGACCCGTGCATGTGATGATCGCCGAACAGCGAATGCTTCCAGCCGCCGAACGAGTGGAAAGCGACCGGCACGGGGATCGGCACATTGACGCCGACCATGCCGATCTGGACGCGGGTAGCGAAATCGCGCGCCGCATCGCCGTCGCGTGTAAAAATCGCAGTGCCGTTCCCGAATTCGTGCGCGTTGACCAAGCCGAGCGCTTGTTCGTAATTGGGTGCGCGCACCACCGACAGCACCGGACCGAAGATCTCTTCCTTATAGATGCGCATCGAGGGCGTGACCTGATCGAACAGGCACCCTCCGAGGAAGAAGCCTTTCTCGTAGCCCTGGAGTTTCAGGTCGCGACCGTCGACCACCAGCTTGGCGCCTTCCTTGATACCCAGGTCGACGTAGCCTTTGACGCGGTCATAAGCCTGCTTGGTGACCAGCGGTCCCATCTCGGCGTCGGGATCGGTGTAGGGACCGATCTTGAGGCCGCGCACACGCGGAGCAAGTTTGGCGATCAATTGGTCGCCCGCGGCGCCGACCGCGACAGCAACCGAGATCGCCATGCAGCGCTCGCCGGCCGAGCCGTAAGCCGCACCCATGAGCGCATCGGTTGCCTGGTCCATGTCGGCATCAGGCATCACGACCATGTGGTTCTTGGCGCCGCCCAGCGCCTGCACGCGCTTTCCGGTGGCCGTGCCAGTCCGATAAACATATTCCGCAATGGGAGTCGAGCCGACGAAGCTGACGGCGGCGATCTCGGGATGGGCGAGGATCGCGTCGACCGCTTCCTTGTCGCCGTTGACGACGTTGAGCACGCCGGCCGGTGCACCCGCTTCGAGCAACAGCTTCCCAAGGAGCAGCGGCGCCGACGGATCGCGCTCGCTCGGCTTCAGCACGAAGGTGTTGCCGCAGGCGATCGCCACTGGAAACATCCACATCGGCACCATCGCCGGGAAATTGAACGGCGTGATCCCGGCGCAGACGCCGAGCGGCTGGCGCACCGAATAGCAATCGACATTGGTGCCGACGTTTTCGGAGAACTCGCCCTTGAGGAGATGCGGGATGCCACACGCGAACTCGACCACCTCGATGCCGCGCGTGACTTCGCCGGTGGCATCGCCCAGCACCTTGCCGTGCTCGGCGCCGATCATGCGCGCCAGTTCGTCGCGATGCCTCTCTAGCAACTCCTTGTATTTGAAAAGAATTCTCGCCCTCGCCAGCGGCGTCATGCGCGCCCAGCCGGGGAACGCCGCCTTGGCGTTCTGCACCGCCGCGTCGATCTCGGCGGCAGTCGCTAGCGCGACGCGACTGGTGATTTCACCGGTTGCCGGATTGTAGACGTCGGAAAAGCGCCCGTGGCCGTTGCCCACCGGCTTGCCGCCGACGAAATGGCCCAATTCAGTCATGCCTCCGCCTCCCTGCGTACGGCATTGTTCTATTGATCGGGCGATAGCCTAAAGCAATCTCTAGACTTCTTCGAGTTCGATCAGCGTGCCGCAGAAATCCTTGGGATGCAAAAACAGCACTGGTTTTCCGTGCGCGCCGATCGTCGGCTCGCCATCGCCCAGGACGCGCATACCCTCGCCTTCGAGCTTGTCGCGCGCCTCCAGGATGTCCTCGACCTCGTAGCATAGATGATGCAGGCCGCCGGCTGGATTACGTTCAAGAAAGGTTCGCACCGGCGATTTCTCGCCCATAGGCTCCAGCAGCTCGATCTTGGTGTTCGGCAGCGTGACGAACACAGTCGTGACACCGTGCGCGGGCAGCGGCACCGGCTCCGACACCTGCGCGCCGAGCATCTCGCGGTAGAGTTTGGCCGCCGCCTTGACGTCCGGCACGACGATGGCGACGTGGTTGAGCCGTCCGATCATCCTGTGCCTCCGCCGATCCGCACCAGATGCACCTGCGTCACCGGCTTCTTGCCGTGCCAGTCGCGCAACGAGCGGCGGATGGCGAGCCGCGCCGCTTCGCGCACCTTGTCGTCATCGCGGCGGTCGCGCGCACCGAGTTCGTCCAACGCTTGTGCCACGCGCGCCGCCAGCGCCTCGCCGGAATCGTCGCTCGGCACGCCTTCGACCGAAACCTGCGGCGGCGCCAGCAGCCTGCCGGCGCGATCCATCACCAGCGTCGCCAGCGCCGCGCCGTTGAACACCATGCGCTGGCGGTTCTTGAGGGTTTCGCCTTTGGCGTCGAGCAACGTATTGGCGTCGGCGGCGAGCCGCCCGGTCGGCACTTCACCGACGACTGAGGCAGGCCCAGGCGCAAGCTTCACCACCTCGCCGTTGCGTGTCACCACCGTCTGGCTCACCTGGCATTGCTCGGCCAGCCGCGCCTGCGCCAGCAGATGCCGCGTCTCGCCGTGCACCGGCACCGCGATCTTGGGCCGCACCGTCTGGTACATGCGGATGAGTTCGTCCTGCGCAGGATGGCCGGAGACGTGCACCGGCGCATCGTGCTCGGTGACGATCTCGACGCCGAGCGAAGCCAGTGCGTTGTGCAGCCGGCCGATGGCGCGCTCGTTGCCAGGAATGATGCGCGACGAGAAAATCGCGCAGTCGCCCTCTTCGAGTACGATTTCGGGATGCTCGTCGGCGGCGATGCGCACCAGCGCCGAGCGCGGCTCGCCCTGGCTGCCGGTGCAGATCAGCAGCACTTTTTCGCGCGGCAGATACGATGCCTCTTCCTCGGTGAGGAACGGCGGCACGCCCTGGAGATAGCCGGTCTCGCGCGCAGCGTGCTCGATGCGCCAGAGCGAGCGGCCAACCAGCGCCGCGTGGCGGTCGTGAGCCTGCGCCGCAGCAGCAATCGAGGCCAGCCGCGCGACGTTGGACGCGAAGCATGCGACGGCGACGCGGTTCTTCTTTCGGCCGACGAGGTCGATCAGCGTCTTACGCACGTCGGCTTCGGAACCCGACTCTCCCGGCCGCAGTGCATTGGTCGAATCGCAGATCATGGCGAGAACGCCTTCGTCGCCAAGGCGCCGCAGCGCCGCCATATCCGAAAGATCGCCGACCAGCGGATCGGGATCGAACTTCCAGTCGCCGGTGTGCAGCACGGTGCCGAGCGGCGTGCGCAGCACCACCGCATTGGGCTCGGGGATCGAATGCGTCAACGTTATCAATTCGATTTCAAAGGGTCCGACGCTGAACTTGCCCGACAGCGGTACTTCGGTGATCGGCACCTGATGCTCGAGGCCCGCCTCGATCAGCTTGAGGCGCAGCACCGCGGCGGTGAACGGCGTCGCGTAGACCGGACACTTGAAGCGCGGCCAGAGATACTGGATAGCGCCGATATGGTCTTCATGCGCGTGGGTGACGATCAAGCCGTCGAGGGCGTCGGCACGCGCTTCGATGAACGCGGGATCGGGCATGATGACGTCGACGCCCGGCAGCGTATCGTCGGCGAACGAGATGCCGCAATCAACCATCAGCCAGCGGCCCCTATAGCCGTAGAGCGATAGGTTCATGCCGATTTCGCCGACCCCGCCCAGCGCCAAAAAGGCGAGCTCGTCGGGACGGTTGGGTGCGGGCGCGGCGCCGTTCATGCCTTGCGAGCGCGCCCCCTGGGCTTGGCCGCCGCCAAATTGCGCTGCGCGATCAGCCGCAGGCCCCACAGTGTCAAATGCAGATCGGTGCGCTCGATCGCCGGCGTTGCGCCATCGAACAACGGCGCCAATCCGCCCGTGGCAATCGTGCGCATCTTCCTGCCGTATTCCTTGCGGATGCGCGCCACCAGCCCTTCAATCAGCGCGACATAGCCCCAATAGATGCCCGATTGCATGCAGGCGACGGTACTGGTGCCGATTACCTTCTCGCTGCGGCGGATCGGCACCATCGGCAGCTTGGCTGCCGCTTGGTGCAGTGCCTGGAGCGACAAGTTCACGCCGGGCGCGATCACACCGCCGCAGTAATTGCCGTCGCCGTCGACGACGTCAAAGGTCGTCGCGGTGCCGAAATCGACGACGATCAGCGGCCCGCCGTAACGATCATGCGCCGCCACGGTGTTGACCAGCCGATCGGCGCCGACTTCTTCGGCGCGATCGACCAACGCCTTGGTGCCGAGCTCGACGCCCGGCTCACCGACAACCAAAGGCTCGGTCCGGCAATAGTGCCGGCACAGCAGGCGCAGGTTGAAATTCGCCTCGGGCACGACGCTGGCGATGATGGCGCGGTCGAGCCGTGCACGCGACAGCTTCTCCAACGCCAGCAGATGGTCGAGCCAGACGACATATTCGTCCGAAGTGCGGTGGGGATTCGTGGCGATGCGCCACGTGCCCTTGAGCTTGGCGCCGTCCCACGCGGCGAAGACCGTGTTGGTGTTGTTGGCGTTGATGGCAAGCAGCATGCGATCTCCTAGCCTTCCACCACCGTCGGAAACACGTCGCCGGCGGCGATGCAGCGCCGGCCGCCGGGAATATCGAGCAGCAGCAGGCCGTCGTCGTCGAGCCCGGCGAAACGGCCTTCGATCGTCTCGCCTGGCAGGTGCGCGCGCAGCGGCTGTCCGAGGCCGGCGGCGCGCTTGAGCCAAGCCCGCCGTAACCCGGCGAAACCATCGCCGCGCCACCGCTCATACCAAAGCGCGAGCGCCGGTGCGAGCGCGACGAGAAACGCCTCCGGCGCGACCGCCAGCCCCGTCGTCGCCTTGAGCGAGGTGGCCGGGAATTCGGTATCGCTGGGATGTACGGCCAGGTTTACGCCGATGCCGACCACGACAAACCCGAGCCGCCCCACTACGTCGCCTTCGCTTTCGAGCAGGATGCCGGCAACCTTGCGTCCGCCCAACAGCACGTCGTTGGGCCACTTGAGCGTGACTTCCACCCGCGCGAAATGCCGGATGGCATCCGCGATCGCCAGCGCAGCGGCAAATCCGAGCTGCGCCGCGCGCGAAACATGCACGTCGGGCCGCAGCACCAGCGACGCATGAAGATTGTCCGGCGCCGATATCCAGGTCCTTCCGTGGCGGCCGCGGCCCGCGGTCTGCTCGCGCGCGGTGACGAGCGTGCCTTCTGGCGCGCCATCGCGCGCCAGGCGTCTGGCTTCGTCATTGGTACTGGCAAGCGTGTCGAACGCGGCGAGCCGAAAGAACGGCGGCAGCGGGTCGGTCATCCCGGGAAGAGCGTGGCGGCGACGGCATCGGCGCCGTTGAGGAGTGGCCCCGGCCAGACGATGAAGAACAGGATGATCACTGCGCAGACCAGCACCACCATCGCAACTTCGCCGCCGAACGGCCGGTCGAAGGCGCCGCGTGGCTCGTCGAAATACATCACCTTGACGATGCGCAGATAGTAATAGGCGCCAACCACGCTGGTGAGCACGCCGAGGACCGCCAGAATCGGCAGGCCGGCATTGATCGCCGCCATGAAGACGTAGAGCTTGGCAAAGAATCCGGCGAGCGGCGGAATGCCTGCGAGCGAGAACATGAAGATGGCGAGTGCCAGCGCCAGGGCTGGATGGGTGCGCGACAGGCCGGCGAGGTCGTCAATGCCTTCGACCATCTTGCTGTCGCGCCGCATGCATAGAATCACCGCGAAGGTGCCGGCGTTCATGAACAGATAGATCGCCAGATAGACCAGCACACCGCGCACCCCTGCGGCGCTCCCCGCCGCGAGCCCGATGAGGGCGTAGCCAACGTGCCCGATCGAGGAATAGGCCATCAGCCGCTTGATGTTGCTTTGCGCGATGGCGGCGAAAGCGCCCCACGCCATTGAGGCGAGCGAGATGACCCAGATGATCTGCTGCCAATCCGCCGACAGGCCGCCGAAAGGCTGCAGCATGACGCGCAGGAACAGTGTTAGCGCGGCGATCTTAGGCGCAACCGAAAAGAAGGCGGTCACTGGCGTCGGCGCGCCTTCATAGACGTCCGGCGTCCACATGTGGAACGGCACCGCCGACACCTTAAATGCGAGACCGACAGAGATGAACACGATGCCGGTGATTAATCCGACACCATTACCGCCACCGTGCGCGAAAAGCTTAGCCAGGCTGTCGAAACTGGTCGTGCCGGCGAAGCCGTAGACCATCGAGGCGCCGAACAGAAGCATGCCCGAGGCGACCGCACCGAGGACGAAGTATTTGAGGCCCGCCTCGGTCGAACGCACGTCGTCGCGCGCGAACGCTGCCAGCACGTAAAGCGCCAAGCTTTGCAGCTCGAGCCCGAGATAGAGGGCGATCAGATCGTTGGCCGCGATCATCATCATCATGCCGGCGGTGGCGATCAGCACCAGCACCGGGAATTCGATTCGCGCGATGCCCTCGCGCTCGTTGAAGCGCATGGCGATCAACAGCGATAGGACCGAGCCGATGATCACCAGCGTCTGGGTGAAGACACCGAGGCCGTCGCTGACGAACATGCCGAAGAGGCCGACCTGCCGGGCGGTCGCGCCGGTGCTCCACACCGGTTGCAGCAGGATCGCAAGCGTCACCACCAGCGCCAGGACGCAGAGCCAGCTGACCAACCGGACGGAGCGTGTTCCGGCGTAAACGCCCACCAGGAGAAGCAGCATCGCCGCGCCGCCGAGGAACATCTCGGGCAGGACGATGAGAAAATCGGGTGCGGCGGTCATCGCGTCACCGTTGCGCCAGCGCGGTGGCCGCCGCGCGCTGCGAAACCTGGACCCGCTCGATCAAATTGGCGATCGAAGGCTGCATCGGCTTCAAGAACGAAGTCGGATAGATACCCATCCACAACACCACCGCGATCATCGGCGCGAATACCAGGACCTCGCGCGGATTGAGATCGGTCATGGCGCGAACGTCGGCGTGGGTGATCTTCTCGAAGATGATACGGCGATAGAGCCACAGCATGTAGGCCGCGCCCAGGATCACGCCGATCATGCCGAAGAACGCGACCCAGGTATTGACCTGAAAGGCGCCGATCATCGACAGGAACTCGCCGACGAAGCCGCTGGTGCCCGGCAGGCCGACCGAAGCCAGCATGAAGACCATGAAGGCGCAGGCGTATTTCGGCATGTTCTCGGCGAGGCCGCCATAGCGCGCGATCTCGCGCGTGTGCAACCGGTCGTAGATTACGCCGACGCAGAGGAAGAGCGCGGCCGAGACGACGCCGTGGCTCAGCATCTGGATCATCGCGCCCTGCAAGCCCTCGGGCGTCACGGTGAAGATTCCGATCGTCACAAAGCCCATATGGGCCACCGACGAATAGGCGATCAGCTTCTTCATGTCCTCCTGCGCCAGCGCCACCAGTGACGTGTAGATGATGGCCACGACCGACAGCGTGAACACGAACGGCGCGAAATACGCGGAGGCCTCGGGGAACATCGGCAGCGAGAAGCGGATGAAACCGTAGCCGCCCAGCTTCAGCAGCACGCCGGCCAGGATCACCGAGCCCGCCGTCGGCGCCTCGACATGCGCGTCGGGCAACCAGGTGTGGAACGGCCACATCGGCACCTTGACCGCAAACGACGCAAAGAAGGCGAGCCACAGCCAGGGCTGCAGCGCCGAGGGGAAGTTGAACGCCAGCGCTTCGGGAATATCGGCAGTGCCGGTGACGAAATAGATGGCGAGGATCGCCAACAGCGACAACACCGAACCCAGCAGCGTGTAGAGGAAGAACTTGAACGCGGAGTAGACCCGGCGCGGCCCGCCCCACACGCCGATGATCAGGAACATCGGCACAAGCACGCCCTCGAAGAAGACGTAGAACAGGATGAAGTCGAGTGCGCAAAAGATGCCGACCATCATCGTTTCGAGCGCGAGGAAGGCGATCATGTATTCCTTCACCCGGCGCTGAATCGCAGTCCAGCTGGCGATGATGCAGATTGGCGTCAGGAACGTCGACAACAGGACGAAGAACAGCGAGATGCCGTCGACGCCCATGTGATAGCCGATGTTGAAATCGGGCAGCCAATCGGCCTGCTCGACGAGCTGGAAGTCGGAGCGTCCCGGATCGAAATTCGCCCACACCGCGAGCGACACGGCGAAGACGATCAGCGACGTCCACAGCGCGATCCAGCGCGCATTGCGCGCCACGCTCTGCTCGTCGCCGCGCAGCACCAGGATGGCGGCGACGCCCGCCAGCGGCAGGAACGTGGTGAGGGACAGAAGGGGCCAGTGCGCCATCGCAATCATCCCATCTGCCGCAGCACGTACCACGACACCAGCACCACCGCGCCGACGAACATGGCGAAGACATAATGATAGAGATAGCCGGTCTGGAAACGGCTCAGCACCGCCGCCATGCCGCGCGTCATCTTGGCGAAGCCGTCAGGACCGAAGCCGTCGATCACCGCGCCGTCGCCGTCCTTCCATAGCCGGACGCCGAACCACATCGCCGGCCGGACGATGACCGCGTCATAGAGCTCGTCGACGTACCACTTGTTGAGCAGGAAGAGGTAAATCGGCCGGAAATAGTGAGCGAACCACGCGGGGATACCCGTATTGACGATGTACGCGACCCAGGCGATGAAGATGCCGGCAATACCCATCGCCAGCGGCAGCTTCGACACCCAGAACGGCACGTGTTCGGCGCCGCCAACCGTGTCGTGGCCCGGCAGCACCAGGATCGAATCGCCCCAGAACGCTTCGCGGCCCTCGCCGACCAGCCAGTGATAGCCGATCATGCCGGCGAACAATGCACCGGCTGCCAGCACCACCAGCGGCAGGATCATCACCGGCGGCGATTCATGGACGTGCGCCATGACTTCGCGCGTGGCGCGCGGCTTGCCATGGAAGGTCATGAAAATCAGCCGCCATGAATAGAAGGCGGTAAGGAAGGCGGCGAAAGTGCCGAGCCAGTAGGCGTAATGGCCGACATCGGTGCCGGCCGCCCACGAAGCTTCGAGGATCGTGTCCTTGGAATAATAGCCGGCGAACGGCCAGATGCCGCCGAGCGCCAAGCTGCCGATCCACATCAGGACATAGGTCGCCGGAATGAGCGAACGCAATCCGCCCATCTTGCGCATGTCCTGTTCGCCCGACATCGCGTGGATCACCGAGCCCGCGCCGAGGAACAGCAGCGCCTTGAAGAAAGCGTGTGTCAGCAGGTGGAACATCGCCGCGCCATAGGCCGAAACGCCGGCGGCGAAAAACATGTAGCCGAGCTGACTGCAGGTCGAATAGGCGATGACGCGCTTGATGTCGTTCTGCGCCATGCCGATGGTCGCGGCGAACATCGCGGTCGAGCCCCCGACCACCACGACGACGGCGAGCGCTGTCGGCGAGTACTCGAACAGCGGCGACAGCCGCGCCAGCATGAACACGCCTGCGGTGACCATGGTCGCGGCATGGATCAAGGCCGAAACCGGCGTCGGGCCTTCCATCGCGTCCGGCAGCCAGGTGTGCAGGCCGAGCTGGGCCGATTTGCCCATCGCGCCTACGAACAGCAGGATGCACGTGATGGTCAGCGCATCGACCTGGTGGCCGAGGAAGCCGATCGTGTGGTGCGAGGCGTCGGGCGCGGCGGCGAAAACAGTATCGAACTGCAGCGAGCCGAAGATCAGGTAGACCGCGAAGATGCCGAGCGCGAAACCGAAATCACCGACGCGATTGACGACAAACGCCTTGATCGCGGCCGCGTTGGCGGTCGGACGGTCGTACCAAAATCCGATCAGCAAATATGACGCGAGACCGACACCTTCCCAGCCGAAGAATAGCTGAACGAAATTGTCGCTGGTCACCAGCACCAGCATGAAGAAGGTGAACAGCGACAGGTACGACATGAAGCGCGGCACCGATTTGTCGTGTGCCATGTAGCCGACGGAATAGATGTGCACCATGGCCGACACCAAGGTGACCATCGCCACCATGACCGCCGACAACGTGTCGTAGCGCAGCGCCCAATGGACTTCGAGATCGCCGGCGTTGATCCAGGTCAGCAGCTCGATCGTCCGCGCGTGGCCGCCGAAGGCGACGTTCCAGAACACGATCGCGCCGAGCACCGCGGAGACGACGAGCGCCAGGCAGGTGACGAGCTGCGCGCCGCGATCGCCGATCCAGCGGCCGAAGAAGCCGGCGATGAAGGCCGCGATCAGCGGCAGGAATACGGCGGCGACGTGCATCTCAGCCTTTCATCCGATTGATGTCTTCGACCGCGATGGTGCCGCGGTTGCGGAAATAGACGACGAGAATGGCGAGGCCAATCGCCGCTTCGGCCGCCGCCACGGTCAGCACGAACATGGCAAAGACCTGGCCGACAAGGTCGTGCAGAAACGACGAGAAGGCGACGAAGTTGATGTTTACCGCCAGCAACATCAGCTCGACCGACATCAGGATGATGATGACGTTCTTGCGGTTCAAAAAGATGCCGAAGACGCCGAGCGTGAACAGGATGGCGGCGACGGTGAGGTAATGCGCGAGGCCGATCTGCAGCATCAGACACCCTCCCCCGGCCGCACTTTGACGATCTCGAGCGTGTCTTCGCGGCGGCGCGAAACCTGGCGTGCGATGCGCTGGCGGCGGGTGTCAGGCCGCGACCGGTGGGTCAGCACGATGGCGCCGATCATCGCCACCAGCAGGACGGCGCCGGCGGTCTGGAATGCGTAGACGTAATGCGTATAGAGCAGCGCGCCGAGTGCGGCGGTGTTGCTCAGCGTGCTCGGCGTCGGTGCAACCGCGGCTTGCAGCGCGCCCGGCGCCGCCACCCATGCGCCGAACATCAGGATCAGTTCAGCCAGCAGGATGAGGCCGATCAGCGCGCCGATCGGCAGGTATTGCAGGAAACCTTGGCGCAGCTCGACGAAGTTAATGTCGAGCATCATCACCACGAACAGGAACAGCACGGCGACTGCGCCGACATAGACAATGACCAGGATCATCGCCAGGAACTCGGCGCCAAGCAACACGAACAGGCCAGCAGCGTTGAAGAACGCCAGGATCAGGAATAGCACCGAGTGCACCGGGTTGCGCGCCGAGATCACCATCACGCCCGAGGCGATGGCGACAGCGGCAAAGCTGTAGAAGGCGAGCGCCTGGATGATCATGCGCGGCGGCTCAGCGATATGGCGCGTCGAGCGCGAGGTTTTCGGCGATTTCCGCTTCCCAGCGGTCGCCGTTGGCCAGCAATTTGGCCTTGTCGTAGAACAGCTCTTCGCGCGTCTCGGCTGCGAACTCGAAGTTCGGCCCTTCGACGATGGCGTCGACCGGGCAGGCCTCCTGGCACAAGCCGCAATAGATGCACTTGGTCATGTCGATGTCGTAGCGCGTCGTGCGCCGGCTGCCGTCTTCGCGCGGCTCGGCTTCGATGGTGATCGCAAGCGCCGGGCACACCGCCTCGCACAGCTTGCAGGCGATGCACCGCTCCTCGCCGTTGGGATAGCGCCGTAGCACATGTTCGCCGCGGAAGCGCGGGCTCAGCGGCCCCTTCTCGTAAGGGTAATTCACGGTCACCGGACGCTTGAACATATAGGTGAGCGTCAACCACAGGCCCGAGATGAGCTCGGTCAGCAGCAGGCTATAGGCGTGGCGATCGATGCGTCCCATGGCCATCTCCTAAGCCGGAATCCACCCGGTGAACACCAGGAAGGCTGCGGTGGCGGCGAGCCAGGCGAGCGACAAGGGCAGGAACACTTTCCAGCCAAGCCGCATCAGCTGATCGTAGCGGTAGCGCGGCATGGTGGCGCGCACCCACAGGAAGCAGAACAGCACGAAGGCAATCTTGGCGAAGAACCAGATCGGACCCGGAATCCAGGTAAAGGGCGCGACGCCGAACGGCGCCAGCCAGCCGCCGAGGAACAGGATGCTGGTCATTGCGCTCATCAGGATCATGTTGGCGTATTCGCCGAGGTAGAAGAGCGCGAAAGTCATCGACGAATATTCGACGAAGAAGCCAGCGACCAGTTCCGACTCGCCTTCCGGCAGATCGAACGGCGAACGGTTGGTCTCCGCCAAACCCGAGATGAAGAAGACGACGAACATCGGGAACAGCGGCAAGCAAAACCATACCGTCTTCTGCGCTTCGACGATGTCGCTCAGATTGAGCGAGCCGACACACAGCAGCACCGAGACGATGACGAAGCCGATCGAGACTTCGTACGACACCATCTGCGCCGCCGAACGCAAGCCGCCAAGGAAGGCATAGCGCGAATTCGACGACCAGCCGGCCATGATGATCCCGTAGACGCCGAGCGACGAGATCGCGAACAGATAAAGGATGCCGACATTGATGTTGGCCAGAACGACGCCGGCGTCGAATGGGATGACCGCCCAGGCGATCAGGCTGAGCACGAAGGTGATGATCGGGGCGGCGACGAAGACGACGCGGTTGGCGCCGGCCGGAATCACCGTTTCCTTCATCAGCAGCTTGAGACCGTCGGCCAGCGGCTGGAACAGGCCGAACGGACCGACCACGTTGGGGCCTTTTCTGAGCTGCGCCGCCGCCAGGACCTTGCGCTCGGCATAGGTCAAATAGGCGACCGCCAGCAACAATGGCACGATGATCGCCAGGATCTCGGCGACAGTGATCGCGGTTGGCAGACCGTAGCTGTGCCAGAGCTCAACCATGCGTGCCCGTCCGTGCGGCGCCGCCAAACTCCGCCGCACACTCCGCCATGGTCGGCGAGGCGCGGCTGATCGGATCGGTTCGGTAATAATCGGCGATCGGATAGGCGAACGGCTCGCGCTCGATGCGGCCGTCCTGGCCGAACTTGCCCCACACCGAGCGTGGCGTCTCGTCGAGCCGGCCGAAGACGGGGTTGACCTCGGCCAAGCGGCGGCGCACGGCGCGCAGATTATCGTAGGGCAGCTTGCGGCCGAGCACTTCGGACAACGCGCGCAGGATCGTCCAGTCGTCGCGCGCCTCGCCCGGCGGAAAGATGGCGCGGCGGCCATGCTGCACGCGGCCTTCGGTATTGACGTAAGTCGCGTCTTTCTCGGTGTAAGCGGCGCCCGGCAGCACGACGTCAGCGCGATGCGCGCCAGCGTCGCCATGGTGGCCCTGATAGATGACGAAGGCCTTACCCAGGCGTTTCATGTCGAGCTCGTCAGCACTGAGCAGATAGACGAATTCGATCTCGCCTTTCTCGCAGCCCGCCAGGATACCGGCAGTGTCGCGGCCGCCCGCCTGCGGCACGAAGCCCAGATCGAGGCCGCCGACACGCGCCGCCGCGGTGTGGAGCACGTTGAAGCCATTCCAGTCCTCGCGCACCAAGCCGGCGGTTTCGGCCAGCGCCCGCGCCAGATGCAGGATCGCGGCGCCGTCGCGGCGACGGAGCGCACCCTGCCCCAGGATGAGCATCGGCTTCTTCGCCGCCTTGAGCGTCTCGACGAATTTATGCTTGCCAGCGACGAGGTCCGCCAGCGTCTCGGGCCCGGCGCCGAGCCACTCGACCGGATAGGTCAGCTCGCGCGGTGCACCGATGCCGGCGACCTTGAAGCCGCCCTGGAGCCAGCGCTTGCGCATCCGGGCGTTGATGATCGGCGCTTCCCAGCGCGGATGCGTGCCAATCAACAAGCAGGAGTCGGCTTCCTCAATGCCGGCGATGCCGGTGTTGAAGAGATAGCCAGCGCGGCAGGCAGGATCGAGCGCCGCGCCGTCCTGCCGGCAATCGACATGCGGCGAGCCCAACGCAGCCATCAGCTCCTTGAGCGCCAGCATCGATTCACAGTCGGCGAGATCGCCCGCGAGTGCAGCCATGCGGCTGCCAGCAACCCCCTTGAGCCGCGCCGTGATAGCGGTGAACGCGTCGTGCCACGTCGCCTCGACGAGTTTGCCGTCCTTGCGGACATAGGGCATATCGAGCCGGCGCTTGGTCAGGCCGTCGAGCGCGAAGCGCGTCTTGTCGGCGATCCATTCCTCGTTGATCGCCTCGTTGAGTCGCGGCAGCACGCGCAGCACCTGGCCGCTGCGTGCATCGACGCGGATGTTCGAGCCGACGGCATCGAGCACGTCAACGCTTTCGGTCTTGGTCAGCTCCCACGGCCGCGCGACGAAGGCATAGGGCTTCGCAGTCAGCGCGCCGACCGGGCAGAGATCGACGATGTTGGCCGAGAGCTCCGACGACAGCGTACGCTCGATATAGGTGCCGATCTCCATGTCCTCGCCGCGGCCAGTGGCGCCGAGATCCTCGACGCCGGCGACCTCGGTTGCGAAACGGATACAACGCGTGCAGTGGATGCAGCGATTCATCGACGTCGCAACCAGCGGCCCGAAATTCTTGTCCTTCACCGCACGCTTGTTTTCGATGTAGCGGCCGCGGTCGAAGCCGTAGGCCATCGCCTGATCCTGCAGATCGCACTCGCCGCCCTGATCGCAAATCGGGCAATCGAGCGGATGATTGATCAGCAGAAATTCCATCACGCCGTGACGCGCCTTCTTGGCCTTCTCGCTGTCGGTGTGGATGACCATGCCGTCCGCGGCGGGCATGGCGCAGGATGCGATCGGCTTCGGCGCCTTTTCCTGCTCGACCAGGCACATGCGGCAATTGCCGGCGATGCTGAGCCGCTGATGGAAGCAGAAATGCGCCACCTCGAAACCGGCCAGCTGGCAGGCCTGGAGCACCGTCGTACCCGCCGGCACCTCGATTGCCTTACCGTTGATTGTCAGCTTGGGCATTGCCTACTCCGCCGCCCGCGCCGTGTGGGCGCGATAGTCGCGCATGCGGCGCTCCATTTCCGGCCGGAAATGCCGGATCAGACCTTGCACCGGCCACGCCGCGGCGTCGCCGAGCGCGCAGATGGTGTGGCCTTCGATCTCGAACGAAACCTCGAGCAGCATGTCGATTTCGCGCGGCTCGGCCTTGCCCTCGACCATGCGTTCCATCACCCGCCACATCCAGCCGGTGCCTTCTCGGCACGGCGTGCACTGGCCGCAGCTCTCGTGCTTGTAGAAATGCGACAGGCGGGCGATTGCCTTGATGATGTCGGTGGATTTGTCCATGACGATGACGGCGGCCGTACCGAGGCCGGATTTGACATCGCGCAACGCGTCGAAATCCATCAGCACGGTGTCGCAGATCGATTTCGGAATCACCGGTACCGACGAGCCGCCGGGGATCACTGCCAGCAGATTGTCCCAGCCGCCGCGCACGCCGCCGGCGTGTTTGTCGATGAGTTCGCGCAGCGGGATGCCCATCGCCTCTTCGACGTTGCACGGCTTCTCGACATGGCCGGAGATGCAGAACACCTTCGTGCCTTCGTTCTTGGGCCGGCCGATGCCGGCGAACCAAACGCCGCCGCGGCGCAGGATGGTCGGCACCACGGCGATGGTCTCGACGTTATTGACCGTCGACGGGCAGCCATAGAGCCCGCAGGTCGCCGGAAACGGCGGCTTGAGGCGCGGCTGGCCCTTTTTGCCTTCGAGCGATTCGAGCAGACCCGTCTCCTCGCCGCAGATATAGGCGCCGGCGCCACGATGGAGCTTGAGATCGAAATCGAAACCGGAACCGCAGGCGTTCTTGCCGACGAGGCCGGCGGCGTAGGCCTCGTCGATCGCGGCCTGGAGAACCTTCGCCTCGTTGACGAACTCGCCGCGGATGTAGATGTAGCAATGGTGCGCGCCCATGCCGACGCCGGCGAGGAGGCAGCCCTCGATCAGCTTGTGCGGATCATGGCGGATGATGTCGCGATCCTTGCAGGTGCCCGGCTCGCTCTCGTCGGCGTTGACGATGAGGTAGGTCGGCCGGTCGCTCTGCTTGGGCATGAACGACCATTTGAGACCCGTCGGGAATCCGGCGCCGCCGCGGCCGCGCAGGCCCGACGCCTTGACCTCGTTGGCGATCCAGTCGCGGCCCTTGGCGACGAGATCCTTGGTGTTATCCCAATCGCCGCGCTTGCGCGCGCCCTGGGCGCCATCGAGACGCCAGTCGAATTGCCCGTAGAGATTGGTGAAGATGCGATCCTTATCGGCGAGCATCAGCGCTTGCCTCCGGCGAACGACAAATCTTTGAGCGTGGTCAAACCGCCTTCGGGCGCCGAGGTCTGGCGCTTTTTGACCGAGCCCATCGGCGGTTTGTCGCCGCGCGCCAGCGCGTCGATCAGCGCCTCGGTCGAGCGGCCGTCGAGATCCTCGTAGAAATCGTCGTTGACTTGGATGATCGGCGCATTGACGCAGGCGCCGAGACACTCGACCTCACGCAGCGTGAACTTGCCGTCGGCCGTCGTCTCGCCAATGTCGATGCCGAGCTTCTTCTTGCAGGCCGCGACGACTTCGTCCGAACCCCGGAGCCAGCACGGTGTCGTGGTGCAAATCTGGAAGAAGTGCTTCCCAACCGGCTTCAGGTTGAACATCGTGTAGAAGGTCGCGACCTCGTAGACGCGGATACGCGCCATGCCGAGCATGTCGGCGACCATGTCCATTGCGGCGCGCGGCAGCCAATTGTCGTGCTGACGCTGCGCCAAATCGAGCAGCGGCAGCACCGCGCTCGCCTGGCGGCCGGGCGGATATTTGGCGATATGCGCCTGCGCCTTCTTAAGGTTTTCGGGCGTGAAGGCGAAGCTGGCCGGCTGCGTCACCGGCGCAGAATTGTTCTGTGCACTCATCGGTCGATCTCGCCGAAGACGATGTCCATCGAACCGATGATCGCGACGACGTCGGCCAGCATGTGGCCACGTGACACGAAATCGGTGCTTTGCAGGAATGCAAAGCCGGGTGCGTGAATTTTGCACCGATATGGCCGGTTGCTGCCGTCGGCGACAAGGTAGACGCCGAATTCGCCTTTGGGCGCTTCCACCGCCGTATAGGTCTCACCCGCCGGTACGTGATAGCCCTCGGTGTAGAGCTTGAAGTGATGGATCAACGCTTCCATCGAAGTCTTCATCTCGGCGCGCGGCGGCGGCGCCACCTTACGGTCGTCAACCATGTGCGGACCCGGCGGCATCTTTTCGACGCATTGCTTGATGATGCGCAGGCTTTGGCGCATCTCCTCCATCCGCACCAGGTAGCGGTCCCAGCAATCGCCGTTCTTGCCGATCGGAATGTCGAAATCCATTTCGGCATAGACATCGTAAGGCTGCGCCTTGCGCAAATCCCACGGCACGCCCGAAGCGCGCAACATCGGCCCCGAAAAGCCCCAGTCGATTGCCTGCTCGCGTGTCATGCGGCCGATATCGACCGTACGCTGCTTGAAGATGCGGTTCTCGGTCAGAAGCTGCTCGAGATCGTCGATGCGCTTGGGGAACTGATCGCAGAAGGCGGCGATATCCTCAAGCAGGCCGGGCGACAGATCCTGATGCACGCCGCCGGGCCGGAAATAATTGGCGTGCAGCCGCGCGCCCGAAGCGCGTTCATAGAATTCCATCAGCTTTTCGCGCTCCTCAAAGCCCCAGAGCAGCGGCGTAATCGCGCCGACGTCGAGCGCGAATGCTGTGAGGTTGAGAAGGTGGTTCAGGATGCGGGTGATCTCGGCGAACATCACGCGGATGTATTGCGCACGCGGCGGCGGCGCGATGCCCATTAGCTTCTCGACCGCGAGCGCGAAGGCGTGCTCCTGGCACATCGGCGAAACGTAATCGAGCCGGTCGAAATATGGAGTCGCCTGGATATAGGTCTTGTATTCGATCAGCTTCTCGGTGCCGCGATGCAGCAGGCCGATATGCGGATCGGCGCGCTCGATTACTTCGCCGTCCATCTCCAGAACCAGACGCAGCACGCCGTGCGCCGCCGGATGCTGCGGCCCGAAATTCATCGTGAAGCTCTTGATCGCGGCTTCGTGGGCAACGGCGGCCGATTTGGTTGTCGCGGTTTCGGCGCTCATTTCGAGCCCTCCGGACCCGATGCCTTCTCGTCGCCCGGCAGGATTGCGTTCATGCCTTCCCACGGCGACAAGAAGTCGAAGCTGCGGAACTCCTGCTTCAGCTTCACCGGCTCGTAGACAACGCGTTTTTGTTCTTCGTCGTAGCGCACTTCGACGTAACCGGTGAGCGGGAAATCCTTGCGCAGCGGATGGCCCTCGAAGCCGTAATCGGTGAGGATGCGACGCAGATCGGGGTGATCGGCGAAATAGACGCCGAGCAGATCCCAGCATTCGCGCTCGAACCAGCCGGCGGCGCTGTAGACCGACGTCGCCGACGGCACCGGCGTCTGCTCGTCGGTGGTAACCTTGAGGCGGATGCGGCGATTGTGCGTCAGGCTCAAGAGGTTGTAGACGACCTCGAGCCGCTCCGGCCGCTCGGGATAGTCGACGCCGCAGATATCGACCAGCACGCCGAAGCGGCACTCCGGATCGTCGCGCAGGAATTGCAGCACCCGCACGATCGCCTCGCGCCGCACGCCGACCGTCAACTCGCCGTGCGTTATCCCGCGCTGGAGCACGTCTTGCGGAAAGGCGGCGGCCACCTTTTCGCCGAGGGCCTCAAGCGGCTGGGTCATACTGAGTCCTGTCGAACACCACGGATCAGCGCGTGAAGCGCCGCTCGCGATGGATCTTTTTCTGTAGTTGCAACACGCCGTAAAGCAATGCCTCGGCGGTGGGCGGGCAGCCGGGGACATAGATGTCCACCGGCACGACGCGGTCGCAGCCGCGCACCACCGAGTAGGAATAATGGTAATAGCCGCCGCCATTGGCGCACGAGCCCATCGAAATCACCCAACGCGGCTCGGCCATCTGGTCGTAGACCTTGCGCAGCGCCGGCGCCATCTTGTTGCACAGCGTGCCGGCAACGATCATCACGTCGGACTGGCGCGGACTCGGCCGAAAAACCACGCCGAAGCGGTCAAGGTCATAACGCGACGCGGCGGTGTGCATCATCTCGACGGCGCAACAGGCGAGACCGAAGGTCATCGGCCAAAGCGAGCCGGTCTGCGCCCATTTCACCAGCTGGTCGACCGTTGAAAGGATGAATCCCTCGCGGCGCGCTTCGGAAAACGTATCGGCCGGCGCGATCACTCCCATTCGAGCGCTCCCGTCTTCCATTCGTAGATGAACCCGACGGTGAGAACGCCTAGGAAGACCATCATCGACCAGAACCCGAAGACGCCAATCTTGCCGAGCGCCACTGCCCAAGGAAACAGGAAGGCGACCTCGAGGTCGAAGATAATGAACAGCAGCGACACAAGATAGAAGCGCACGTCAAACTTGGCGCGCGCGTCGGAGAACGGCGGGAAGCCGCACTCGTACGGCGACACTTTTTCCGAATCCGGATGCTGTCGCACCAGAATGAATGACGCCAGCACGATGACGACGGATAGCGCGACGGCAACGCCGATGAAGATCAGGATCGGAAGGTATTCGCGCAGCAGACTATCCATCGACAACGCTCCCAAACGAGCGCGATGGTGGGCTGCGAAAGGCGAAGGTGACGCCGTCACGCAAATGGCGGGAGTGACGGGGCTCGAACCCGCGACCTCCGGCGTGACAGGCCGGCGCTCTAACCAACTGAGCTACACCCCCGCAGCACCGACACCGCGGCGGCCAGTCCTACCCCCGTGGCCCTGGAGGTGTCAAGCGCGGGAGGCCGGATTTTCCCAAGTTTTCCCTGGCCTTTTCGCCCATTTCGGCAGCGCGGTATCGCATTGCAATATCGGCCCCGACCACCATCAAAAACGGGTCGCGGGATCGATCCATTATGTGGCGCTCACGCCGACCCGATTCAACCGGGCTCGGTCAGCAGTCGAGACAGTAAGTCAGCGTCACCATCACGCGGGCCTCGATGTCGTTGAGCTTGGTGAACTCGTAATCGACGTCGTTGGTCGTCAGTACGATGCCCTGCTTGATGAGATCGCTCACGCCGCGGACGGTGCGCGCGCGAATAGACGTCACCGAGAATGCTGCCGGTGACCGGATCGCCGATCTGCCACAACACCCGATCGGCTTTGACATCGCGCGCGTCGAAGCCTTTGACGATGACCGCAGTGGCCGCTTGCCGGCCTTTGTAAACCGTGTTGCTGACGAAATAGCCCGTCGCCGCCAAGCCGACGGCGACGAGGACGCCGAGGATCACCGCGGCAACAACGTTGTTTTTCTCGGTTATCCGGTTCGCGGAGATGCGCGCGTAAAATTCGGCGGCGACGACAAGGGCGGCTGCGTTAACCGTGACCAGCATAATACGGGCCCGATTAACCGTCGGCAGAATTGACGAACGGAGTGCGAGACCCGAGTTTTTTCGAGGATTTCAGCCATTGGCCCGGTGATTGCTGCTTTGTCGGCATGAAACCGGGCACGCTCGACGTCGTCGTGCCGGCGCACAATGCCGGCCGTTTCCTCGGCGCCACGCTGCAAAGCGTCGCGCTCCAACATGTTTTGCCGCGATCGGTGATCGTGATCGATGATCACAGCACCGACGACACCGCCGCCGTCGCCGTTGCTTGCGCCGCCGACTACGCCGATTTCCTGCCGATCCAGCTGCTGCACAATACGGGCCCGCGCGGTCCGTCTGCGGCGCGCAATCTGGCCATCCGGCGCAGCGACGCCGAGTTCATCGCTTTGCTCGACGCGGACGATCTGCTGGCGCCGACACACCACCAACTGCTGCTGTCGGCGATGCAATCCGCGCCCGACATCGTCGTTGCCTTCGGCGATTCGACCGAGTTCAACGTGCGCGGCGAAATCGTCCGCAGCCAGTTCGCCAAGTCGGGCATCGGCACGCTCCCCGTGAAGCCGCTGGCGCACGGCATCTTCGTGCCCGCGGAAGGCATGTTTACGGCGCTGCTCGCTGCCGGCGCGTTCGGCACGTCGGCATGCATCATCCGCCGGCAAGCCGCGCTCGACGCCGGCCTATTCGATGAGACCCTGCGGTTCGGCGAGGACACCGATCTGTTCCTGCGGCTCGCGCTCGCCGGCCGCTTCGCCTTCACCCGAGCCAAAGTCATGCACAAACGCGAGCATGACGCCAATTTGACGCACGCGCGGAATACACCGGAATTCGACCGCGCCAAAGTGCTGAGCCTGACGCGCCTGTCGGCGCAAGCTGAAACCTTGCCGCTGAGCGTGGCTGAGAAAGGCGCGCTGCAGGTCGAATTGGTGCGCGCGATCGATGCCTATACCTATCACGCGTCGTGCCGTGGTCCGGCCGGTTACGGCGACGCGCTGCGCCTGGCGCGTGACGCCGGCCAACCGGCGGTCGCGTTCAAGCCGCGGCATCTGGCGCGCATGGTTCTGCGCGGTATCGGCGCGCCCGACCGCGTCGCCTGAGGTTTGTTGTCATGACCATGCCCGCCGCGCTCGAAGCCGCTCGCTCCGAAAGTCCGCCCGTCGTGCGGCTGATCCGCGCCGCGCTGCCGTCGCGTAGTGCCGCGCTGGCGATCGTGCTGGTGGGCATTGCAGCGGTGGCTATTACGGTTGGCACGGCACATTACGGCCCGACCATCGACGAAGGCGCGCATATCGCCGCTGGCCTGCAGTGGCTCGATCAGGGCCGCTACGCCTACGAACCGAGCACGCCGCCGCTCGCCCGCGTCGCCGACGCGCTTGGCCCCTATCTCGCCGGCGCGCGCAGCACCTCAAACCCTGATATGTGGCACGAGGGCGACGACATTCTGCGCGCCGCGGGTAATTCGACGGAGTTGCTCGCGCTGGCGCGGCTCGGCACCCTCGCCTTCCTGTTAATGGCCGCGGGCGTAGTCTGGCGCTGGAGCCGCCGTCTCGGCGGCGAACCTACGGCGCTATGCGCGCTCGCGCTATTCCTGGCATTGCCGCCGATCCTCGCCCATGCCGGCCTCGCAACAACCGACATGGCAGCTGCCGCGACCTTCGGCCTCGCGGTGCTCGCGGCGGTGCGCTGGCTCGAACGGCCCGAGCTCTGGCGCAGCTTGGCGCTTGGCACCGCGGGCGCGTTGATGGTCTTGTCCAAGTTCACCGTCTTCCTGTTCTATCCAGCAGCGCTCATACCAGTCCTGTTCTGGCGCCTGTGGATTGGCGGCGGCCGGCGTCAGCCAACGCGCCCCTGGCTGCGCGGCACCGCGCTCGCAATCCTGGCGGCCGCGTTAGTGATTTGGGCCGGCTACCGTTTCTCGGTCGGATCGTTGGGATACGAACCGGCGCTCGCAGGCGAGCACATAGTCGCAGCGGTCCAGCACCCATCCACCGGCTTTGCCGCCGACCTTGCCAAATTGCCGATATATCCGGCGCACGAATTCTTCCGCGGCATCTTCGACACGACGCGGCGGGTCGATGCCCATCGCGATCCAGTCTACGTTCTCGGCCAACTCAGCCACGGCGGCCTCTGGTACTTCTTTCCAGTCGATCTCGCCGCGAAGACGCCGCTACCGTTCCTGATCGCGGCGGCGCTCGGCATGGTTATGCTGGTGCAGCGTTCGCGCACGCTCCGCGATTGGCGCGTCGCCGCTCCGGCGCTTGCGGCATTCGGTGTGCTCGCCGGCTCGATGGCCAGCCCGGTCGATTTCGGCATCCGTTACCTGTTGCCGATCTATCCGCTGTTGGCGATTGCCGCCGGCACGGCGCTCGTGGCGCTGGCGCGCGGCAAGGGCTGGGACAAGGTCACGGCGTGCGTGCTGGTGCTGTGGTCGGGCGCCGATGCTGTAACCGCATTTCCAGACTACTTGCCGTGGTTTAACGCCCTTGCCGGCCAGGCGCCGCAGGCGGTGACGATCAATTCGGACCTCGATTGGGGCCAGGATGTGAAACGGCTCGATCACGACGTACGCGCCCTCGGCATCCATCGCATCCACGTCGCAGTGCTCGAACAATCCGAATACGATCTGCGCGCCTATATCACCGGCTACGAGAAATTGCTGCCGGGCGAGCGTGTCGGCGGCTGGGTCGCGGTCAGCCAATATATGCTGCACGAACAGCCGGGCTATGGTTGGCTGCGCGCCTACACGCCGGTCGCCACCGTCGGTTCGTCGATCTTGCTCTACCACCTGCCCGAGAGCGTCGTTGGCTAACGCAGCGCACACGACGTCGCAGAAACGCCTGCGCGGCATCGACGCGCTGCGCGGCATCGCCGCGCTGGCGGTCTGCCTCTTCCACTACACCGACAGTTTTCCGCGCACGACCGGCGATGCTCTCCACGTCGGCTTCGATCTGGGCCAAGGTATCCACGGCGTCGACCTGTTTCTGGTGATCAGCGGCTTCGTCATCTTCATGACGCTGGAAAAAAGCCGCAGCACCTATGATTTCCTCACGGCACGCGTTGCGCGGCTTTATCCAGCCTTCATCGTCTGCCTGCTGGTGACAACATCGGTGCTCTATCTGTCGAATTTGTCGGTGTTGCAACCGACCCTGGGACGATTTCTCGCCAACGTGTCGATGGTGCCATACGTCTTCGGCCAGGACGTCGTCGATGGCGTCTATTGGACGCTTGCGTACGAAGCTGCATTCTATGTGATGGCCGCGACCGTGATCCGGCGTTGCGGCCTCGACCGCGTCGAGTTGGTGTGCATTCCATGGTTCGCCATGGCGCTGGTGATGCGCCTGTGGCCGGTCCTCATTTGGCACTCGCCTTATCTGTTGCTGATGGCCCGCCTGGCGACGTCCGGCGGCTATGCCGGCTTGTTCATCATGGGCATCATGCTCTACCGGATCTGTGCCGGTCAGGCGCGCGTGCTGACGTACTTCATGCTGGCCGTATGCCTGCTCAACACGCTCGTCGGGCCGCCGATCAATGTTGAGCCGTTAAGCAACGTTGCCTATGCCGCGATCATGTGCGCTGTCGCGCTGCTCGTCTGGCTCGGCGGCACCAACCGGTTTCCCGAAAAATTGCTGTGGCCGCTGATCTTCCTTGGCGACATCTCGTACAGCTTCTACCTGCTGCACGACGATATCGGCTTCGTGATGATGAACCGATTGCTGAAATGGGGCGTCGACGCGCGCCTTACGCTGCTCGTGACCTTCGCGTTCGCGGTCGCGCTCTCCTATGCCATGAATCGGCTCGTCGAGCGTCCGGGCCAGCGTGCCTTGCGTTCGTTCCTCGCCCGCTACCGCGACCGTTTTGTCGCAGAAGCGTGGCCGCGCACGGCGGTGAAGCCACTCGCCGGTGACTGACTGCGTCTTAAGCTGCAGCGCGCGGCGCGTGCCGCAATGGCCGCGCTGCCTGGCTGAGGGCGAGATCGAACCGCTCCAGCACTTCGACATGACGGCGTAGCGCATCGTCGTTCCACGCCGACAACCGCGAATGCGTGTGCAGCCCCCACGCCAGAGCATAGAAGCCCTTGTAGTAATTCTGGATCAGCGCACTGCGATCGCCATCGAGCAGGTTGAGTACCGCACGTTCGACGGCGCCCATCGGATCGAAGGCGACAGCGTCCGGCGACGCTGCCTCGACCGCGCGCCCCCGCGCATCCTTGGCCATCGCGCCCTGGCACCAGCCTTCGGCGACCAGGCGCCTGCCCTCGGATAAAATGTCCCGTATGTCGAGGTCGCCGCGAACCGGCGCGCGATTAAGTTCATCCATATCAGCCTCCACCCGACGGTATGCCTTCAATTCGGATCTTCGAAGGTCAGTAGCGGCGGTATTACCGCCGACTGCATTGATTTACCTCAATGCCGGGGCTCTTCGGCCCGCCTGTCTGGTAGCGAGTCGACGGTACGCCCGCGGCCGCGACAGCCGCAAGACCGCCAACATTACAAAGATGCTGCGCTGCGAGAGACATCAACGCCGGCTGTGGTGGGCGATGAAGGTTTCGAACCTCCGACCCCCTCGGTGTAAACGAGGTGCTCTACCGCTGAGCTAATCGCCCGGACAGCGGAAAGCGGCTGCGCGCCGCCTCGGTGCGCGCAGCCTGGGGCAATTCCGCGCGCGCCGCATGGGGGCGCGGCCGTTCAGGCGATGGCGTCCTTGAGGCCCTTGCCGGCGCGGAAGCGCGGCACCTTGCGGGCCGCGATCTTGATGGTCTCGCCGGTCCGTGGATTGCGGCCTTCGGTCGCTGCGCGTTGCGACACGACGAAGGTGCCGAAGCCGGTGAGACGGACCTCGCCGCCCTTCTTCAGCTCCTTGGTGATTGAATCGAAGACCGCGTCGATCACGGTCTCCGCCTCGGACTTCTTGATGGTGGCGGCGGTAGCGACGGCGTCTACGAGTTCATTCTTGTTCACGAGCGAGCCCTCCATGCGCCAAGCGGCGGGTGTCGAGATGACTTCGCGCTTGGCGGCGCAAAGTCTAAATCGGCCTTTTCCGAAAGGTCAATCGGCGCAAAGCCGCGAATCCGGCATTTTCTGCCTGATTCGCGGCATTTTTCGCATCGACTCGCGGATCGGCCACAACGCGTAACCTGCTCAGTGCGTCACGACTCCGGATCGTTCATCGGATTTCGGCGCGATCACCGCCGGAGTCTCGCCGTCCTCGCTCCAGGTGATCGGAGTCAGCGGCTTGACCAACGCGTGCTTCAGAAGGTCGTCGACCGACGACACCGGAACCACCGTGATCTCGTTTTTCACGTTATCCGGAATTTCGGCGAGGTCCTTCTCGTTGTCCTTCGGGATGAGCACGGTCTTGAGCCCGCCTCGCAACGCCGCCAGCAGCTTCTCCTTCAAGCCGCCGATCGGGAGAACCCGGCCACGCAACGTGATCTCGCCGGTCATGGCCATATCCTTGCGCACCGGAATGCCGGTCAGCACCGAGACGATCGAGGTCAGCATGGCAACGCCGGCCGATGGGCCGTCCTTGGGCGTGGCGCCTTCGGGAACGTGGACATGGATGTCCTTCTTCTCGAAGATCGTCGGCACGATGCCGAAAGCGGTGCTGCGCGACTTGACATAGCTTTCCGCCGCCTGCACCGATTCCTTCATTACGTCGCCCAGCTTGCCGGTCGCAGTCACCTTGCCCTTGCCGGGCACGGTCACCGCCTCAATCGACAGCAGCTCGCCGCCGACCTCGGTCCAAGCCAAACCGGTCGTAACGCCGACCAGATCGGTCTCCTCGACCTCGCCGTAACGGAAGCGGCGGACGCCGGCATATTTCTCAACATTGCGGCGGGTGATCGCGACGCGCTTCAGCTTGCGCATCATGATTTCCTTGATCGCCTTGCGCGCGAGATTGGCAATTTCGCGCTCGAGATTTCGCACACCGGCCTCGCGCGTGTAGAAGCGGATGAGGTCCTGCAGCGCCTCGTCGTTGATCGACCACTCGCCGTCCTTGAGACCGTGCGCCTTGACCTGCTTCGGAATCAGGTGGCGGCGTGCGATCTGGATTTTTTCGTCCTCGGTGTAGCCGGGGATACGGATGATCTCCATGCGGTCCATCAGCGGCTGCGGCATGCGCAGCGTGTTGGCCGTGGTGACGAACATCACGTCCGAAAGGTCGTAGTCGACCTCGAGGTAGTGATCCTGGAATGTCGTGTTCTGCTCGGGGTCGAGCACCTCGAGCAGCGCCGACGATGGATCGCCGCGCCAATCGGCGCCGAGCTTGTCCACCTCGTCGAGCAGGAACAGCGGATTCGAGGTCTTCGCCTTCTTCATGCCCTGAATGATCTTACCGGGCATCGAGCCGATATAGGTCCGGCGGTGCCCGCGGATCTCGGCTTCGTCGCGCACGCCGCCGAGCGACATGCGCACGAAGTTGCGGCCGGTGGCGCGCGCCACTGACTTTCCAAGCGACGTCTTGCCGACGCCGGGCGGGCCGACCAGGCACAGGATCGGACCTTTGACCTTGCGCATGCGATTCTGCACCGCGAGGTATTCGAGGATGCGTTCTTTGACCTTCTCGAGGCCGTAGTGATCGGCGTTCAAGACCTTCTCGGCGGCCTTGATGTCACGCTTCACTTTCGAGCGCGACTGCCAGGGAATCGACAGCATCCAATCGAGATAATTGCGGACGACCGTCGCCTCGGCCGACATCGGGCTCATGGTGCGGAGTTTCTTCACTTCGCCCATCGCCTTGTCGCGCGCTTCCTTCGACAGCTTGGTCTTGTTGACGCGCTCTTCGAGCTCGGCCATCTCATCGCGGCCGTCCTCGCCCTCGCCGAGCTCCTTCTGGATCGCCTTGAGCTGCTCGTTGAGGTAGTACTCGCGCTGCGTCTTCTCCATCTGGCGCTTGACGCGCGAGCGGATGCGCTTTTCGACCTGGAGGACGCCGATCTCGCTTTCCATGTAGCCGAAGACCTTCTCGAGCCGGCCGGACACGGTCTCGGTCTCGAGGAGCTCCTGCTTCTCGGGAATTTTCAGTGTCAGGTGCGACGCCAGCGTGTCGGCAAGCTTCGACGGGTCGTCGATCTGGTTGATGGAGACCAGCACCTCAGGCGGAATCTTCTTGTTGAGCTTGATGTAGGCCTCGAACTGCGACACCGCGGTGCGAGCCAACGCTTCGAGTTCGCTCTGCTCGCCCGGCTGATCCGGCATCGGCTCGGCATAGGCCTGGAAGAACGCCTCGTTCTCGGCATAGCGCGCGATGCGCGCCCGCGCGCCGCCTTCGACCCGCGCCTTGACCGTGCCGTCAGGCAGCTTGAGGAGCTGCAGCACCGTGCCGATGGTGCCGACCGAATAGATGTCGGATTTGGTTGGATCGTCCTGGGCAGCGTTCTTCTGCGTAACCAGCAGGATCTGCTTGTCGTCCTTCATCACGTCTTCGAGCGCGCGCACGGACTTTTCGCGGCCGACGAAAAGCGGCACGATCATATGCGGGAAAACGACGATGTCCCGCAATGGCAGGACTGGGTAGAGATTACCGCGCGGCAGATCGAGCATGCTGCTCCTTTCGAGGATGCCCGTGAGACAGAACGCCTCAGGGCGCGCCGAGATCAACGCGAACTATAGCACAACATAAGGTGGCCTGCCGGGCGGCCCAGATCAAGGGGTCGTGCCCGAAAATGCGCCATTCCGCATATTCGATTCGGATTTGCGATAAAGCCGGCCGTCGGCCGGCGATCAGGCGCTGGTCGTGACGTCGCCCC
>DASQHO010000063.1:0-6250 GCA_035632055.1 Allostellaceae bacterium
CGCCATTCCGAGCTCCGCCATGCTGCAAGCCATCCGCTCCAGAGCCACCTCGCTGTTCGTCAAGATCCTGTTCGGCGTCCTGATCGTCACCTTCGGCATTTGGGGCATCGGCGACATCTTCCGCAACCGCAGCGTCGATACCTCGGTCGCCACCGTCGCCGGCGACCGCATCGAAGCGGCACAACTGCAGCAGGCCGTCCACGCCGACATCGACCGGCTGCGCCGCGCGTCGGGCGGCACCAGCATCAGCATGGACCAAGCGAAGCAGCTTGGCATCGTCGACAGTGCGCTCAACCGGCTGATCGAATCCGCGGTGCTGGCGCACGAGACCAACCGGCTCGACCTCCGCGTCGGCGCCGAAGCCGTGCGCAAGGCAATCGTCGACAATCCGGCGTTTCACGGCTCCAACGGTCAATTCGACCGCAATCTCTACAATCAGATCCTGGCGGCGAACCGGCTGAACGACGTGCAATACGAGCAACTGTTGCGTTCCGATCTCGAACGCGACGAGCTGACGATCTCGCTGACCGAAGGCGTCCGGCCGCCACAGGCATTGACCGACGCGATCTATCGCGCCAACGCCGAACGCCGCGTCGCCGACGTCGTGATGCTGCCCGCCGCAGCGGCGCCGGCGCCGCCCAAACCGTCCGAACAGGACCTGCTCGCCTTCTATAAGGCGCACCCGGACGCGTTCCGCACGCCTGAACGGCGCAATTTCACGCTCGCGACACTGACCATCAACGATATCGCCGCGGGCATGACTGTGCCCGACAGCAAGCTGAATGACGCCTACCAGGCGCGGCTCGACGAGTTCCATACGCCGGAGACACGGCAGCTTCAGCAGATGCTGCTGCCCGACAAAGCCAAGGCCGACGCCGCCGAGGCGCAACTTGCCGCCGGCAAGCCGTTCGCCGCCGTTGCCAAGGCGGTCGCCGGCGCCGACGCCAGCACACTCGATCTCGGCTGGATGCGCCGCCAGGATCTGCCGCAGCCGCTGGCCGACGCCGCGTTCTCGGCGAAGCAAGGCACGGTCACGCCGCCGGTGCAGACCTCGTTCGGTTGGCACATCGTGCGCGTCAATGCGATCAAGCCCGAGCAGACTCAATCGTTCGACCAGGTGAAGGACAAGCTGCGCCAGGAAGTCGCACGCGACATGGCCGGCGACCAGATCGCACAGCTCGCGAACCACATTGACGACGCGTTGGCTGGCGGCGGCAACTTCGCGGTCGTGGCGAAACAGTTCGGCATGAAGGTGACGACCGTCACCGGCGCCGACGCGCAAGGCGATCTCGCCGACGGCAAGCCGGTGACCCTGCCGCAACCGAAAGTGAAGGTGCTGCAAGCTGCCTTCGCCACCGCGCCCGGCCAGAGCAGCGCGCTCGACGATCTCGGCGACGACGGCTATTTCCTGGTGCATGTCGACACGGTGACGCCGTCCGGCGTACCGCCGCTCGACCAGGTGCGCGACCGCGTCGCGACGCTCTGGCAGGCGCAGCAGCGCAGCGAAGCGCTCGCCAAGCTCGCCAAGCAGATCGCCGACGAGGTCGACGCCGGTCAGTCGCTCAAGGCGATCGCCGCCAAACGCAAGCTCGTGGCCAGCAGCACCGGCCCGGTGGTGCGCAACGGCGGCGGCAAGACGCCGCAGGCGCTCGTCGGTCCGCTCTTCGGCTTGAAGCTCAACGGCGCGGCGTTCGCGCCTGCCGGTGACGGTTACGCCATCGCGCAGCTCACCGCCATCCAGAAGGCCGATCCCGCGACCGACAAGGCGGCTGTCGACGCACTGTCGCATCGTTTGGCGCAGGAGATGCAGAGCGAGTTCCTCAGCGAATTCTCGCAGGCGTTGCGCGCACACTATCCGGTCGAGATCAATCAGACCAATCTGCAGCACGCGCTGTAGCGGCATGCAGCTGTCGCCCGAGTTCAAGAATTTCGCGGCCGCGCACGCCGCCGGCAAGCCCGCGCTGGTATGGACCTCGCTGGTCAGCGACCTTGAGACGCCGGTGTCGGCAATGCTCAAGCTCGCCGATGGCAAGCCGCTGAGCTTCCTGTTCGAGAGCGTCGAAGGTGGTGCAGCGCGCGGCCGTTATTCGTTCATCGGCCTCAAGCCCGACTTGGTGTGGCGCTGCTATGGCGACCGCGCCGAGATCAACCGCCACGCGCGCTCGACGCCCGACCGGTTCGAGCCGCAGAATCAGGGCGCCCTCGCCTCGTTGCGCGCCTTGATCAAGGAATGCCGCGTCGAGACGCCGAAAGACCTGCCGCCGATGGCCGCCGGCCTGTTCGGTTATCTCGGTTACGGCACTGTCGGGCTGGTCGAGAAAATTCCCGACGGCAATCCCGACACGCTCGGCATACCCGACGGGCTGCTGGTGCGGCCAACCATCGTCTGTATCTTCGACACGATCGCCGATCGCGTCACCGTGGTGACGCCGGTGTGGCCCGATCCCGCCGTCAACGCCGAGCAGGCCTATCGCGCCGCGCGTGAGCGCCTTGCCGACGTGCTGTCGGAGTTCGAGCGCAGTTTGCCGCATCGCCGTGAATCGGTTGCCATCACCGAGGAATTGCCGCCGCCGTCCGCCAACATGACGCGCGAGGAATGCATGCGCATGGTGGCGGCGGCCAAGGAATACATCCGCGCCGGCGAAATCTTCCAGGTCGTGCCGTCGATGCGCATGAGCGTGCCGTTCAAGCTGCCGCCCTTCGCGCTCTATCGCGCGCTGCGGCGCCTGAACCCGTCGCCGTTCCTGTTCTTCCTCGATTTCGGAAACTTTGCGGTGGTCGGATCGAGCCCGGAGATTCTGGTGCGCTTCCGCGACGGCAAGGTAACGATCCGGCCGCTTGCCGGCACACGGCGGCGCGGCAAGGACGCCGTCGAGGATGCCCAGCTCGCCGAAGAGCTTCTGGCCGATCCGAAGGAGCGCGCCGAGCATCTCATGCTGCTCGATCTCGCGCGCAACGATGTCGGCCGCGTCGCCGTCACCGGCACGGTCAGAGTGGTCGAGCAGTTCGTCATCGAGCGCTATAGCCACGTCATGCACATCTCGTCGCATGTCGAAGGCGACGCGGCACCCAAGGTCGAAGCACTCGACGCGCTGATGGCAGGCTTTCCCGCCGGCACACTGTCAGGCGCGCCCAAGGTCCGCGCGATGGAGATCATCGACGAGCTCGAGCCCGAGCGCCGCAATCTTTATGGCGGCGGCATCGGCTATTTCGCCGGCGACGGCAGCATGGACACCTGCATCGTGCTCCGCACTGCCGTGATCAAGGACGGCCGCATGGTGGTGCAGGCCGGCTGCGGCGTTGTTTCGGATAGCGATCCGGCGGCCGAGTATCAGGAAATCCAGGACAAGGCGCGCGCGCTCTTCCGCGCGGCGGAAGAAGCCGTCACCTTCGCGCGGCGCTGAGGCCTCGCCGCGACTCGTGACCAATCGCGGGCAACGCGATTCGCACACGATTGCCACTGGATTTCGCGTGACGCATTCGGCGAATCACCCAATACTTGCTCTCGAGCGACGGAGGACATCCATGCCACACACCTTCGCCCGCGCCGTTCTGACCTCGGCCATCGCGTTTGGCACGCTGGTTTTCAGCGCCGGCTCGGCGGCACCCGCCGAATACACGCAGAACCAATATTCATCCATCAATCCGTACGCCGGACCCGTCGGACCGGTGGCGCCGGCTGTCGTGCCCGCCGTCGCGCACAACGGCCGCACCGTCATTGTCGTGCAGCAGCCGCCGCAGCTGCTGACGCCGGCCGACCTGTATTTCTCGGTCGAGAAGGAAGGCGATGTCACCGTCGTGCGCGGACCGATTGCGCACTGACGACCGCGTGCCACGGGCGTGCAAGCGTCCGTTTCATCCGATTCCGGGAGAGCCAGCATGATTCGAGCTTTTGCTGTCGCCGCTGCGGCGGGGTTGCTGCTGGCGGTCGGCGCCGACGCGCAGCCGGCCGCGCCGCCCAAACCGATTCCGACGCACGTCTTTCTCGACCATGTGCCGGTGAGCGGCGTACCGGGAAAGACGACGACCATGGTGTCGGTCGAGTGGCCGTCCAACGCCAGCAGCGGCCGCCACTATCACGACGGCGACGAATACGGGCTGGTGACTGAAGGCGAGTTGCGTATCACCTATTTCAACGGCAAACCGCCGCTGACCGTGAAAGCCGGCGAGGCCTATCACAATCCCGCCGGCCTGGTGCACGAGACGCGTAATATTTCGTCGGGCGTGACTTATTCGATCTCGGTGCTGGTGCTCGACCGCGGCAAGCCGCTCACCGAACCGGCGAAATAACGCGGCCGCGGCGTCAACTGCCGCCACGCACCTTGACCACCGCAGTCAGCGGCACCAGTACGACACCCTGACGCGACAAAGTCGGCAACCAGCGCTGCAGCGCCGCCAGCGTTGCGTCGTGCGGATGGCCGATGGCGATGGCGCTGCCGTGTTCGCGCGCGAGATCGACGAGCAGCGCCAGGCGGGCGTCGACCGCGACCGCCGCCTGTTCGCCATCGAGGAAAATATCGCGCGCGGCGTACGGCACGTCGAAATTGCGCGCCGCCACCGCCACCGGCGCGGTCGGCACGGCACGCGCGTCGAGATAGAGCAGACCGCGGCGTTTGAGTTCGGCCATTACCACCTGCATCGCCGGCGCATCGTCGGCGAATGCGGTGCCCATGTGGTTGTCGACGCCGACATAGCTGTCGAAGCGCGCCAGATCCCAGCGCAGCCGGCGCACCAGCTCGTCATGCGGCATGTTGCGACCGAGACCGTAGGCGCCAATCGCCGCGCTCACCGACACCGGTTCCATCGGCACGTACAGCAGCAACTCATGACCAGCCTGGCGCGCCGCGGCGGCCTGATCGGCGATATCGTCAGCATAGGCGACGAATGACAAGGTGACCGCCGGCGGCAACGCGACGGCGCGCGCGGTCGCGGCACGATCGGCGCCGAGCCCGTCGATCACCACGGCGATACGCGGACGGTTGGTCGCCGCGGCCGGCACGGCATAGCGGATCCACGCCGGCACATCGGCAGGCGGCGCGGCATCGGTCGGCGGCAATGGCACGCTGACCGGCGAGTTGGTTGCGACGAGTGGTGGATTGGCGTGCCGTTCGCGCTCGTGCCAGACGCCGAGCGCAAGCACCGCCACAAGCGCCAGCACCACCCAGCGGCGCCAACGCCATACGCGCTGCGGCCGCACGGGTACCGGCGGCGACGTTTCGTCGCGTTGCTCGATCGTCTCTTCCACTGCCACGCGCTACCCTGCGGTTCCGGCTGCACGGCGCCGGAACGTCCCGATCCGCCGCGTTTTCTTATGCGGCGCACGGCCGGCCGGGAATGCGCCAGTTTAGCCGATTTCACAGCGCCGGTGCGGCCTGATATAAACTCGGCGGCGAGGCCCCGATATGTTCCTGCTGATCGATAACTACGACAGTTTCACTTACAACCTCTGGCACTATCTCGGCGAGCTTGGCGCCGAGGTGATTGTCAAAAGGAACGACGCTCTGTCGGTGGCCGATGCACTCGCGCTCAAGCCGCAGGGCATCGTCATTTCGCCGGGACCGAGCGATCCTGACCGCGCCGGCATCTGTCTCGAGCTCATCGCCAAGGCTGGACGCATTCCGCTGCTCGGCGTCTGCCTCGGCCATCAGGCGATCGGCCAGGCCTTCGGCGGCAAGGTCGTGCGGGCCAAGGTGCCGATGCACGGCAAGCTCAGCACCATCCGTCACGAGGGCAGCGGCGTCTTCGCCGGCTTGCCCAATCCGTTCGACGCAACGCGTTATCATTCGTTGATCGTCGAGCGCGCCAGCCTGCCCGCTTCGCTCGCCGTCACTGCCGAAACCGAAGACGGCATCATCATGGGCCTGCAGCATCGCGAGCGGCCGGTACACGGCGTGCAGTTCCATCCGGAAAGCATCGCCTCGCAGGGCGGCCACCGCCTGCTCAAGAATTTCCTCGTTCTCGCCGCCGCCGAAAGCGTCGCCGCATGAGCGGCAAGATCGAATTCAAAACGCTGCTGGCGAAAGTAGCGGCGGGCGAGCGCCTGTCCGAGGCCGACGCCACGCAAGCCTTCGAGGCGATGATGTCGGGCGACGCGACGCCGGCACAGATGGGCGGCTTCCTCATGGCGCTGCGCGTGCGCGGCGAAACCGTCGACGAGATCGCCGCTGCCGCCCGTACGATGCGCAGCAAGGCGCTGCACGTGACGGCGCCGCCCGACGCGATCGACGTCGTCGGCACCGGCGGCGACGGC
>DASQHO010000064.1:0-45690 GCA_035632055.1 Allostellaceae bacterium
CGCAACCAGCTAACATTATCGGGCTTGAAAATCATGTCGATCTCGACGAAATCTTGTAGAGGGAAACGCCCGATTGATCAATGGCGGGCAACCCGGACCATGCCGCTCGCCGCACTCTTCAACCACAAATCCCGCGCCGCCTCAGTGTGTCGCAGCCAGCACCGCCAGCAGTAGGATTGCCACGATGTTGGTGATCTTGATCATCGGGTTCACTGCCGGGCCGGCCGTATCCTTGTAGGGGTCGCCGATCGTATCACCGGTGACCGCTGCTTTGTGCGCGTCGGAACCCTTGCCGCCGTGATGGCCTTCCTCGATGTACTTTTTCGCGTTGTCCCAGGCACCGCCGCCCGAAGTCATCGAGATTGCCACGAAGATTCCGGTAACGATCGTGCCGAGCAACATGGCACCGAGCGCGCTGAAACCGGCCCCCTGCCCACCGATTGCCGAGATCACGAAGAACAGGACGATCGGCGCGCCGACCGGCAACAGCGACGGCACGATCATTTCCTTGATCGCGGCGCGGGTCAGAAGGTCGACAGCGCGGCCATAGTCGGGCTTCGCCTTGCCTTCCATGATGCCTTTGATCTCCTTGAACTGCCGGCGCACCTCGAGCACGACCGAGCCTGCGGCGCGGCCGACGGCGGTCATGCCCATCGCACCGAACAGATACGGCAGTAGACCGCCGATGAAGAGTCCAACGACGACGTACGGGCTCTGCAGGGTGAAGTTCACGTCGGCGCCCGGAAAATAGTGCGTCAGGTCGTTGCTGTACGCGGCGAAAAGCACCAGCGATGCAAGGCCGGCCGAGCCGATAGCGTAGCCCTTCGTCACCGCCTTGGTGGTATTGCCGACCGCGTCGAGTGCGTCGGTAATCTTGCGCACGTCCTTCGGCAGGTCGGCCATCTCGGCGATGCCGCCGGCGTTGTCGGTGACTGGACCATAGGCGTCGAGTGCGACGATCATGCCCGCCAGTGCCAGCATCGTAGTCGCGGCGATAGCGATGCCGAAAACGCCACAATAGAGATAGGCCACGATGATGCCGGCGCAAATCACAACCACCGGCAACGCAGTCGCTTCCATCGACACTGCGAGGCCCTGAATGACATTGGTGGCGTGGCCGGTGATCGAGCTTTGCGCGATGCTGCGCACCGGACGATAGGCTGTCGAGGTGTAATACTCGGTGATCCACACCAGCAGCCCGGTCACAGCGAGACCGACGAAGGCACAGACCAAAAGGCCGCCGCCGGTGATGGTGCCGCCAAGCAACGCAATCGGCTGACCGTAGCCGACTGTCAACTGGACGACGCCGGCAATGGCAATCGCCGACAGCACGCCGGCGGCGATGACGCCCTTGTAGAGCGCGGTCATGATTTGGCCGCCATCGCCAAGGCGCACGAAATAGGTACCAATGACCGACGCGACGATGCACACCGCGCCGATCGCCAGCGGCAGCAGCATCATGGTGTCGCGCAGCGCACCCTGGAAGAAGATCGCCGCCAGCAACATGGTCGCGACCTGGGTCACGACGTAGGTCTCGAACAGGTCGGCCGCCATGCCGGCGCAATCGCCGACATTGTCGCCGACGTTGTCGGCGATCACGGCTGGATTCCGGGGATCATCCTCGGGAATGCCGGCTTCGACCTTGCCAACCAGGTCCGCGCCGACGTCGGCGCCTTTGGTGAAGATGCCGCCGCCGAGACGCGCAAAGATCGAGATCAGCGAGGCGCCAAACGACAAGGCCACCATCGCTTCGAGAATCGGGCGCGGATCGTCGATCGGCAGCGTCGAGCGCAGAAAGATGTAATAGATTGCGACCGCGAGCTGGCCGAGACCAACGACGAGCATGCCGGTGACTGCACCGGCGCGGAACGCCAGTTTCAATCCCGCCGCGAGCCCGCCACGCGCCGCCTGAGCCGTACGCAGGTTCGAACGCACCGAGACGTTCATGCCGATGAAGCCGGCGGCACCCGACAGCACCGAACCGATGAGAAAGCCGACGGCTGAATGCCAGCCGAGCGCGACAAAGAGCACAATGAAAATCACGATGCCGACCATTGCGATGGTGCGGTACTGGCGGCTGAGATAGGCCTGCGCACCTTCCTGGACTGCGGCAGCGATCTCCTTCATCCGGTCGGTGCCGGGATCGGAGGCCAGAACCAGGCGTGCGGTGACGATGCCGTACAGCACCGCGATGAGGCCGGATGCAATCACCAGCCAATACCAGGACGTAATGCTCATGTCGGAATTCCCCTACTCGGACCTGTCGGGCTTTTAAGGCGCGCGGAACATGCCAGAACGCGGCGGCCGAGGCAATCACTGCGGCATGTCAAATTCGCCTGGATTTACACGCGATTCGTCATCGCCTGCAGCATCAGACGTGACGATATCCGGTGCGTGTGAGACGCAGCGGATGGTTCTCATTATCGAGGACGCGCACGCCGCGACCGGCGACCACACAGCCGACCGCAGTAACACGCACCCTGGCGGCACGCGCCGCAGCGGCAACGCTTGCGGCCGCGTTCGGCGGCGCCGTGAAGACGAGTTCGTAATCGTCGCCGTGAGTCAGTGCGGCGCGAATACGCCGCGGCGAACCGGCGATGACGGTACGTGCAGCTCGCGACAACGGCAGCCGGGCGATTTCAATAATGGCGCCGACATTCGATGCGCTGCAGATGTGCCCGAGGTCGGCAACCAAACCGTCGGATATATCCGCCGCCGCATGCGC
This sequence comes from Allostellaceae bacterium, assembly GCA_035632055.1. Lineage (GTDB taxonomy): Bacteria > Pseudomonadota > Alphaproteobacteria > ATCC43930 > CGMCC-115725 > REEB95. The sequence goes on from DASQHO010000064.1 coordinate 2,726, forward strand.
AATTCCAGCCAACCGACGGCCTAGACCGAGACGTGGCTCGGGCAGGCGGTAGCGTCGTACAAGGTGCCGTCGGGCAGAAGCGCCGAGCCGCGGGAGGTGCCCTTTGAGCGCTGCTAACCCGAGCGCCGCATCGCCGAGCGTGCCTGAGATATAGACGATGTGACCAGGCCTCGCGCCGCTCCGCAAGATTGCCCGGCCTTGTGCAACACGGCCAATTGCCGTCACTGACAAAACCGTCCGTCCGCGCGTCGCGTCGGAATCGCCGCCGAATAAGCCGATCCGGTATTTGCGTTGATCGGCGGCAAGTCCGCGGCTGAACGCCGCCAGCCAACGGTCGTCGCGCGACTTCGGCAACACCATCGTCAATAAATATCCAATCGGCGTCGCGCCTTTGGCCGCAAGATCCGACAGGTTGACGCGCAACAGCTTGCGCGCGATGTCGGCCGGCGGATCGTCAGCGAAGAAGTGGATACCCTCGACGATCGCGTCGGTCTTGAGCACGTATTGTTCGCTCCGGCGTCCGGCGATCAGCGCGACGTCATCGCGCAACTTCAATCCGCCGGGCAGCGCTAGCGGCGCGAAGAAGCGCGCGATGCGCCCGAATTCACCGAGTGGCTTCGCCGCCACGGGCACGCCCCATCTCCTCGGGCCGCAGGTCGCGCGCAATCTTGTCGAGTACCGCATTGACCATGCCGGGCTCCTTGCCGGCAAAAAAGGCGTGCGCGATATCGACATATTCGTTGATCGCGATCTCCGGCGGAACGTCACGGCAGTGCGCCAATTCGTATGTGCCGACGCGCAAAATAGCGCGCAACACGGCCTCCAGCCTGAGCAGCGGCCAATCCGGCGACAGTGCTCCGGCAATGGCGCGGTCGCCCGATTCGCGTTGCGCCGCCGCACCGCGCGCAAGCTCGGCGAACAGCATTCTATCCGCTTCGCCGAAGTCGGGTTCCTCGCGCGGCGCGTCGGGATTGAGGCGATGCGCGAGGAATTCGTCGATGACCGTATCCGCCGCCGCGCTGACGATCTCCATTTGATAAAGCGCCTGCACCGCGGCCAGGCGCGCAGCAGTGCGTTTGCGTGCCGCCAGCCGCGGCGATTTGGCGGCGGCGCTCATCGGCGCGCCTTGAGCGTCCGTCGCAGCGCGATCATGCTGAGGCAGGCGCGCACCGCCTCGCCTCCTTTGTCCTTCTTGTCGATCCGGGCACGCGCGAAGGCCTGGTCGACGTTCTCGACGGTGAGTACGCCGAAGCCGATCGCATGACCGGCCAAAGCGAGGTCTTGAACGCCGCGCGCGCATTCCCGGCAAACGAGATCGTAATGCGAAGTCTCGCCTCGGATGACGCAACCAAGCGCGACATAACCATCGTACTTCCGCGTCTGCGCTGCGAGCGCGATCGCCGCCGGAATCTCGAACGTGCCCGGAACCGTTATGCGGTCGTAGCGGATGCCGGCGTTGTCGAGCGCCGCCTCGGCGCCCTTGAGCAGCGCGTCCGACACGTGTGCGTAATAACGCGCCTCGACGATCAGCACCGACGGCCGCTTTGCCATCTCAGGACTCCAAGACGATGGGGCGGCGTTCGATGACAGATAGGCCGTAACCTTCGAGTCCGACGATCGTTTGCGCGGTGTTCGACAGCAGGATCATTTCGCGCACGCCGAGATCGAGGAGGATTTGCGCGCCGATGCCGTAATCGCGCAACTGCGGCACTGTCTTGCCAGTGGCGAGGAAGCCGCGCACTCGCTCCGACAGCGCCGCCGGCATCGGCTCGCGCAATAGCACGACCACGCCCCTGCCCGCCTTGCCGATCATCTCCATTGCGCCTTGCAGCATGCCGGCGCGGCCGCTGCGCAGATTGCCGAGCGCGTCGTCGAGCACATTGACCGCATGCATGCGAACGAGCACCGGTTCGGACGTGCGGAGGTCGCCTTTTACCAGCGCGATGTGCTCGGCGTAAGCGATCTTGTTGACATAAATGTGCATGTCCCAGTTGCCGCCGTGCACACTGACAAAATCGGCGGAAACGTGCCGCTCGACGATACGGTCATGGCGTCGGCGATACGCGATCAGGTCGGCGATGGTCGCAACCTTGAGCCCATGGCGTTGCGCGAAGGCGATCAGATCGGCACGTCGTGCCATGCTGCCGTCGTCGTTCATGATCTCGCAAATCACGCCCGCGGGAATGAGGCCCGCGAGCCGTGCGATATCTACTGCCGCTTCCGTATGGCCGGTACGCACCAGTACACCGCCGTCGCGCGCCATCAGCGGAAAAATATGGCCCGGCGTAACGATGTCCTGCGGTCCCTTAGTGGCGTCGATGGCGACCGCGATGGTGCGTGCACGATCCGACGCCGAAATCCCCGTCGTGATGCCTTCGCGCGCTTCGATAGACACCGTGAATGCCGTTTGCAGCCGAGATTCATTGTGCTGCGCCATCAGAGGCAGCTTGAGCTGTTCGACCCGCTCGCGGCTCAGCGCCAAGCAGATCAGGCCGCGCCCGTTCTTGGCCATGAAGTTGATCGCGTCCGGCGTCGCCATTTGCGCGGGAATCACGAGGTCGCCTTCGTCCTCGCGATCTTCGTCGTCGACCAAAATGAACATCTTACCGTTGCGCGCGGCGTCGATGATCTCCTCAATCGGCGAAGCGACTTCGACGAAGCTCATGCTGGCTCCCGCGCCAGCAGACGCGCGACGTAACGCGCGATCACGTCGAGTTCGAGATTGACTTTGCCGCCGGGTTGCAATTCGCCCAGCGTCGTCTTGGCGCGGGTGATCGGAATGACATTGACGCCGAAACGGCGGCCTTCGACCTCGTTGACAGTCAGTGACACGCCGTCGATCGTAATGGAGCCTTTGGGCGCGATCGACAGTTCGCAGCCGCGCGGCACTTCGAATGTTAGGCGCAAAGAGTCACCATCAGGCCGTCGCGCGACCAATTCAGCCATCGCGTCGACGTGACCGAGCACGATATGGCCGCCAAGCTCGTCGCCGAGGCGCAACGAGCGTTCAAGATTGACCGACGTTCCCTCACGCCACGCGCCGGCGGTCGAGCGCGCGCGGGTTTCGGCCGAAACCTGTACTGCGAGCCAATGGCTGCCCTTCTCGACGACCGAAAGGCAAACGCCGGCACACGCGATCGAGGCCCCGAGCGCCAGGTCGCCGAGGTCGAGCGCGGTGGCGATCTCGAAGACTTTGTCGGCGCCCGGCCTCACGGCGCGGATGGTGCCCCGGTCGGCAATGATTCCCGTAAACATGGCAATACCTTAGGGCGCCACCTTAAACCGCGCGTTCGAGCGTTTCCAGCATATCATCGCCGATCGCCTCGGCGCTGACGCGGATAAAACGCAGCGCTTCGCCGGGTGCCGCAACACCGATCGCGTCTAAAGCCGCCCGCCCGTCGCCGCCGATCAGCGACGGTGCGCGGAACCAGGCGATGCGATCGACCATGTCGCCGCGCACGAGTGTCGCGGCGAGCCGCGCGCCACCCTCCACCAAAATACGCGTGATGCCCCTGCCCGCGAGTGCGACCAAAGCCGCCGCGAGGTCGGTTTCACCGGCCGCCGTTGACGGCACGTCGATTACCTCCACGCCGCTGCTCGCAAGAGCCGTACGGCGTTCACCGGCAATTCCGTGACGCACGACGAACCATGTCGGCATCTGTCGGGCATCGGCGACGATTCGTGCGGTGAGCGGAACCCGCATGCCGCCGTCGATGATGACGCGCACGGGATTGCGATCGCTCAGGCCGGGCAGCCGGCAGGTCAGTTCCGGATCGTCGGCCACAACCGTGCCGCTGCCAACCATCACGGCGTCATGGGTCGCACGCAGCAAATGACTGCGCGCCCGCGCGAGCTCGCCGGTGATCCACCGGCTCTCGCCCGACGCGACGGCCAGGCGGCCGTCGAGCGAGGTTGCGAGCTTCAATGTGACGAGCGGTCGGCCACGCGTGATCGAAGACATGAACCCAGCATTGATCTCGCGCGCTTCGTCGGCGCACAAACCGAGTTCGACGGCAATGCCGGCGGCGCGCAACGCGGCGATACCGTTGCCGGCGACGCGGGGATCGGGATCTTCGACGGCGACGACCGCGCGCCGGATGCCGGCGGCGATCAACGCGTCGGTGCACGGTGCCGTCTTGCCATGATGGCAACACGGTTCGAGCGTGACGTAGACGTTGGCGCCTTTGGCGCTAGGTCCGGCGCGCGCCAACGCCTCGGTCTCGGCGTGCGGCCGTCCACCCGGCTGGGTCCAGCCTCGGCCGACGACCAATCCGTCCTTGACGATCACACAGCCGACGCTGGGATTGGGCCAAGTCCGGCCAAGACCGCGCCGCGCCAGCGCCAGCGCCGCGCGCATCAAGCGGGCGTCGCTCATCGCATCGCTTTCAGTCGCGTTCGGTGGCCAAGCGATCCAAGCGATCAATGAACTCGCCGAAATCCTTTGCCTCGCGGAAGTTGCGGTAGACCGAGGCGAAGCGGACGTAGGCAACCGGATCGAGTGTCGCCAGCATTTCCATCACCAGCTCGCCGATCATGTCGCTCTTGATTTCCGTTTCGCCGGAGCTTTCGAGTTGACGGACAATCGAATTGATCGCGCGTTCGACGCGTTCGCCTTCGACCGGCCGTTTGCGCAACGCGATCTGGACGGAGCGCGCCAGCTTGTCGCGCTCGAACGGCTCGCGCTGGTTGTTCTTCTTGATGACGGTCAGTTCGCGCAACTGCACGCGCTCGAACGTCGTGAAGCGCGCGGCGCAATTCGGGCAGAGCCGCCGCCGTCGGATCGAGGCCCGATCGTCGGTCGGCCGCGAGTCCTTGACCTGGGTGTCTTCGCATCCGCAGAACGGACAGCGCATTGTGTCTCTCTCCTAGGGATAGACGGGAAAGCGCGCGCATAGCGCTTGGGCCCGTTTCTTGACCGATGCCTCGATTGCGTCGTTGCCGGCATCGCCGTTGGCCGCAAGGCCGTCAAGCACTTCGACGATGAGCTCGCCGATGAGCCGGAATTCGGCCTGGCCGAAGCCGCGTGTCGTGCCTGCCGGGCTGCCGAGGCGAATGCCCGACGTTACAGCTGGTTTCTCGGGATCGAACGGAATGCCATTTTTGTTGCACGTGATGCCGGTGCGCTCGAGGGCGATCTCCGCAGCGCGACCGGTCAATTTCTTCGGCCGCAGATCAACCAACATCAGGTGCGTGTCGGTGCCCCCCGAAACGATGGCGAACTGCCGCTCCGACAGCGTTGCCGCCAGGATGCGCGCATTGTCGACGACGGCGCGGGCATAGGTTTTGAACGCCGGCAGCAAACATTCGCCGAGCATGGCCGCCTTCGCCGCAACGACGTGCATCAGTGGACCGCCTTGCAGACCCGGAAAGATTGCCGAGTTGATCTTGCGGCCAATCTCCTCGTCGTTTGCCAGGATCATGCCGCCGCGTGGACCGCGTAGCGTCTTGTGCGTCGTCGTGGTGACGACGTGGGCGTGCGGCAGCGGCGACGGATGCGCACCGCCGGCAACCAGGCCCGCGAAATGCGCCATGTCGACCATAAGATACGCGCCGATGGAATCCGCGATCTTGCGGAACCGCGCGAAATCGATGATGCGCGGATAAGCCGAGCCGCCGGCGATGATAAGCTTGGGCTGCTGCTCCTGCGCCAGGCGCTCGACCTCATCCATGTCAATGCGGGCGTCGTCGCGGCGGACGCCGTAGTGGATCGGCCGGAACCATTTGCCCGACAGATTGACCGGCGAGCCGTGCGTCAGGTGGCCGCCGGCGGCGAGCGACATACCCATGAACACGTCGCCGGGCTGCAGCAGCGCCAAGAACACAGCTTGGTTCGCTTGTGAACCCGAATGAGGCTGCACGTTGGCGAAGCTGCAGTTGAAAAGTTTTTTCGCGCGGTCGATCGCAAGCTGCTCGACCTGGTCGACGAATTCACAGCCGCCGTAATAGCGCCGGCCGGGATAGCCTTCGGCGTATTTGTTGGTCAGCACCGAGCCTTGCGCCTCGAGCACGGCGCGCGACACAATATTCTCGGAAGCGATGAGTTCGATCTGATCCTGCTGGCGTTTGAGCTCGCGGCCGATGGCGGCGGCGATCTCGGGATCAGCCTCGGACAGCGCAGCAGCAAAAAATCGGTCGGTCGCCGGTGTAGGCTTCGGGGCCGTCATGCCTGCGCCTTTACCGGCGAGAACTTGGCGACGCGACGTGCGTGACGGCCGCCCTCAAACGGTGTCGCGAAGAAGATTTTGACGCAGTCCCGGGCAAGTTCGGGTCCAAGGATGCGGCCGCCGAGCACCAGCACGTTGGCGTCGTTGTGTTGGCGAGCGAGCCGCGCTGTCAGGCCGTCGTGCACCAACGCGGCGCGCACGGCGCGATGCCGGTTGGCGGCCATCGACATACCAATGCCGGTGCCACAGATCAGCAAGCCCCAGCGCGCGCGCCCGTCCTCGACCGCGCGCGCGACCGCGTCGGCAAAATCGGGATAATCGACAGACTGATGGTTGTCGGTACCGAGATCGAGGACGTCAAAGCCAAGCACCTGCAGCTCGGGCAGGAGAACAGTTTTCAGATCAAATCCGCCGTGATCAGCGGCAATGGCAACAGTCTCGGTCATGGGCCCTGGAAAATAGTCACGGATCGTGCGGCGAATCTACCAGATATCGGTCCGTAAAGTCAGCCGCATACCATACTTCGCGTTATCCTCATGACTCACAAGGCAGACGCCAAATCCTGGCCTGTGCTGCGCCTGGCTGCGATTGGATTTTCGCAGTAATTCGCGCCGCGAATACTGGGGCGGTTTGACAGAAACTCGGCCTTCCGCCTATATCAGCAGGAACTTTCTCCCATTGAGGCAGAACCGCCATGGCCGACGATGCGCCCAAGCAGAGCAGCGATGATTTCCTGCGGATGACGGCGCAGATGGTCGCCGCCTACCTACGCAAGAACAGCGTGCCGACAGCCCAGATCACCGAAGTGATCAACTCGGTTTATGGTTCGCTGAAAGCAATCGACGGTCGCGCCAATGCGCCGAAGGCGGCCGATCTCAAGCCAGCGGTGCCAATCAAAAAATCGGTCACGCCGGAATACGTCATCTGCCTCGAGGACGGCCGCAAGTTGAAGATGCTCAAGCGCCATCTGCGCACCGAATACAACATGACACCCGAGCAGTATCGGCAGAAATGGGGACTGGCGGCAGACTACCCCATGGTTGCGCCAAATTACGCCAAGCAACGTTCCGCCTTCGCCAAAGAGATCGGCCTCGGCAGAGGTGCCGGTAAGAAGAAGGGCGACTAGCGCACCGTCGCCCTCCCCGTCTGTCGAGTTCGCCTAGCGCTTCAGCTCGGCGTAGTTTCCGCTGTTGTTCCAGGCGTAAACAACGTAGTCCGGTCCGACGACGTCACCCTTTTTGTCAAAGCCGATGGTGCCGATCACGGTATTGAACTTGTTTGCCTTCATCGTCTTCGATAGATCCGCGACCTTGATCGAATGCGCCTTCGCCGCGGCATCGGCGAACACTTGGATTGTCGCGTAGGTATACAGCGTATAGCCCTCGGGATCATAGCCGCCTGCTTTGAATTCCTTCACGACCGGCTGCGCCACCGCGAGATTGCGCGGATCCGGCGGGAACGTCATCAGCGTACCGGTACCCGCGAGTCCGGTGATCTTCCACAGGTCGGTCGTTACAAGCGCGTCGCCCCCCATCAACACGGCATTGAGCCCTTGTTCCTTCGACTGGCGGACGATGAGGCCGGCCTCGCGGTAATAACCGCCGAAATAGATCGCTTTGATATTGGCTTGCTTCATCTTGGAGATCAGCGCGGAAAAGTCGCTGTCACCCTGATTGATCGAATCATGCACTGCAGGCTTTATCCCGCGCGCCGCTAGCGCTTTGATCGTCTCATCCGCGAGGCCCTTGCCATAGGTCGACTTATCGTCGATCACCGCCACTGGCTGTCCCTTGAAGCGCGATGCGATGTAATTGCCGGCGATCTTGCCTTGGCTGTCGTCCCGGCCACAGACACGGAAAACGTTGATCCAGCCCTTCTTTGATGGATCGTCGGTGTACGCCGGATTGGTTGAAGCCGGGCTGATCTCGAGGATGTTGCTATCGGCGTAGACGGCCGAAGCCGGAATCGAGGTGCTCGAGCAATAATGTCCGGCGACGAATGCAACGCCCGCGTTCGCGAGCTGATTGGCGACGCTCACCGCCTGTTTCGGATCGCAGGCATCGTCGCCGACGGTCAGCACCAGCTTTCGGCCGAGCACGCCACCATGTGCATTGATGTCCTTGACGGCCATCTCGGCGCCGCGCCGCATCTGTTCGCCGACGGCCGCATCGGCGCCCGTCATCGGTCCAACGGTCGCAATCTTGATGTCCTGGGCATAGGCACTTGCCGACGCTGCGGCCATAGCCGCCGCAAGCAAAATCCGCACTGTCCAACGCATACAAACCTCCCCTGGTTTCCGGCAGCTTAGCAAAAGACCGGACTTTGGTTAAGCGGCGCCGCGCGCACCACCTTCGAGATAGGCCGCCCGCACGTCCTTGTTGGCCAGAAGTTCTGTGCCGGTGCCCGACAGCACGATGGTCCCGGTTTGCAGTACATAGGCGCGGTGCGCCAGCTTGAGCGCGTGGTGCGCGTTTTGCTCGACCAATAGAACCGTGATCCGCTCTTCGGCATTGATCGCCCGGATCACTGCGAAGATCTGCTTGGCGATGAGTGGCGCGAGGCCCAGTGACGGTTCGTCCAGCAGCAGCAGCCGTGGCCGGCTCATCAGCGCGCGGGCAATCGCCAGCATCTGCTGCTCGCCACCGGACAGCGTGCCGCCGCGCTGGTGGCGGCGCTCCCCCAGTATGGGGAACAGCTCGAAGGCGCGCGCGAGATCACGCTCGAAAGCGTCCTGCGCCGCGGTCGTCGCGCCGATCTGGAGATTTTCGAGCACCGTCATTCTCGGAAAGATGCGCCGCCCTTCCGGCACCTGCGAGATGCCGAGGCGAACGATGGCGAAGGTCGGCAGCTGCGTGATGTCGCGGCCGTCGAACACGATACGGCCATGCGCGGCGCGCGGCCGGCCGCAAATCGTCATCAGCAGTGTCGACTTGCCGGCGCCGTTGGCGCCGATCAGCGTCACGATCTCACCCGCACCGACTGTCAGGTCGACGCCCTTCAACGCCTCGATCCGACCATAGGCGGCGCGCAGCCCGGATATTTCGAGCAGCGCGCTCATGCGGCTTCCTCTTCGCCAAGGTAGGCGGCGATTACCGTCGGATCGTTGCGCACCTCGCTGGCGGAACCGTCGGCAATCTTTTGTCCATGGTTGAGGACGATGACATGGTCGGAAATCCCCATCACCACGCTCATATCATGCTCGATCAGCAGCACGCCGATGCCGAACTGGTCGCGGATCGTGACCAGGAAGCGCGCAAGATCGGCGCTTTCGTGTGGATTGAGGCCTGCAGCTGGCTCGTCGACGCAGAGCAGCCGCGGGCCGGTGCACATCGCGCGTACGATCTCGAGGCGACGCTGCGCGCCGTATGGCAGATTGGCGGCGACCTCGTCGGCACGTTCGGTCAGGCCGATCATGTCGAGCCATTCGCGCGCCCGTGCAATCGCCGCACGCTCAGCGTCGCGATGGCTCTTGAGTCCCAGCAAGCCGCCGAAATTGTAATAGCTGGCGCGTGTCAGCACAGCGTGTTGCGCCACCACCAGATTCTCGAGGACGGTCATGCCGGCAAACAGCCGCACGTTCTGGAACGTACGCACGACGCCGGCGTCGCGCGCGATGCGGTGCCCGTGCAGACGTTCCAGCCGGACGTTTCTGCCGTTCTTCGTCAGAACCAGACTGCCGCCGCTTGGGCGATAGAAGCCGGTCAGGCAGTTGAACACCGTCGTCTTGCCGGCGCCGTTGGGTCCGATGATGGCGGTTATTTCGCGTCCGTAGGCGGTGAACGAAATATTGTCGATCGCCACCACGCCACCGAAGCGCATGGAAAGGTTCTCGACCTCAAGCAGTGCTTCGCGGTTCATGGTCGATCGAGGCGCACCGACGGCGCGCGCACGGTAAACAACCCGCGCGGCCGCCAGATCATGATCGCGACCATCGCCGCACCGAAGAACAACATGCGGTACTGCGCAAATTCGCGGCCAAATTCTGGCAGCGTCGCCAGAATCACGGCGGCAATCGCGACGCCGAGCTGGCTGCCCATGCCGCCCAACACGACAATCGAAAGCACGGTCGCGGATTCCTGGAAGTTGAAACTCTCCGGGCTGATGAAGCCCTGCTTCGCGGCGAACATGGCGCCGGCGAAGCCGCCGATCATGGCGCCGGTTGCGAACGCCGTGAGCTTGATTGTGTGCGGGTTCAGACCCAGGGCGCGGCAAGCGATTTCGTCTTCGCGCAGCGCTTCCCAGGCGCGGCCGACCGGCAGACGTCGGATACGCAGGCTGAACCAGTTGATGACCAACGCCGCCGCCAGGCAGACATAATAGAGCCAGATCAGCCGCTGCAGCGGATCGTACGCGATGCCGAAAAAGTGGTTGAACGTCGTCATCCCTTCCGGCGCGCCGGGCGAGATCGGCATGCCGAAGACGGTCGGCCGCGGGATGTCGCCGATGCCATTCGGACCGCCCGTCACCGGGCTCCAATTGTTGAGCACGATGCGCACGATCTCGCCGAAGCCGAGCGTGACGATGGCGAGATAATCTCCGCGTAGTCGCAATACCGGCAAGCCCAGGAGAAATCCGGCCGCCGACGCGATCAGGCCGGCAATCGGCAGCATTTCCCAGAACGTCAACCCATACCACTGGGCGGCCAATGCGAAGGAATACGCGCCGACGGCATAGAACGCGACGTAGCCGAGATCGAGCAGGCCGGCGAGGCCGACGACGATGTTCAAGCCCCAGCCGAGAATGACGTAGATCAGCGCGAGCGTCGCCAGATCGATTGTACGCCGCGACCCAAGCGGCGAAATCGGCAACAGGACAGCGAACAGGATCATAGCGCCGGCGAGCAAGGCGATGATCTTGCCCTGGGGTATCGCCGTATAGCGGGTTGCATATTGATGCAACCGGAAGCGCTGCGGCACAAGACTGAGCAACAACCGGACAACGAAGGCAGCGGCTGTGGCGATTGCAACCCAATTGAAACGCGTGATGTATCCGTCGCCGGTGTCGGTGGTCTGAAATCCCAGCAATGGAAACGCCAGAGCCAGGGCAATCAGCGCTGTGAAGCCTGCATCCTTGAACCGTTGTGCCGCGCCCATCAAACCTTCTCGACTTCCGGCCGGCCGAGCAGCCCGGTTGGCCGGAACATGAGCACCAAAATGAGCACCGCGAATACCGCGACGTCCTTGTATTCAGACGGGCAATAGGCGGACCAGAAGGCCTCGATCAGTCCGATCAGCAATCCGCCGAGCACTGCGCCAGGCAGCGAACCGATGCCGCCGAGCACCGCGGCGGTGAATGCCTTTATGCCGGCGAGGAACCCGATGAAGAAATCGATCACGCCGTACTGCAGCGTCACCATCAAACCCGCAACTGCGGCGAGCGCCGCGCCGATGACGAAGGTGAGCGAAATGGTGCGGTCGACGTCGATGCCGAGCAGCGCCGCCATGGTCATATCCTGTTCGCTGGCACGTTGAGCGCGGCCGAGCGACGTCAACTGAATGACGGCCGTGAACACGGCCATCAGTACGAGCGTCACGCCGACGATAATCAGCTGCAGCCAGCTGATATCGACGGTGAAACCGCCGCTCTGCATCAACTCAAAGCCGCCGGTGATCAGCGGCGGCAATGTCTTCTCGTGCGCGCCTTGCACGAGGAGGACGTAGTTCTGAAGGAAGATTGACATGCCGATCGCCGAGATCAGCGGCGCCAGACGGAACGAGCCACGCAGCCGGCGATAGGCAATGCGCTCGACGGCCCAGCCGTAGACCGCCGTGAGCGCCATGGCGATCAGCAGCACCAGCAACAGCGCCAGCGGAATCCAGGTAATGCCGAGCGCGCCGAGAACGACGAAGAAAATCAGCGAAATGAACGCGCCGATCATGAAAATTTCGCCATGCGCGAAATTGATCATGCCGACAATGCCGTAAACCATCGTGTATCCGATGGCGATGAGCGCGTAGATGGCGCCGAGCGTCAGCCCATTGACGAGCTGCTGGACGAAATAACCCATGCCCCTCCCCCGCTCGGCGGACTTCGGCGCCGCCGTGACGGCTGCCTCAAGGTAAAGGCGCGGCCGTGGCCGGGGCAAGTGTCCAGCGCTCCGGCATTTGTGATCGAAAAGCACCTGGGCGACGGGCCGGGGACGCGTTAGATAGACGCCCATGCAAGCCTTGAAGGGCCCTTGGCGCGATTACAGCGGCAGGATATCGCCGCTCAAGACCACGGTCTTTGTCGCGCTGTTCTTTCCGGCCTTATGGGTGGCGTATCGCTTTGCCACCCATCGGCTCGGTGCGCGGCCGCTTGACGAAGCGCTGCTCGAAATCGGCCAGTGGACGTTACGTATTCTGTTCCTTGCGCTGAGCGTAAGCCCGCTAACGCGGCTGCTTGCCTGGACGCGGCTCAATCTCATTCGGCGCATGTTGGGCGTCGGCGCCTTTGCCTATATCGCGGTGCATTTCAGCCTCTATATCGTCAGCGAAGCGTACAATTTGGGGACCGTCGCCAGCGAGATTCTGAAGCGGGTCTATCTGTCGATCGGCTTCGTCGCGTTGCTGGGTCTCGCCGCGCTCGCGGCGACTTCGACCGATGGTATGGTCCGGCGCATGGGAGCACGGCGCTGGCAGGTGTTGCATCGCTTCGTCTATCTCATCGGTGTCTTCGGTCTCGTGCATTTCTTCCTGCAATCGAAGCTCGATGAATGGCAGCCGACGGTAATGATCGGCCTGTTCGCATGGCTGATGGGCTGGCGCGCACTCGCCTGGATTTATGGTCGCCGACCGGTGGCTTTGTGGAGCGTCGCGCTTCTCAGCTTAGCCGCTGGGCCGTTCATAGCGCTCCTTGAAGCGGTCTATTTCCACTTTGCGTACCACGTGACCATTATGCGGGTGCTGATGGCCGACTTGTCGTTCGAAACCGGCGTGCGGCCGGCCTGGATCGTATTTGGTATCGTCACGCCGCTGACGATTGTCGCCGTCGCACGTTCCGCGCTGCGCAGGCCGAGCCTCAAACCCGCCTGACGGCCAGTTGCCAGGGGCCTGAATTCAAACTAAGACGGGCAGCATGACTTCCGCTCCCGTGCGCCAGGAGAAATCGTCCAAGCCGAAGGCTGGGGGCAAGGCGGTGTTCGACTGGCAGGACCCGCTGCGCTTTGACGATCTGCTGTCCGAGGACGAACGCTTGGTGCGCGACGCCGCGCGCGCCTATGCACAGGACAAGCTGATGCCGCGTGTCCTGAAAGCGTTCCGCGAGGAGCATTTCGATCGTGCGATTCTGAACGAGATGGGTGCGCTCGGGTTTCTCGGCTCGACGATCCACGGTTATGGCTGCGCCGGCGCGAGTTATGTCGCCTACGGCCTGGTGGCGCGCGAGATCGAGCGGGTCGATAGCGGCTTCCGCTCGGCGATGAGCGTGCAATCGTCCCTGGTGATGTTTCCGATCTTTGCGTTCGGCAGCGAGGAGCAGCGAAAGAAATATCTGCCCAAGCTCGCGACTGGCGAACTTGCCGGTTGCTTCGGCCTGACCGAGCCCGATGTCGGCTCGGATGTCATGGGCATGAAGACGCGTGCCCGCAAAGTCGACGGCGGCTATGTGCTCAAGGGCAGCAAGATGTGGATCAGCAACGCGCCCTTCGCCGACGTCATGGTGGTGTGGGCCAAGCTCGACGAAGGTCAAGGCGACGCCATTACCGGGTTCATTCTCGAACGCGACATGAAAGGCCTCTCGACGCCGACGATTGAAGGCAAGTTCAGTCTACGTGCTTCGGCCACCGGCGAAATCGTCATGGACGACGTCCACGTCCCCGGGGCCAATCGCCTGCCCGGAGTCAGCGGACTCAAAGGTCCATTTTCGTGTCTCGACAATGCGCGCTACGGCATCGCCTGGGGCGCGCTCGGCGCCGCTGAGTTCTGCTGGCACGCTGCGCGTGATTACACGTTGTCGCGCTCAGCCTTCGGCAAGCCATTGGCCGCAAATCAGCTCATTCAGAAAAAACTCGCCGACATGCAGACCGAAATTACGCTCGGCCTGCATTCCTGTCTCAGGCTCGGCCGCCTCAAGGACGAAGGCCGCTCAACGCCTGAGATGGTGTCGCTGCTGAAGCGCAATTCATGCGGCAAGGCGCTCGAAATCGCGCGCATGGCGCGCGACATGCACGGCGGCAACGGCATCGTCGACGAGTATCACGTTATCCGCCACATGATGAATCTCGAGACGGTCAACACCTACGAAGGCACGCACGACATTCACGCCCTCATTCTCGGCCGCGCCCAGACCGGCATCGCCGCTTTCTAGCGTTCGCGCGACCGCCGCAAAAGAAAACGGCCGGCCCACGAGGGACCGGCCGTGATCGCACGAAGTTCGAATTTGAATCAGGCAGCGGAGGTGAACGCCAGGTTGCGCGCGCCGAGTTCGACGGCCTGGGTCCAGAAGCGCTCGAGACGGCGAAGCGTCTTGTGCGCTTGTGTCAACTCCTCGGTCGACAACACGCCCTGACCGAGGGCGCCGATATGGCGTTCGTGCATCGCATTGAGCTTCTCGTGAAGAGCAAGGCCCTTCTCGGTGAGCCGCACGCGGACCGAGCGACGGTCATGCGGCGAACGCTCTTGAACGATGTAGCCGTTCTCGAGCATTTTCTTCACATTGTAAGAAACGTTCGAGCCGAGATAGCAACCGCGCAGCGTCAACTCGCCGACGGTCATTTCCATGTCGCCGATGTTGTAAAGAATCATCGCCTGCACGTTGTTGATGTCGTGCACGCTGTTGGTGTCGAGCTCAAGCTTCACCACTTCGAGGAACTGGCGGTGAAGACGCTCGACCAGCGCGATGAGATCCATGTAGGCGGTTTGCATAGCGGCCTCGGCTAGATGTGTTGGCGAATCGTTGTGCAGATTTTATGGCTCTCCAGGTTAATACATCATTTAAGCGAAACATTGCGCAGCATCGCGGCGAAACTTATCGATCACAGAAAAACCACAGACGACACCGATAACTGCAAAAGTAATCGCCGAGTCGGCGCTGGATTGCAGGCCGATCCTATACTTCGCGGATATTTCTAAAATTCAACCGAACTGCAATTCTCGATCGCCAAGGCCCACGAAGTGGGAATCGACCGTGCTTCGTGTCACATCCCTGAGACAGTTGGGCTGCCAGCGCGGCGCGTTGTCCTTGTCGACAAGCACCGCCCGGATGCCCTCGAAGAAATCGTGGCCGGCGAGTGCGTGCTGCGTCAGCCGGTATTCGAGCGCGAGCGCCGCCTCGACGCTCATGCCGCGGCCGAGGCCGAGCTGACGGAATGTGATCTTGAGCGACAGCGGCGATGCATGCGCCATTGCCGCATAGGCTTCCTTCGCCCAATCGGCGGTCTCGCGCACAAGCGCTTCCATGATCGCTTCGACCGACGGCGAGGCGAACACACGATCGATGTCTCGTTGGATTGCGGCTAACGGCGAGGCGCCCGCATCATTGGCGAAGTGTGCAAGCACGGCATCCACCTGTGCATGTGCCTCGCCTGCCCGCCATTTGGTCGCGGCCAATGTATCGATCAACGCCGAGCGTTGCACGCTCGCGACATAATGCGTCGCGAAGCGGCAGTAGGACGCGTCGGCTGCGCCGATGCGCCGGCCAGTCAGTGCGAGATAAAGACCGATGTGCCCGGGGCAGAGATTGAGAAAGCGGCTGGCGCCGACGTCGGGAAAGAGCCCGATTTGAACTTCAGGCATGGCGAACAACGTCTTCTCGGTCGCAACGCGATGCGAGCCATTGACCGAGATGCCGGCGCCGCCACCCATGACGATGCCGTCCATCAGCGCGACATACGGCTTGGGGAAGCGATGGACGTGTGCGATCAGTGAATATTCCTCGCGGAAGAAATCTGCGCTGTCACCGCCGCCTTTTTGCCGCGCGTCGTAGATTGCGCGCACGTCGCCGCCGGCACAGAAGGCCCGACCGCCCTCGCCCATCACGACGATGGCGTGCACGGAAGCGTCGTTGCCCCAAGCGACGAGCTGCGGTGCGAAACGGCGGTACATGCCGAGCGACAGCGTGTTGAGCGCCTTCGGCCGATTGAGCCGCACGATTCCGATGCCGCCACGGCGTTCAAAAATGATCTCGTCGGAACTCACGGCGCGACCGGACGTTCGGCGGATGACATGGCCGACGGATGATAAAAGGACGGCGCCGCGCCTTCAACGCAGCGCCGCCTGAAAAGCACCCCGCCGAAGCGGGATGTTAACGCTCGAAAGGAGTCGCCAAATTAGGGCTGAGCAACATGCCAGGCACCGTTGGCAAAGCCGTCGCCCGTCATATCGCCCGGCTTCGTGTCTTTCACCCAGTTGTACAGCGGATGGCCTTTGTAGGCCCATTGCTTGGTGCCGTCGGCGCGCGTCACCACGGTCCAGTCACCGGTCGCGGCCGCGCTCGCCGGCGCCATCAGCGGTGGCCAACTGCTGGCGCAGGCGCCATTACAGTTCGACTGCGTCGCGGTGTCCTTTGCGAATGTGTAGAGCGTCATCTGTTTGCCATCGACCAACACCGGACCTTTGTCGGTATTAGCGGCCGAGGCTGGCGCCATGTCGGCAGCGAAAGCCGGCGCGATGCCGAATGCCAGAATGGCGGCGATCAAACACACAGAACGCATGCGAACCTCCCGTTTGTGGTGGCTGAACCCATCGAGCGCGTCCGCGCGCGCACGGTCAAACCACAAGTTTGTGAGCAGCCGGTTGTGACGCCGTGCGACCTCGTGGCGCGTCGTCGAATCCCGCTACACTGTCGCAATGAACCCGCGCGCTGTCGTGCAACTGCTGATTTTGTTGGCGGCCGCCAACGGTGCTCCGGTAATCGGTCGCCGGCTGTTGCGCGATCGTTTTGCATGGCCGCTCGACGGCGGCGTTTGCGCCTTCGACGGCCGCCCGCTGCTGGGACCTTCAAAATCCGTTCGCGGCATCGTGCTGGCGCTGGTGGCCACTGCAGCGGTCGCACCGCTGGTCGGCCTGACGCCGACGGTCGGCATCACGGTCGCGGCGATTGCGATGGCCGGCGACCTGATTTCAAGCTTCATCAAACGCCGGTTCGGCCTACAATCCAGCAGCCGTGCGGTTGGCCTCGATCAGGTTCCTGAATCGCTGCTACCGGCGCTCGCGTGCTGGCACACACTGATGCTGGATGTCGGTGACATCGTTGCCGTGACGGCAATTTTCTTCATCGGCGAAATCGCGCTGTCGCGCTTGCTTTATCATTGGCGCATTCGCGAGCGGCCGTACTAGGTCACATACAATGCAGATGATGCAGAGTGATCTCCGGCGGACAATTGAAGCGCACCGGCACGATCGACGATCCAGTGCCAACCGACGTGTAACCGGCCATCGTGTGGTAAGTCCAGGCCCCGGCTCCAAATCGCCGCGGCAAGTTTGAATCGAGCGTGATCGGGATTCCGCCGGGCAGACAGATCTGACCGCCATGGGTGTGACCGCACAGCAATAGATCGAAGCCCGCATGCGCTGCCTGGCGATAGATCTCGGGCGTATGCGACAGCAGGATCAGAAATTCGTCGTGCGGCAGCCGTTCGGCCGACTTTTCGATATTGTCGACGCGGAAATAATGCGCGTCGTCGATGCCGGCGAGATGAATGCGGGCGCCGCTGCGTTCGATTGTCTCGGCCTCGTTGAGCAGCATTCGGATTCCCATCGCTTCCATTCCCGGCACCATGAGAACCGTGTCGTGGTTGCCAAGTACGCCATAGGCCGGCCCTTTGAGACTCGCTTTGACGCGCTTCAGATCTTCGAGCGTCGGCGCAAAGGGTCCATAGGTTTTGCCACGGAAATCGCCCGTCATGACGCTGACATCGTAGTGCAAGTCGGCGACCAGCTCGGTCACACGCCGCATCGCGCCAGCGTTCATGTCGACATGCATGTCGCTCAGGTGAAGGATGGTAAATCCGTCGAACGCTTTGGGAAGCTTGGTGCTGCGCACGACATTGTGCCGCACCCGAACACGGGCCGTGTTGCGGTGGCCGCGGTTATAGAGGCCCGACAAGCGCAATGCCGTTCGGATCATCGAATGAGCCGAATACCAATTCTCGATGTGAAAGAAGTTGAGGCCGCCGCCGAAGACACGACTTTCGTGATCGGTTTCAATACCGAGACGCTGGCGCGCATGCAGGCGGCCGAGGCGCCGCTCAAGCAGGCTTATGACCTCGCGATCCACCGGTCCACTGGGCATTTGCGAAATGCAGCATGAGCGTTGCGCGGGCGGAGGGTCAAGCCGCGCCCCCTGGCCTCCCGCCGCGAACTGTGCGAATCTTGTGCTCGATGGACGATCAACCACGGCGCACCGCTGCCGCTGCACAAGAGCGGCGCTCGGGCGAATATCCGCGTCTGCGCATGCGCCGCAACCGCCGGCGCGCTTGGTCGCGCAAGCTCGTTGCCGAAAACGTACTCACTGCCGGCGACCTGATTTGGCCCGTGTTCGTGCACGACGAGAAAGCCGCGCGGGTACCGATCCCGTCGATGCCGGGCGTCGACCGCTTGTCGATCGCGGCGCTCACCGTCGAAGCCGGCAAAGCCAAGGATCTCGGCATACCGCTCATCGCGCTGTTTCCGGCAACGCCACCGGCACTCAAGACGCCGGACGGCGACGAAGCCTTCAATCCCGACAACCTGGTGTGCCGCGCAGTGCGCGCGTTGAAGAAGGCGCATCCCGATGTCGGCGTGATGTGCGATGTCGCGCTCGACCCCTATACCACGCACGGCCACGATGGGCTGGTGCGCGACGGCGACGTCGCCAACGACGAGACGGTCGCCGCGCTGGTGCGCCAATCGCTGGTGCAGGCCGAAGCCGGCTGCGACGTGATTGCGCCGTCGGACATGATGGATGGCCGCATTGGCGCGATCCGCGATGCGCTCGACCGCGCCGGCTTCGCGCATGTGCAAATCATGGCATATGCGGCGAAATACGCCTCCGGCTTTTATGGACCGTTCCGCGATGCCGTCGGCTCCAAATCGTCGCTCGGCAAGGCCGACAAGCGCACCTATCAGATGGACCCGGCGAACGGCGACGAGGCGCTGCGCGAAGTCGGGCTCGATGTCGCCGAAGGCGCCGACATGGTGATGGTCAAGCCGGGCATGCCTTATCTCGACGTGTTGTGGCGGGTGAAGGAGCGCTTCAAGCTGCCGACCTTCGCCTATCAGGTGAGCGGCGAATACGCGATGCTCAAGGGCGCGATCGAGCGCGGCTGGCTCGACGAGAGCGTCATCATGGAATCGCTCTTGGCCTTCAAGCGTGCCGGCGCCGACGGCGTGCTGACGTATTTCGCGCTCGAAGTCGCGGCGCGGCTCAAGACCGGCTGAGCCCTTCAAAGAACCGCGCGATCGCCAGATCGTGCCACGCCGCATCGTCATCGCCGTGGAAGCCGACATGACCGCCGCGCGATGTGAGCACGGCGTGCAGGTTCCTGTGGCCTTGCCAATCGAAATCGCGATACGGCGCGGGCGGAATCCACGGATCGTCCAGCGCATGGACGATCAATGTCGGCACTCTAACCCCGGCGAGAAATCGGCCGCAGGAAGTTTCCGCGTAATACTCGCCGGCGCCGTCGTAGCCGGCGCGCGGCGCACTGTAGACGTGGTCGAATTCCCAGACGCTGCGCGCGCCGAGTACCGCGTTGCGTTCGGCGGCCGACAGCTCAGCGCCCGGTGCAATCGCTTCAGCCTTCATGTAACGCAGCAGATAACGTTGGTACGGCGCGTTGCGCCAACGGTTGAGCCGGCGCGACGTGCCGGCGAGATCGAGCGGCGCCGATACCACGGCAGCAGCGCCGACCTTCGCCGCACCGCCCTGCTCGCCGAGATATTTGAGCAGTAGATTGGCGCCGAGCGAATAACCGACCGCGACGGCACCGTTCACGACCAGATCTGCCGGCAATGATTCAAAGACCTGCGCGAGATCGTCGCTGCTGCCGGCGTGATATTGCGTCCGGCAATACGGTCGCGAACGCCCGGCGCCGCGCAAATTGAGGCGTAGGACCGCGAAACCTCGGTCGAGAAAATGCGCCGCGCTCTCGCGCATGTAGAAACTGTCTTCGAGGCCGGTCAGGCCGTGCACCAGCACGACCAGCGGCAAATTCGTGGCGGGCATCGCGCGATTCAGCATCGCCGCCAGCCGATCGCCGCTGCCACCGGCGAGCGGAAAGAACAGTCGCTCGCCGGTGTGGCCGTCGAGCGCGCAGCTTTTGACGACGACCGAGCGGATGGTTTGGAGATCGGGCCCCCACCACGGCAGCCGCGGCCGGAACGGCGGCAAACCGTCTAGGACAATTTCAGCCATGTCAGTTCGTGCTTGTTGTGATGCAGGTGCAAGAGGCGCGCGCCGGGAATTTGCGCGAAGCGCCGCGCGGTTTCGAAATCGGTCGCGCCCTGGAATTTCACGGTGCAGACGAAACGCCGCACGGTTCCCGCCTTCATCCACATCTCGACCAACGCCAGCAACCGCGCCGGATAGCATATCACGTCGCAGCATAGCCAATCGATTGGGCCGACCGCACCGGGCACGAGCGCGAAGGCGCTTTGTTGCAGCACGGTGACGTTCGGCAGGCGCGTCACCGACGGCGCCAACGCCGCCTTGTCGACAGCAGTCACTTGTGCGCCGAGAGACGCCAGCACCCAGGTCCAGCCGCCGGGACTCGCGCCGAGATCGACGCAGACCTCGCCGGCCTTCGGCTGTGCGCCGATCAGTGTGAACAGCTCCCACAGTTTGAGATAGGCCCGGCTTGGCGCCGACTTGTCCTCGACGAAGCGTGCTTCGCCGTTCGGAAACGGGCTCGCGCAGCGCGGCGACGCCAGGACGGTGTTCGCGTCGACGAGCGTCCACGAACCCAACGGCGCGGTCGGCGCCGGATCGCCAAAGCGCAGCGGCTTGGCTGAGACCTTCGGCAACTTGTCGACGATCAGCTTGGCGCGGCGATGATGCGCCGTCGGATAGAGCGCCCAGTTGCGCTGCATGGCGCGAAGCTGTTTGGCGGCGTCGCCGATCGAAGCTATCGTCAGGCGTTGGGGCGCGTGCCAGATATTGGCCGCCCACGCGACCGGCTGCGGCGCGCCTTCGGCGATCACCAGCCGACCGTGCGTCGCGCGCACCGCGCTACCAAGCTCGTGCTTGAGATCGTCGACAAAACCTGCCGGCGCGAGATAGCCCGTCGTCTCAGGCATGAATCCTCACTGCCGGGCCAGCGCTGCACATTCGGGTATGGCGTTCCGAATCGATCAACCCATTGACCTATCGCTCAAAACGATAGCGTTATATGCGAGCAATTCCCGCCGCAGCAAATCCCGGCCCAAAATCACGGCAACGCTCCACGTAGGCCGCCCGCTAAAAGCGCGATGAAATCCAACAAAGATATCTTCGACAGGTATCTTCTCGCACTCCGCAAGACTCCGGCTGGCGAGAAGACCGAACACACGGATCGCGGCGCGCTACAGACCTTGTTGCAAGAGATTGCAGACGCGAGCGATGGCAAAATCACGGTTCAGCACGAGCCGAAGCGCGTCGTCGACAAAGGCGCGCCCGATTTCAAGATTGGCAAAAAGGGCCTCATTCTAGGTTACGTCGAGGCGAAGACTATCGGCGAAAACCTGAGCAAAGTTTTGAAATCCGAGCAGATCGCCAGGTACAAGACCTTATCCGACAACATCGTCCTTACGGACTACCTACAGTTTGTTTGGATAAATAAATACGGCGCGCCTCAAAGCGAGCGGCTGTGTGACCAGACCGATGTAGAGAATCCGAAATTCCGGGTGCGCGATGATCGGGCGGTCGCGGTACGTAAACTCCTCGAAAGCTTTTTCTCGACGGCACCCGAAGGCATCGGCCGCTCAGAACAGCTCGCGCTGGCGCTTGCGGCACGCAGCAGACTGTTGCGCGATTATCTCGGCGAAGAATTGGTGAGGCAGCAAAGCGAACACAAGGAAGGTCGCCTTTATGGCCTTTTCCAAATTTTCCGCGATCAGATTTTTCACGAGTTGACTCTGAAGGAATTCGCCGACGCGTTCGCGCAGATGTTGGCTTACGGGTTATTCCTGGCGCGGCTCAATTCAGACTCGAAACCGGTCACTTTGCACAACGCGCGGCAATATGTGCCGGGTTCGTTTCGGCTCATCCGCGAATTGGTCGATTTTTTGAGCGAACTCGAAAAAGACGAATACCGCGACGTGCGCTGGGTGGTCGAGGAAGTCCTCTCTATCGTCAACGGGCTCGATCTCGCGGCAATTCACGAGGACCTCTCATTCCGCCAGCGGCGGGCGATCAGTCGCAGGGTTCGCGCCGCGGACGAGGAAGAGCATCGCCTGTTCGAACGCGATCCCTTCATCTATTTCTACGAAGATTACTTGAAGGCCTACGACCCCGCGATGCGCAAAGGGCGTGGCGTCTATTACACGCCACCGCCGATTGTAAATTTCATCGTGCGTGCAATCGATGACATCCTGAAAAAGACTTTCAATATCGGCGATGGCCTCGCGGATCACAAGCGAGTGACCGTGCTAGATTTCGCGTGCGGCACCGGAACATTCCTACTCGAAGTCTTTCAACGTGCGTTCGAAAATATTGGTGGGACGGACTCGGCTCGAAGCGATCTCATCGTACGCGAGCATTTTCTAAAAAACATATTTGGCTTCGAATACCTGATCGCGCCCTACACCATCGCGCATCTGAAGCTGTCGCAGTATCTGAAAGACCAAAAGCATCCGCTACGCGGTAATGAGCGCCTCCAAATTTTTCTAACTAACACCTTAGAACCGATAGCACCGCAGGCAAACTTTCTTCTTCCAGCAATAAGTGCGGAGGTCGAAGCAGCACAGAAAGTAAAAGATCAACCGATCTTAGCCATCATCGGAAACCCTCCCTATGCTGCTCGCTCAAAGAACCGGGGGAATTGGATTCGACAGCAGGTCAAGGCCTACGAGTTTGTCGATGGCGAGCATTTCAAGGAACGGAAGCACTGGCTCAATGACGATTACGTAAAGTTTCTTCGTTTTGCACAGCTTAAGATCGAAGCGCGCGGTGATGGGGTCGTCGGTGTCATAACAAACCGTTGGTGGCTTGAGAACGTGACCTTCAGAGGCATGCGCCAATCCCTGCTGGAAACATTTCATCAGATTCATATTTTTGACCTGCAGGGAGAAGCGGGTCAGGGCAGCGACGAAAACGTTTTCTTCATAACAAAAGGCGTTGCGATCGCCATACTGGTTCGAAACCCAAGTCTCCCGAAAGTGGCAAAGTACTATTCGATTCGCGGGAAGAAGCTCGATAAATATAAAGCCGCCGCACATTCCGGACTTGCGGATATTGCGTGGATTGAACTCGCACCGTCTTCGCCAAATTATTTTCTCGTTCCGCGGAACGAAGCCGGACGTGAAGAATACGATTCATTTTGGTCGATTGATCATATGTTCATCAAACGCTCGACCGGTGTTCTTACTGGGCGCGACAGGCTAGCAATCGCAAACACAAAGAGCGAGTTACGCGAACAGCTCGACAAATTGATAAGTACGTCGAGCGATCGCGATATTGCAAACGCATTTGGTCTTCAGGAAGTCGGGCACTGGTCGCTTAGCGAAGCAAGAAATCGCCTCCGCGAAGAAGGAGTGCGTCAAGATCTAATCCGTCCGATTGCGTATCGACCGTTTGACGTCCGTTTCTATTACGATCACGACGCACTCGTATTCCGTCGGCGTGATCAGATCATGCGATTCATGGTCGAACATGCGCTCGGGATCGCAGTTTGTAGGCTGACAAAGGGCGGTGAATGGTGCCACGGCGCGATCGCCGAGGATGCTACCGATGACTCGTATATTTCGGATAAGAGCAAGGAGCGGGGCTATCTCTTTCCGATTTATCTTCAACAAGAACCAGGAATTCGCCCAGAGAATCTTTCTAGAAATTTCCGTTCTTTCATTGATGCCCATTACGATCATCACTATACGCCGGAAGAAATCCTCGGTTATATCTACGCTGTTCTGTACGCTCCCGCCTATCGTGCGCGATACGCCGAATTTCTCCGCATCGACTTTCCGCATCTTCCATTTCCCGCGAAGGCCAGCGATTTCGAACTGCTGTCGGAGTTCGGTTGGGAACTTGTGCAGGCACATCTTTTGCGAGAATTACCGCATCAAGGAATTGCGAAATATCATGGCAAGGGCGACCACTCGGTCGAAGCTATCCGCTACGCGGAGGAGGAAGCGGCGGTCTGGATTAACAAGACTCAATGCTTCAAGCCCGTGCCGGAGGATGTTTGGACCTTCCGCATCGGCGGCTATCAGGTGCTTGACAAGTATTTGAAGTCGCGCAAGGGGCGAACGCTAACACTCAACGAGATCAATCACGTCAGCACGGTCGCCGACAGTCTCGCGTTCACCGTCGGGCAGATAAAAAAGATCGACGCGGCTTATCGCGCGATCTTTCCTAACGGAGATAAGCCGACGACTCGGGGATAAGTGTAAGTGCTATCTTGCGCCATGCGAAGACCTCGCGCATGATTCATTTTCTTGGTCGAGTCGCATTTGAGCGTCAAGGGCCGCATGTCTCAATCCCAACCTCGGCTACCAGATTTCTTCGAAGAAGAAGAACAGCAACAGCCCGATCTCTTCGGTAACGAGCCTGCTCCTGCTTACCGGCCCGACCCCGATGCGGTGCGCCGGCGGCTGCAAAAGATTCTGAACGAGGCAAAGACGGCACGGACCCTGCCCTGGCGACCCGCGCGCGTATCGCTTTATCGCACGATCTTTCCGCAAATGACGCTTTGGCTGCCGGAGGACGAAGGCGCACAGTTGCGCTTCGAATTCGAGACCGAATTGGCGCGGTTGGAAGCCGCGTAAACTCTCACTCGCGCAGGAAATCCCGCACGCAGGCGATCTGATCGGGCATGGTCAGCGACGGCGCGTGCCCCATGCCGGTGAATTCGACCAGCTTGGCGCGCGGCCCGCGCCGCGTCATCGCCTCGGCGTCGGCCCGTCGCAAGATGTCGCTGTCGGCGCCGCGCAACACCAAGGTGGGACAGGTCATCGCGTCGTAGAGATGCCAGAGCGAGATGTCGCGCACGAACCAGCCGCGCTTGAACGGCACCGCGATCTTTGGATCGTAGTTGAACCCGAAACTGCCGTCGGCCTTACGCCGCGCGCTCTGCGCCGCCATGCGCCGCCACGTGCTGTCCGGCAGGGTGCCAAAGCCGGCAAACACCCAGCGCAGCGTCGCTTCGAGCGCGGCCAAATCGACGAAGCTCGGATCGCGACCGACATAGCGGCGGATGCGTTTCAAGCCGGATTTGGCGATCAACGGTCCGACGTCGTTGATCACCAGCTTGCGTACCGGATTTCCCGGTTGCGCCGCCAACGCCATGCCGACGATGCCGCCCATCGAGGTGCCGACGATGTCGACTTGCTCGACGCCGAGCCGCGCGATCAGCGCGGCTGTATCGGCGGCGTAGGTTTCGGTGACGTAATCGTCCGGATGGCTCAGCCATTCGCTCGCGCCGCGGCCGGGAAAGTCGAGTGCGACGACGCGAAATTCGGCACTCAAGTCCTCGGCTAAGACGTCAAAGTCGTGACCGTTACGCGTCAGGCCGTGAAGGCAAAGAACAGTGGGCGCGCCGGGTGGGCCGGCCCATTCGTAATAGGCCAAGCGGTGAAAGCCGTGGCGGCCGAGACAGGCGAGCGTATGCGCGATCATGGCGCCAGATTGCGCCGTGAGTGTTCGTGCGATCAAGGATTGGACGGCGGCGGGCGGCTGGGTTAAGACGACCGCGCAAATCAGGTTCGAAGGTACGCAGCACAATGGCCGGCAACGGACCGCTTCACGGCGTCACGGTTCTCGATCTTTCGCGCATCCTCGCCGGGCCCTATTGCACCTTCCTGATGGCCGAACTCGGCGCGCGCATCATCAAAGTCGAGGCGCCGCCAAAAGGCGATGACGCACGCGAATACGGTCCGTTCCGCGGCGGCAAGTCGACTTACTTCTCTTCGATCAATCGCGGCAAGCAATCGATCGCGCTCGATCTCAAGAATGCGGCCGACAAACGCATCTTCGAGGCCCTGCTCGGCAAAGCCGACGTGCTGGTGGAGAATTTCCGGCCGGGCACGATGGAAAAGCTAGGCTACGGCTGGACCGATCTGCATCGGCGCTATCCCAAATTGATCTATGCCGCCGCTTCGGGCTTCGGCCACAGCGGGCCGTGGTCGGCGCGGCCGGCTTACGACATGGTCGTGCAAGGACTCGGCGGCATGATGTCGATTACCGGCAATCCCGGCCAACCGCCGGTGCGCGTCGGCATGTCAATCGGCGACATCGGCGCCGGGCTTTATACCGCCGTCGCCGTCAACGCCGCGCTCGTGGCGCGCGAGCGCACCGGCGAAGGCGTCAAAGTCGATGTCGCGATGTTCGACTGCCAACTGGCGCTCCTTGAGAACGCAATCATGCGGTACACCGTCAGTGGCGAGGTTCCAGGACCGCTCGGTGCGCGGCACCCGACGATCACGCCCTTTGAAGCATTCGCGACTTCGGACGGGTACGTCATCATCGCCGCCGGCAACGATGTCACCTTCGCGCGTCTCGCTGCCACGCTCGGCAAGCCGGAGATGGCGGAAAATCCGGATTACGCCAGCAACGAGAAGCGGCTCAATAACCAACCGAAACTCAAGGCCGAGATCGAAAGCCTGCTCAAGGGCAAGCCGACCGTGCACTGGCTCGCCGTGTTCGAACAGGCGGCGATTCCGGCCGGACCGATCAACAACGTCAAGCAGGCGCTCGACCATCCGCAGGTTGCGGAGCGCAACATGCTCGTGACCGTGGACGATCCCAAGTCGGGTACGCTCAAGCTCGCCGGCAATCCGATGAAGATTTCCGGTATGGCAGATCCGCCGACGCGCACCCCCGCCCCCGATCTCGACGCCGACCGCGCAGCAATCCTGAAAGAGCTGGGGCTTTGAGCGGGCGGCGTCCCGCCCGCAGATTGCGCCTGGTTGTGACCCAAGTTGTGCGCTGTGCCGATGACATCTAAATCAAAGCGCCGTCTTACCGGCGCTCTTATTACGATCGCTATCGTGCTGGTCGCAATCCTCGCGGGCGGCTGGCTCTATTTTGACAGCTCGCTGCCGCAGACCAATGGCACCGTCGTCGTCAAAGGATTGAGCGCGCCGGTTACGATCACCCGCGACGCGCACGGCATTCCCACCATCTTGGCCAAGACCGACGCCGACGCAGCCTTCGCGCTCGGTTACGTGCACGCGCAGGACCGGCTGTTCCAGATGGACCTGATGCGCCGCTATGGCGCCGGCCGTCTGGCCGAGTGGTTCGGCGCGGTCGCCTTGCCGACCGACCGCTTCACCCGCACGCTTGGCCTGTATCGCGCGGCCGAAGCGCAATATGCGCATCTTTCACCGACGGTGCGCGGCATTCTCGATGCCTACACCGCCGGCGTGAACGCCTGGATCGCAACGCGGCCCGGCGCACTGCCGCCCGAGTACGCCGTGCTACGTGTCGGCATCGAGCCATGGAAGCCGGCCGACACGCTCGTTTGGGGCAAGATCATGGATTTGCAACTCACCGCGAATTTCCGCGGCGAGTTGTTGCGAGCACGGATGTTGCAGCATGTGACGCCAGCCGAACTTGCCGTGCTCTATCCGCCGTATCCGCCAGACGCGCCGGTCACCGGCAAACAGACATCGCTCGACCGCGCGCTGCTCGACCGGCTTGTCGCCGCGCTGCCGCCGGGTTCGGCCGAGCCGACGCGGGCGTCGAACAATTGGGCCGTCGCGGGCTCGCGCACGGTGTCGGGCAAGCCGCTGCTCGCCAACGATACCCATCTCGGTTTCAGTTCGCCCGGTGTCTGGTATTTGGCGCGCATCGAGGTCGGCAGCCGCACGCTGGCCGGCGTCACCGCACCCGGCACGCCATTCATCGTCGTCGGGCACAACACGCGCATCGCCTGGGGCTTTACCACCACGGCCAGCGACGTCGAGCAGCTGTTCGTTGAGCAGACCGATCCGCACGATCCGACGCGCTATCTGGCGCCCGGCGGCATGCTCCCATTCGTCACACGGCAAGAGATCATTCGCGTCCGCGGAAGTGCACCCGCGATTCTGACCGTACGTTCGACGCGGCATGGACCGGTGATCTCCGATCTGGCGGATTGGAATGCTGGCGACGGCAAGGTGTTGGCGCTCGAGACAACTTGGCTTGGCGCCGACGACAGCACGCCCGACGCGCTGTGGAATCTGTCCCACGCCGGCAGCTGGACCGAATTCCGCGTGGCATTGAAGGATTTCGTCGCGCCGCAGCAGAACATCGTCTACGCCGATGTCGACGGCAATATCGGCTTCATCGCGCCGGCACGCGTGCCGATCCGCGCCAAGGGCGACGGCTGGCTGCCGACACCGGGTACCAGCGGCGCGTACGACTGGACCGGCTTCGTGCCCTTTGATGACCTGCCACAAGATTTCAATC
This sequence comes from Allostellaceae bacterium, assembly GCA_035632055.1. Lineage (GTDB taxonomy): Bacteria > Pseudomonadota > Alphaproteobacteria > ATCC43930 > CGMCC-115725 > REEB95. Next base: position 31,369 of record DASQHO010000064.1, read on the forward strand.
CGCCGTCCGGCCGCCTGGCCAGCGCCAACAACCGCATCGTCGCCAAGAGCGGCTATTTCCTCGGACGCGACTGGGATCTGCCTTCGCGCGTTGAACGCATCCGCGCGCTGCTCGACGCGACGCCAAAGCAGAGTATGGAGAGCGCCGAAGCAATTCAGGGCGACATACTGTCGGCGATGGCACGCGATTTGTTGCCACTGATGCTGCGTGGCCTGCCACATTTGATGCACGACACAAATGCAATCGACAAGCTCGCGGCATGGGACGGTCACATGGATCGTACGCGCAGCGAGCCGTTGATCTTTGCCGCCTGGCTGCGCGAAATCACACGCGACCTGTTTGCGGCCAAGCTCGGCCCCGCATTTCTCGACTATTGGTCGGTGCGACCCAATGTCGTGCGCGAAATTCTTACCGACCATCCAGAGTGGTGCGGCAGCAACGGGTGTCCTGCGCTGCTCGCGGCCGCGCTTGATCGTGCGCTCACCGATCTACGCCGGCGATACGGCGACAATATGAACGCGTGGCGCTGGGGTGAAGCGCATCAAGCCCAGTTCTATCATCCGCTGTGGTCGCGCTTACCGGTGCTTGGCCGCCTGTTGACGCCGGCCATTGCCGCGCCCGGCGCCAGCGACACGCTCGACGCTGGTGCGTTCAGGTTTAGTGACGAGGTGCAGCCCTTCGGCGATCGGCTCGGGCCGGTGATGCGCATGATCGTCGACATGGCAAATCCAGCTGCGGCGCAATTCATAATCGTGCCGGGCCAGTCGGGTAATCCGGTATCGCCGCATTGGGCGGATCTGCTGACGTCGTGGCGCGACGTCCGTTATGTCACCTTCAACGGCGACACCAGCGGCGGCCGTCTTGTCCTGGCGCCGCGTCAGCCCTCGACGATGTAAAGCCGGCCCTTCGACGCTTTCTGCCGCACCTTCACTGCCGTTTGATAGTCGGGCGAGTGATAGAATTTCTCCGCCGCATCGACGCTGGGAAACTCGATGATGACAACCCGCTTAGGCTTATCGCCTTCGAGTGGAACCGTATGGCCGCCGCGCGCGAGAAATTTGCCGCCGTGACGCTGAATCGAGTCGCCAGCCATCTTCTTGTACGGCTCGTAAGCGTTTGCGTCGGTCACGTCGATCTCGGCCACAATGTAAGCTGTCATGTTTCTCCTCCCGTAGATCGATCGAGACTGTAACGCCGGATGTAAAGGACTCGCCACCCTGCATCACTCGCGCGAATGCATGCACGAGTCCCCAGCACGCGCCGCGCACCGCAACACTACGATTCGATGAAATTGTCTGCATCACGACTTGCATCGTTGCGGCTGAAAGTCATAATCGACGCGTCGTAGAGGTGTGATCGCATGCCAGAAGGCCGTTCGGATGGCATACCAGGTGTCGTAGCCAAGGCCGCGCCGGCGCGCATCACGACCGCACTCGCGCCGCCACACCATTTCTTTGCAACCAGCACGCTGCCCTGCCCCTACGTCGAAGGACAGCGCGAGCGCAAATTGGTGGTCGAGTTATTCGGATGCGACGCGCCGGATTTCTATAATAATTTGTCGCGTGCCGGATTCCGTCGCAGTCATTCGCTCGCCTATCGTCCCGCATGCGCCGGTTGCGAGCGTTGCGTGCCGGTGCGGATTCCGGTCGCGGCATTCGTCGAGAGCCGGTCGCTGCGACGCATCCGCAATTTGAATCGCGACCTCGACGCCAGCGCCGGCGCGGCGCGCGCCGACCACGATCAGTTCCGGTTGTTCCAGCGCTATCAACGTTCGCGTCACGCCGAAAGCGACATGGCAGCGATGACTTATATGGATTATCGCGCCATGGTCGAGGACACGCCACTGACCACCGCGCTCATCCGATTGCGCGACGGCAACGGTGCACTTTATGGCGCATGCCTCACGGATTTACTCGATGACGGCGTCTCGGCGGTCTATAGCTTCTACGATCCGGCTGAAAGCAAACGCGGCCTCGGCACGATGCTGATCCTGTCGTTGGTGGACGAGGCGCGCCGGCGGCAACTGCCTTACGTCTATCTCGGCTATTGGATCGCCGAGAGTCCCAAGATGGCCTACAAGGCGCGCTTTCGTCCGCTCGAAGCGCTGCAAGCCGACGGCTGGCGCCCGATTCTGCCTTAAGCTTTAAAAATGCCGGGCTCGTACCTGAACTTCAGGTGAAATCTCACCTGAATCGAATCCAATTAAGCGATTGAACCTAAACTATTTTATTCAGCCGCTTGCCGTCGGCCGAGTCGATGCAAACAGCGGTCAATCCACAGCGCAGTGAGCTTTTCCTCGAGCGTATTTTGTCCGAGCCGCTCGTGCAGCACGCCAAAGTCCACCCGTTCAAGCGACTGGTCCTGATTGAAACAGGTGAACACCACAGTTTCGCCGCCGGTCACAGGGTCTTTCTGCACCTGCAAGCACTGGGCACAGATTTCCTTCATCATGCACTGCATCGGCGAGTTGATCGACGCGATACCGATTGCTTCTGGCCGGATATAGGGCTTGAGCACGCCGTTCCGCGCCCGCGCTACCGCCGCCATCATGCCGTCTGAACCGATGACGATAAGCCGATCGACCTGCTGCAGCGGAATCGTTGTATTGCCGAGCTTACCGGCGCCGTAGGCTTCAATACCGGCAACGATGTTGCCAACGAAGGCGCGATCCTGTGGCCGTGTCGGCGTGAAGCCTGGCGTCTGATCGCAGCACCAAACAACCGTATCGGCGCAGGATTCGATCTCGGCCACCTTGTAACGGTCCTGCATGTGCTTGTAGCCGGCGAAATAGAGTACCCGCGAGCCGGCCTCACGCAGGGCCTTGCCGATCGACAGGAGCACGGCATTGCCCAGGCCGCCGCCAACGAGCAACACGGTCTCGCCGCTCGGCGTTTCGGTCGGCGTGCCGGTCGGTCCCATCAGGATCACCGGCTCGCCTTTTTCGAGCAGCGTGCACAGGTCGGACGAGCCGCCCATTTCGAGCACGATGGTCGATAGCAACCCCTTGTCGCGGTCGACCCACGCGCCGGTCAGCGCCAGCCCTTCCATGGCCAAACTGGTGCCATCAATGCGGGGCGCCAGCGCCTCGTAATTCTGCAAGCGATAGAATTGGCCAGGGTGGAAAGCGCGCGCCGCGATTGGCGCATGCACGACGACCTCGACGATGGTCGGCGTCAGCCGCTGCACCGCGTGCACCGTCGGCCGCAGCTCGCGGTTGAGTCGCGCTACCAACGGCTCGGGCGATGACATTGACGGCTTGTGCCGCGACAGCACGCGGCTCACCACCGGATAACCTTGCTTGGCGCCACCCATCGCCTTAACGACATTGCCGGCAAACGACGGATGCAAATCGCCAAAGAAACTGATGGCGCGGCCGTCGGACCGCGCGCTCATCAGCACGCGCACTTCCGTTGGCTTGGCGACGGTCTCGGGCTTGGCCGGATGGCCATGCTCGTCGTAGGCCTGGAAGTAGCGGCCGTCGAGCGTGACATTTTGCGGGTCTTCGCGGCCGAGCACGGTGTTGGGCTGCGTTCCGGCCGCCACCAGAATGGTCTTGGCCGGTAACGTCACGCGCTCATCTGTGGCGACCATCTTGCGGATCGCATCGTCGTAGCGCCATTTCTGCAGTGTGATCGTCGCGGCATGACCGAAACGGTCGAGACCGACTTCTTCGGGGGCGAGCATCTCGGCAAAGCGGATGCCCTCCTCCATTGCCTTGGCGACTTCCTCGTGGTTGAGCGTGTAGCTCGGCGCGTCGACCAGCCGCCGGCGATAGGCGATCGTGACCCCGCCCCAGGAATCAATGAGCCCGGCGAGCCGCGGTTGCCGCTTCTCGCGCACCGCGGTTTCGCGTTCGGCACGCAAAGCGCGGGCATGCGCGATGAATTCCTCCGCGGTCGCCGCGTCTTCATCGGTCCACTCGGCGCGCACCGCCGCTTCGCCGCGCTCGGCGACCAGCGTCTCGTAGCGTGCAAGGAATTTCTCGACCTGCACGGCGTAGTAAGCGAGCGATTCCGTCGCCGTATCGATCGCCGTCAGACCACCGCCAATTACCACGACCGGCAACCGCACTGTCAAATTGGCGATGCTGCTGGTCTTGGCGGCGCCGGTGAGTTGCAGCGCCATGAGGAAATCCGACGCCTGGCGCACGCCACGCGCGAGCCCGTTCTTCATCGTCACGATCGTCGGCTTGCCGGCGCCGGCGCACAGCGCGATATGATCGAAGCCGAGCGCGAAGGCGTCGTCGATGGTGAGTGTGCCGCCGAAGCGGACACCGCCGAACATCGTGAACTCGGACCGGCGCTCGAGCAGCAGCCGGATCATCTTGAGGAAATTCTTGTCCCAGCGCACGGTGATGCCGTACTCGGCGACGCCGCCAAATCCGGCCATCAACCGGTCGTCGAGCGATTCACGGATCTCGGCAATATCGCGAATCGGTTTGAACGGATGACGCGCGCCGGAAAGGTCGGTGCCGGAGAATTCGGCTGGCAGCGGCTCGATCTTGAGGCCATCGATGCCGACGACCGTGTGGCCGTCGTTCATCAAATGGTGCGCCAACGTGAAGCCGGCCGGCCCGAGCCCGACCACGAGCACCGAATAGCCGCTCGGCTCCTTCGGCAGCGGCCGGCGCAGGTTGAGTGGATTCCAGCGCGTCAGCAGGCTGTAGATCTCAAATCCCCACGGCAGCTCGAGGACGTCCTTGAGCGTACGGGTCTCAATCTGCGGAATATCGACCGGCTCCTGCTTCTGATAAATGCAAGCCTTCATGCAATCGTTGCAGATGCGGTGGCCGGTGCCGGCAACCATCGGATTGTCGACGACCGCGATGGCGAGCGCGCCGACCGTATGGCCGCGCGCTTTCGCCATGTTCATCTCCGACACTTTTTCTTCCAGCGGGCAGCCGGCGAGCGTCACGCCGAAGAGGCTCTTCTGAAAGGCGCCGGTCTTCTTGTCCTTGAGGCCGTGCGAGCAACTGTCCTTGCCCTGCTCGTGGCACCAGATGCAGTAATTGGCGTTATCGAGCGCGCCGAGCAGGTCGGTTCCGGGATCGGTTAGCTTGAATCCGTCGCGCTGCCGCCAGCGTTCCGGCGGATAACGATCGACGGTGGTGCCGGCAATGGTGTTCTTTTCGACATGCACCAGACTCTGCATGTCGAGCTTGTGCGGCTGCTTGAACAGCACGCCAGCATGATGCGCGGCGCGACCGGCCGGTGACAGCGTCGCCCACGCGGCGTAACGCGCCGCCAATTCGAGATTGGCCGCGTTGACGGCTTCGCCGTCGAGCCAATGGCCGACGTGGCGCGCGTAGCTGAGTTCGGTCAGCGGCTCGCCGAAACGACTGCTCAGTTCCGCCGCCAACGCGGAGCCGTCGATTGCGGCCGCCTGCTCGGGCGTCACGCCTTTGGTCGCGCGGCGCTGCACGAACAGCCGCTTCACTGTGTGAATCGGCGCCAGCGTGTCGTGGCGCGCCTGCAGCTCGCGCAATTCGCGGCCGATCCCGAACAGTCCGCCAATGAAATCTTCAAGATGCGGCGCGAGATCGATCAACAGCGTCGACTCGTCCTTGCCCGCGACCGCACCCGCATCGGCACGCGCCGCAACGAGACGCTCGCGCAAGGGCGCGTCCGCCTCGCCGAGATGTTTCAGGAACGCGTCGTCCACCTTCGCCAGGCCTTCGCGGCGATAGAGGTCGCCGAAAGCCAGGCCGTATTTCATTTCGAGTTCGGCCATTGCTCGCAGTATTGACGGCGGGTTTGCCGTTTAAAACCCCAAATTTTGTGTGGAAGTGCGCAAATTCCAGTCGCGGTAGTGGAGTTTTCTAATCGAGCGCTGCGCGAATGGGAAGCCGAAGATGCTGTGCGATTTTGCCGCGTCTCAATAGCCGAGCGCCATGCCGTCCTTGCGCGGATCGGAACCGCCGGTGAGCGTTCCGCTTGCGTGATCGATCCAGATCGCCTGCGCGCCGCCGAGCGGTTTTTCCGGCCGGACGATTTTGTGGCCGCGTCGTGCGAGGTCGTTCGCAATGTCTTCGGTCACGCCGCGTTCGAGTTGCAACACGCCATCGATGGCGAAGCTGCGCGGCTGTTCCGCCGCCGCTTGCGGATCGAGTCCACGATCGAGAATCTGCGACAGGTAATGCGCGTGGCCGTTGGCTTGGTAATGACCGCCCATGACGCCGAACGGCATGATGGCACGGCCGTCCTTCACCAGCATGCCCGGGATGATCGTATGCAGCGGCCGCTTATTCGGCGCGATGGCGTTCGGATGGCCCGGCACCGTACGGAACGTCTTGCCGCGGCTGTGCAGCAAGACGCCACTTTGCGGCGCCATGATACCGGTGCCGAATTCGTCGAACAGCGAGTTGATGAACGACACGCAATTGCGGTCGCGGTCGGCGATGCAGAGAAGGACCGTGTGTTTGTGCTCGGCGAATTCGAGCGATGCTGGCGTGCCGGCGCGATCCATGCGGATCGCCGCGCGCACAACCCGCGCCCACTCCTCGGATAACAGCCTTTCGACTGGCACTTTGACCGCAGCCGGATCGCCAAATACCGTATCGCGCTCGGCGTAAGCCGCTTTTGCGGTTTCGGCGAGCAGGTGAATCCGGTCGGCCTCCGATAGTTTGCGTTCGCCCAGCTCGTAGCCAGCGAGCACGCGCAGCATCATCAGGGCCGCGAGCCCCTGCCCGTTCGGCGGACATTCGAACACGTCGTGGCCGCGATAGTTCGTCGAGATCGGCGTGACCCATTCCGAATGGTGCGCTGTAAAATCCTCGAGCGTATGCAGGCCGCCGAGCGCGTTCAGCTTGGCGACGACGTCTTGCGCCACCGGCCCTTCGTAGAAGCCCTTGCGCCCCTCGCGCGCGATGCGTTTTAGCGTCGCCGCCAGCGCCGGAAATTTCAGTGTGTCGCCGACGCCTGGCAGCGTGCCATCCGGCTTCAAGATCTTTGTCGCATCTGTGTCGTGCTCGAACTGTGCATGCGCGTAGGCGAAATCGAACGCGACGCGTGGCATGAGGCGCATGCCGGTTTCGGCGCAATCGATCGCCGGTTGCAGCAGCGCCGCCCATTCCTGTGTGCCGTGCGCGGCGTGCAACGTGAGCCACGCATCGACCGCACCGGGCACGGTGACGGCGTGCGGCGACCGCGAGGTGATTTCCTTGATGCCGCGCTCGGCATACCACGACACTTGCGCCTTGCCAGGCGCGCGGCCCGAGCCGTTGAGTGCTTTCGGCAATCCGGCGCGCGGCGAATAGAGCACGAAGCAATCGCCGCCGATGCCGGTCATCTGTGGTTCGACGACGCAGAGCAGCGCTGCCGCCGCGATCGCCGCATCGACCGCATTGCCGCCGCCGCGCAGCACTTCAATCGCGGTCAACGTCGCCAGCGGATGCGATGTCGCCGCCATGGCCTCGCCGGCGATTGCGGGCGAACGGCGTGGCTGGTGGAAATCGCGCATATCGGGGCGGATGCATGGCACCGCCGCCGCGGCGGAGCAAGCGAAAAACGCCCCCTGTTAACGCCAACCCGCTTGTCGCCCGCGGCGCCATTCCCTAACGTCGCGGACCGACGGTTTCATAAGCTCGAAAGGGGAAGCAGCATGGCCACCGACATCAACACACCGCAATTTGCCAAAGGCCTCAGCGTCCGCCGCGAGGTGCTCGGCAAGGAGTACGTCGACAAGTCGCTCGCCGACGCCGACGATTTCATGATGGCGTTCCAGAAAATCACCACCGAGTGGTGCTGGGGTGAGATCTGGGCGCGGCCGGGCCTGCCGCGCAAGACGCGCTCGATGCTCAATCTGGCCATGCTGTCGGCGCTCAACCGGCCGGCCGAGTTGCGTCTCCATCTGCGCGGCGCGCTGACCAACGGCGTCACCATCGAGGAGATCAAGGAGATTTTCCTTCAGGTCGCCATCTATTGCGGCATTCCGGCAGCGCTCGAAAGTTTCAAAACGGCACGCGAGGTGTTCAAAGAGCACGGCAAGGCCTAGGCCGCGGCCGAGCCATCACGCCGGTGCATTCCGCACCGGTGATTTCGCGGCTTGCTCAGGCAAGCGGCGCTGCCTAGCTTCGTCGTCGCCGAGGATCCTGGAGGCACGCAATGATGGACGCCTGTATTTACGACGGCTTGCGTACGCCAATCGGCCGACATGCCGGCGTGCTTGCGCCGGTGCGGCCCGACGATCTGCTGGCTGGCGTTATTGCCACCGTCGTCAAACGCAATCCCTTCAAGCCCGAGCAATACGAAGACGTCGTCGTCGGCTGTACGAACCAGGCGGGCGAGGATGCGCGCAACGTCGCACGCCATGCGGGATTGCTCGCGGGATTGCCGGTCGAAACCGCCGGCCAGACCGTCAACCGGCTGTGCGGCAGCGGCCTCGCCGCCATTCTCGACGCATCACGCGCCGTCACATGCGGCCAGGGCGAGTTGTTCGTCGCCGGCGGCGTCGAAAGCATGAGTCGCGCGCCCTTTGTCATGTCGAAGGCCGAAAGCGCTTATAGCCGCGACGCCAAATTGTTCGATTCCACCATCGGTGCACGTTTTCCTAATCCAAAGGTGGCGAAGCAATTCGGCCAAGACACGATGCCACAGACCGCCGACAACGTCGCGCGCGAGCACGGCATTTCGCGCGTCGACAGCGACCGTTTCGCCCTCGCCTCCCAGGAAAAATACGCCAAGGCCAAGGCCGAAGGATTCTACACCGACGAGCTCATGCCGGTCGGCGTCAGCGGCGGCAAGAAAGGCGCGACGGTCACCGTCGATCAGGACGAGCATCCGCGGCCGAACACGACCCTCGAACGCCTTGCCGAGCTCAAGCCGTTGTTCGCCGACGGCGTCGTCACCGCCGGCAATGCGTCGGGCATCAACGACGGCGCGGCGGCGCTGCTCATCGGCTCGCGCGCGCTCGGCGACAAAGTCGGCAAGGCGCCGCGCGGACGCGTTCTGTCGGGCGCGGTCGCCGGCGTACCGCCGCGGGTCATGGGCCTCGGTCCGGTGCCGGCGTCGCAAAAGGCGCTGGCACGCGCGGGACTCACGCTCAAGGACATGGACGTGATCGAATTGAATGAGGCGTTCGCCACCCAGGTACTCGGCTGTCTCAAGCTGCTCGGCCTGCCATTCGATGATCGCCGCGTCAATCCGAACGGCGGCGCGATCGCCATCGGCCATCCGCTCGGCGCATCGGGCGCGCGCATCGCCCTCACCGCGTTGCGCGAACTCGAGCGACGCGGCGGACGCTACGCGCTCGTAACCATGTGCATCGGTGTCGGTCAGGGCATCGCTGCCGTCATCGAACGCTTGAACGGCAAGGCGTGAACGCCCCGGATGACAGCGCGGCGAGCGAGGAAACCGCGGAGACGCTGTTTTCGGCGCTGGATCGTTTGTGCACTGGCGGAAAACTCCTGCTGCGGCTCGACTACAAGACGCTGGCGCATCTCGATAGCCCGGTCGGCTCAGAAGCCGACGGCAACATCTGGGCCTATGGCGGTCTCGCACTCACGATCGCGGCATGGTGGTTCCGCGGCTGGCAGGTCGCGGCCGGCGTCGCCGTCGCCGGCGTGCTGGTCTATTTCACGCTCGGTCGCTGGTACACGCGCCGGCGCATCCGCCACCGTGTCGAGAGCAAAGCGCTGACCGATTTCACGTTGTGGCGCAAGCTCTGGAAATTCGGCGGCGTTGCCTTGGTGCCGAGCGTCGGCGAGGAATGCGTTGCGCCGCAGGGTAACTGGATGGCGCTCGTACGGAATCTCGGCAACGGCTGACGATTACACCGGCGGTGCCGTCAACTTCTTCCAATCGTTGGCCAGCATGAGCTTGGGCTCGGTCACCTTCTGCAGTCCGGCAAGGTCGAGACCATCGATCATCTCGCGCACCACCAGCCCATCGCGCATCACATCAATCAGCGCCAGATTGGTGTAGATGCGCTTAACGCATTCTTTGGCAGTCAATGGATAGCTGCATGTCTGCTTGATGCGCGGCGCGCCGTCTTTGGTCGTGTGTTCGAGCAGGATGCGGACTTCCTTGGCCCCTGCCGCCAAATCCATCGCACCGCCGACACCCGGCGGCGCATGCGGATCGTTGGTGATCCAGTTGGCGAGATCGCCGTTCGCCGCCACTTCGAGCGCGCCCATCAGCGCCAGATCGATGTGACCGCCGCGGATCATCACGAATGCGTCGTTGTGATGGAAATAGCTGCCGCCGGGCAGCAGCGTGACGAACTGTTTGCCGGCGTTGATCAGGTCAGGGTCTTCCTGCCCTTTCGCGGGCGCCGGACCCATGCCGAGAATGCCGTTCTCGCTGTGGAAGACGATCTCGCGGTCCTTCGGAACATAATCGCCGCATAAGGTCGGCAGGCCGATGCCAAGATTGACGTAGGCGCCTTCGGGAATGTCCTGCGCGGCGCGCCACGCCATCTGGCGGCGCGAGAGAGGCTTTGGTGCGCTCTCGTTCATTGTCGCGTCTTCTGCGGCTGGTTGAGGCCGAGCATAATCCTCCAGGCGTTCATCACCACTGTGACCAGGATGAAGATATAAGACGCGGTGATGAGATAAAGTCCGTCGGTCGACTGGATGAATGTCAGGCCGCCGGCTGCACCGAGCAGATAACAGCCGATATACGTCAACGCACGATGCACACCCCAGCCGCCGCGCCGTGCATCGGCGCGCGCCTTGAACACCATGCGGTAAGTGAAGGCGAGCGGGATCCACAGGCCGAGCAGGTTGACCGCTGCAATCTCGGAGCCTGCTGCCGCCACGGGCTGCGGCATAAGAATGATCGCGGCCTCGACAAGCAGGACCAGCATGTGCAGCGTATTGTTGCGCGCGCGCCGCTCATACACTGCATTGCCGCGCGCGTCGTCGAGATGCAGCGACGCCGCAACAAACAGCAAACCAAGTAGCGCCGCTGTAGCGGAGCCCAGCATCACGTAGAGCTCATGCCAGGCGTCGATCATCCGGGCACCTGCACCACGCGATCGACGAAAATGCCCGGCGTGACGATGATTTCGGGATCGAGCGCGCCGAGCTCGACGATCTCGGAGACTTGCACGACGGTCAGCGCCGCCGCCGCGGCCATCACGGGATTGAAGTTCCGCGCCGACTTGCGATAGACGAGGTTGCCCCAGCGGTCACTTTTTTGTGCCGCGATCAACGCCGCGTCGCCGCGGATCGGTTGTTCCAGCACGTACGATTTGCCGTCGATCGCGCGCGTCTCCTTGCCCTCGGCCAATTTTGTGCCGACTCCGGTCGGCGTATAGAAACCGCCGATCCCGGCGCCGGCTGCGCGCAAGCGCTCGCTCAACGTCCCTTGTGGCACCAGCTCGAGCTCGATCTTGCGCGCTTTGTACGCCGCCTCGAATTCGCGCGGATCGGTGGTGCGCGGATAGGAGCAGATCACCTTGCGCACACGGTCTTCCTTGATCAGCCGGGCGATGCCGGTCTCGCCGGTGCCGGCGTTGTTGGCAACGATGACGAGATTCTTCACGCCCAAAGGCAGCAGCGCCTCGGTCAAGGCAATCGGTTCGCCAACGGCGCCGAAGCCACCGCATAAGACTGTCGCGCCGTCCTTGATCCCGGCCACCGCGGCGGCCAGGTCCTTGACGCGCTTGTCGATCATCTAGAAAGCGACCCGATCGCCGCCCTTGAGCGCCAGCATCTCGCGCGCCTCCTTGGGCGTGGCGATTTCGAGCGACAGGTTCTCGAGAATAGCGCGAATGCGTTTTACCTGATCGGCATTGCTCTTGGCGAGCTGGCCCTTGCCGATATAGAGCGAATCCTCCAGGCCAACGCGCACGTTGCCGCCCATGATTGCGCCCATGGTGATGAGCGGAAGTTGGTGCCGGCCGGCGGCCAGGATCGACCAGTAATATTCGTCGCCGAACAGCTTGTCGGCGATGCGCTTGGCGTGGGCGACGTTCTCTGGGTCGGCGCCGACCCCGCCCAGGATGCCGAAAATCGTCTGCACGAACAGCGGCGGCTTCACCAGCTTGCGATCGAGGAAGTGCGCGAGCGTGTAGAGATGGCCAATGTCGTAGCATTCGAACTCGAACCGCGTGCCGTGGCCTTCGCCGAGATCCTTCAGGATGCGCTCGATGTCCTTGAAGGTGTTCTTGAAGATGAAGTCGCGCGTCATCTCCAGATATTTGGGCTCCCACTCGTACTTGAATTCCTTGTAACGGTTGAGCATCGGATAGAGTCCGAAATTCATCGAGCCCATGTTGAGCGAGCACATTTCGGGCGACGCTTTCAGCGGCGCCGCCAGTCGGTCATCCACAGTCATGTTGTGGCCGCCGCCGGTAGTGATGTTCACCACCGCATCGCAGGCCTGCTTGATGCGCGGCAGGAACTGCATGAACACCGCCGGATCTGGCGTCGGCCGTCCATCCTTGGGATCGCGCGCGTGCAGATGCAGGATCGCGGCACCGGCTTCGGCCGCGCCGATCGCCTGCTCGGCGACTTGATCCGGCGTCAGCGGCAGATGCGGACTCATGGTCGGGGTGTGGATCGACCCCGTCACCGCGCACGTAATGACGACTTTGCCGCGCTTTGCCATCGCCCCTCCCGTTCCGACCGCCGTTCGCGCGGTCACCCGTGGGCGAGAATGAACTCCCGCACCTTCGGGTAGATCTCGGTACGCCACCGTCGGCCGTTAAACACGCCGTAATGGCCGACTTCGGCCTGAACGTGACGCGCCTTCTTGCCGGCCTTGAGCCCGGCGAGCATATCGTGTGCCGCTGCTGTCTGGCCGACTGCGCAAATGTCGTCGTTCTCGCCCTCGACGGTCAAGAGCGCGGTGCGCGCGATCGCTTCCAACTCGATGCGCTGCCCACGCCAAGCGAAGGTGCCGAGCGGCAGGGCGTGATCCTGGAATACGCGCTGCACGGTCTCGAGATAATAATCGGCCGGTAAATCCATCACCGACATGTACTCGTCATAGAATTTGCGTGTTGCAGCCGCGCTCTCGCCGTCGCCGCGCACGAGATGGTTGAACAGGTCAACGTGCGCGGTGACGTGGCGATCGAGATTCATCGTCATGAATCCGGCGAGCTGCAAAAAACCGGGATAGACGCGACGGAATGCGCCGGGATAACGCGCCGGCACGGCGGCGACGACGTTCTTCTCGAACCACGACAAGGATCGTGTCGTTGCAAGCTTGTTGACCGCCGTCGGGTTGACCCGCGTGTCGATCGGCCCGCCCATCAGCGTCATGCTTCGCGGCTGAGCGGGATCGCCGGCGGCAGCAAGCAGTGCCACCGCCGCGAGCACCGGCACCGCCGGCTGGCACACTGCGATGACGTTGAGGTCGCCGGCCAGATCGCGCATGTAGGACAACATCAGCGCGATGTGGTCGTCGAGACCGAACTGCCCATAAAGCATCGGCACGTTGCGCGCATTGATCCAGTCGGTGACGTAAACATCGAAATCCGGCAACAGCGTCTCGATCGTGCCGCGCAGCAGCGTCGCAAAGTGGCCGGAGAGCGGTGCCACCATCAGCACACGCGGCTGGATCGCGGCGATGCCTTCCTTACGAAAATGCCGCAACGTGCAGAACGGATGGCAGGCCGAGACTTCTTCGTGAACGGGTAGCACTTGGTTGCCGATGGCCACCGACTTGATGCCGAAGGGCGGCCGCTCGTGCCACATACCGCCGCGCGCGACCATCTCACAGGCGGCCGCGGCGGCACGCACCATGGGGTGGTGTGCGACCAGCGGCCAGGGCTGGCTGAGCACGCCTTGGACGGTTTGGGCCAATATCCTGATCGGCGCAAAGGCATCGCGATGCGCCTGGTAGGCCTCGTACAGCATCGCCCTGCCTTTCACACAAAGATTAACGGAAATACAAGGCTGGGCGCCCTACACGCCGCCCTGTCGGCGGGAAAACCGATCATGTTCGATGTAATCTGGCCGTTTCCGAGGGTCAAGAAAACTTACGTAAGCTACTGCCGAATCGGACAAATTCACGGCTCATTAACGCCCTGAACGCATAGTTAGCCGTTTCCAAACCATGCGCTGAGATGCCTGCTATGCCTATTGCGCAGAAGCATATCTCCCCGGATAACGATTCGGCAGCCGGGTCGAACGGACTTACGGCACGCTTGGCCACGGCCGAAGCGCGTATAGCCTCGACCGAAGCCAAGCTCGTCGATGCCGAGGAGATGCTGCACGATTCCTTGCAGAGCTCGCTGTCATGGCTCTGGGAATCCGACGACCAGTTACGTTTCACCCGCATCGTCGGTCCAGTCGAGCAGCTGCTCGGCACGCCGGCCGAGAGCCTGATCGGCAAGACGATCGAGGATTTCACCCGCGCGCCAAACGATGCTCAG
>DASQHO010000065.1:0-3054 GCA_035632055.1 Allostellaceae bacterium
TGCCTGCGCTGAAACGCTGTGCCGATCGGTCAGGTATTGGTACTGGACGTCGAAACCGACATCGGTCTTGTGATCGGTGCCGAAGCCGGTGATGCGAGCCGGATTGATGTTGGCTGCCATGCCGAAGGTGCCGATCTCGAACGAGTTCGGTCCCCACAGCGGCTGTAGCGCAACGCGCCAATACGGCGCGATGCCCTTGAACGAGTCGCTGCCGATGCCTTGACCCAACGCCTGGTCCGCTCCCTTGGTGAGCGTGGTGTAGCCACCGAGTTCCGCATAAACCAGTCGCCGCCAGAAGCCATAGACGTTGAGGCCGGCGACCTGTTGCGCGTACGTGTTTTCGATGATCGTCGCGGCGGCGGGCGTTGGCGCGAGGCTCGAACTCAAGAACGGATAGCGCCAAGCGGGCGTCGTGTTCCACAGATCGGTGACCGTCGGATTGTTATTGAGGCTGACGCCGAAGACGGTCTCGTCACCATAAATTGTCGTCGCCTTGGCCCAGCGGATGTCGGTGTTGTCCCACGAGAACGTCCGGCCGGTCTGGCTGTAGGTCGCTTGCGCGAACGCGCCGAGGCCGTAATCACCGAGAATGCGGCCGCCATAGAAAATGCTGGCGGCGTCGGGAACCGCGAAATTGTTGTTGGGTCCGTAATGCGGCGCCGCGCCGCCTGTCTGCCCGGCCTGGGTGTGCGTGTAGTCGGCGGTCACCATCATCGCGAGTGGCGGCAATTCCGACTGGCCGCCGCCAAACGTATAGCCATTGAGCTTGAACAGGCGGCCGTAGGGTGTCAGTTCGGGAAAACCATTGTGGCAAGCGGCGCACTGCTGGCCGGTCTGGCGCGCGTAACTCGGCAGTGCTTCGGCGGATGCCATCGCGATGACGAGCGCCGCGATGCTACACGCTACGATCGCCGCGAGGCGTCGTAGGCTCTGCAAGCCATCCATCATCCGCACCCCCTGCCGAGGACAAAATACAAAAAAGTGACTGCCGTCCGCGAACACCTCCTGCGGTCTCGCTTGCCGTAGTGAAGCTACAATATCAAGCTGCGCCTTTGATTTGAATCAACGTGACGGCGATAATTCGGCAGCGTTGCGATTTTGCATACGGGGGCACACATGAACACTGCACGATCGATGATCTTCGCTGTTATCGCCATCGCCTTCGCGACTCCCGCTGTTCAAGCACAAACCGCCGGTGGCGCCGACTCTGGCGCGACGGCGTTCTTGGTATGCAAGACCTGCCACAGCCTCGAGCCGGGCAAGAACGGCGTCGGTCCGAGCCTGCATGGCGTATTCGGCCGCAAGGCGGGCACCGAACCGGGCTTCAATTATTCGCCAGCGATGGTGAATTCGAATGTGGTGTGGAACGAGGACACGCTGAGCAAGTATCTCATCGATCCCAAGGGTTTCATTCCCGGCAACAAGATGCCGTTCCCTGGACTCGCGGACGCGCAGAAGCGCCAAGCGGTCATCACTTATCTCAAACAAGCGGCGCAGTAGTCGGAGCGCGTCCTGAACGCTTCGCGGCGAAGCGGTATTTAAATACCAGGAGCTGAAACCGGCATAAAAGCTGGCCTAGGACGACCCACCGTGCAAGGCGCGGCCGGGCGTACGCACGCTTAGCCGCGACAAACTAATTGACTTTAGTTAGCCCGACATAACTAAATAGTGCTCAGGTATGCCACGGCGGGTGCCGGGGCGGACCAAAGGAAACTGGCGATAACCCCGGGGAGGGAGGAAGACCGTATGTCACAAGCTTCATCAGCGGCCCGAGGGTCGTTCACGTCGACGCGATGGACCCAACTCGTTCTGGGCATCATCTGCATGTCGGCCGTGGCGAACCTTCAATACGCCTGGACACTGTTCGTTGTGCCCATCACCACGCAGTTCGGCTGGTCGAAAGCCGAAATCCAGGTCGCGTTTACCATCTTCATTTTGTGCGAAACCTGGCTGGTGCCCATCGAGGGCGCCATCGTCGACCGTATCGGCCCAAAGTGGATGATCCTGGCCGGCGGCATCGGCACCTTCCTCGCATGGCTCATCGATTCCCAGGCATCGCAGCTCTGGCAGTTCTATGTCGGCGGCGCCTTGGCCGGCTTCGCCGGCGGTGCGGTGTATGGCACGTCGGTCGGCAATGCTCTCAAGTGGTTCCCGGACAAGCGCGGCCTGTGCGGCGGCTTGACTGCGGCGGGCTTCGGCGCCGGCGTGGCGCTGACGGTTGCGCCGATCCGCGACATGATTAAATCGAGCGGCTACGCGCACACCTTCTTGGTGTTCGCGATCATCCTGGGCGGCATTGTCATCATTTGCTCGCAATTCATCCGCGCCCCGCGCGCGGAAGAAATGCCGCCGATGGACAAGATAAAGACCCGCCAGGGCGGCGAAGATCTGCCGCCGCAACGGGCGCTCAAGTCGCCGATCTTCTGGACCATGTACGCCATGTTCTTCTTGGTCGCGGCGGGCGGCCTCATGTCGGCGGCGCAGCTGTCGCCGATCGCACATGAGCGCGGCATTGCCGATACGACGACGACGTTCCTCGGCATCACCGGTCCGGCGATCGTCATCGCGCTGAGTGCTCATAGCATCACCAACGGCGTCGGTCGGCCGCTCAATGGTTGGATCTCCGACCATATCGGCCGCGCCAACATGATGTGCATCGCCTTCGGCATCGAGGCGCTTTGCCTCTTGGCCTTCGGCTTCTTCGGCAACTCGCCGATCATGTTCATCATCACCGACGCGCTGGTGTTCCTGTTCTGGGGCGACATCTTCAGCCTGTTCGCCGCGACCGTGGGCGATGCCTTCGGCCGTAAGTACGTGACGGTCAATTACGGCCTCATGTACACCGCGAAGGGCGTTGCTTCGCTGTTCGTCCCGCTTGGCAACATCCTGACGCACATGACCGGCAGCTGGCATGCGGTCTACGCCGTCGGTTGCGGAATGAATATCCTGGCAGTCGTGCTCGGCTTCTTCATCCTGCGTCCGGCGATCAACAGCCGCCTGAAGCTCGCCAGCGAACTGGCCGGTGCGCCGGCCGGTGCGGTGGGTGCACGGGCG
>DASQHO010000066.1:0-13003 GCA_035632055.1 Allostellaceae bacterium
AGAGGACCTGTCCCTAGTACGAGAGGACCGGGATGGACGCACCTCTGGTGTACCGGTTGTGGCGCCAGCCGCATCGCCGGGTAGCTATGTGCGGACGGGATAACCGCTGAAGGCATCTAAGCGGGAAGCCCCCCTCAAAACTAGGTCTCGCTCGAGAGCCGTGGAAGACCACCACGTTGATAGGCCGGAAGTGGAAGTGCGGCAACGCACGGAGCTAACCGGTACTAATCGCTCGATTGCTTGATCGCCCGTACGCCGCAAGGCGTGCGGACCCTGTTGCTTGCAGAGCGAAGCCCCGCCCGGGCTTGCGCTGCAGACTCAACGCGCGAAGGCGCTCTTCATTCTCGTCGTTTACGGAGCTTGATTGGCCTGGTGGTTATGGCGAGGGAGTAAGCACCCGATCCCATCCCGAACTCGGCCGTGAAAGCCCTCAGCGCCGATGGTACTGTGTCCTAAGGCACGGGAGAGTAGGTCGCTGCCAGGCCTATCAAGCTCCGCCAACGCTCGCGCGATCTGCGCGAACTCCCTCCGCTCCATGTTCCTTTCGTCCTCGGTTGCCGCGGGGTGGAGCAGCCCGGTAGCTCGTCAGGCTCATAACCTGAAGGTCGGAGGTTCAAATCCTCCCCCCGCAACCACCTCGCACAATTACGAACGGCCGCCCTCTGGGCGGCCGTTTTTCGTGTGCTCGCCGGCTCAGAACGTAATGGTTGTGCGCAACCCAAAAACCGCCTCGTCGCCGACAATCTGGCTCGTGTGTTGCGGATTCTGGATTCCGCCGCCCGGATTGATCACGTATTGGAAGTCCGGCTGCAGCTGCCACCACGGCGCGAGCTGATACTGATAGGTCACTTCGATGAAGTGCTCGGCGCTGCGCACCGGGAATGCAGTGCCGGTCACGCGGGCGGTGTCCTGGTCGAGCGCGCTGGCACGGCCGCTGACATGCGCCCAACCATATCCGATGCTGAACGTATCGTTATCGCGTCCCGCGAGCGGTGCCTTTAAGCTCACGCCGGCATTGAGACTGGCATCGATCAGATTGCGATCGGCGGGCGCACCCATCGCGCGGACGAAGACGCCGACTGAACGCGGCCCATCCGGCTGACGCCACACCATCTGATCGATGATGCCATAAATGCTGAAATTACCGCGATATCGGCGGGCGAGGCCGTTGCTCGCCGGGCTCGCCAGCGACACGCCGTTGGTGTCGAACCGCTGGTCGAGAAAGCTACCGCTGTCGTACCAGCCGCCGAGCTTATAGGTGCCCGGCAGGCCGCAGCCGAGGTTGCCGCAATCCTTGGCCGGCGTGGCGTTGGCGGCATACTGCAACTCGCCGAGCCAAAGCGCTCCGCCGCCGAGATTGAATTTCGTTCCCGAGGCTTCGGCGCCGCGCAATTGCGGATCGTCGTTGAACGGGCCGCCCGGCGGATTGTCGTCGAATACGCCGGCGAGGACAGTTAGCGCGTCGCTCGGTCGCGCGCGGACGCGTGCCCCGGGCGACGACAGCGGATAGGCCGGACCGCCGGCGAAAAGATTGGCCGACGGCAGCATCGGCCAGCCCATCATCGTATTCACGAATAGGCCGGCGTATTGGCTGCCGATGAACTCCTGATCGACGCTCTGCTGGCCAAGCTTGATGTCCGCTTTGCTGTCGAAGAATGCCTGTTGGTACCACAGCTCCCACAAACGGGTCGTTCGGCTGGCCTCGATGCCGCTGGCTGTCTGCAGCGTGGCGAGATTGTCGGTGCTGAGGTCGCGGCCATGGATCTGCAGGGCGCTGACGTCGAACGTGCCACCAGACCATTGGAAGGCCTTGTCGGTGTCCAGGCTCAGGCTGGCCGTGGTCAGACCATCGTAATCGGCGCCGGTATGGATGCCGCCGGTGGCGTTGCCGAGGATTTCACTGATTTCCTGCAGATTGAAGGTGAGGCCGACATTCTGCAGCACCGGCCGCAACCCGCCGATATCGCCGAGTAGGTTGGAACGCTCCCACAAGCCCGCTGGCGTTGGCGTTTGATCACCGGTCGCAGTTTGCGCCGCCGCCGGCAACGGCCAGAGCGCGATGACGATCGCGATCAGGGGCCGAAGAACTCGGCTTTGTCCGATTTGACGACCGTGCAGCCGGCGGGCTGTCGCCATGATCTGGATACCGTACATTATAACATTCGCCTAGACGGCCCAAACGCTATGGCATACCGTCCTGCGGAAGCAAGTGCATTGACATCCGCAGGGGTCGGCGAGCCGACATGAAATATCTCTCGGTTGCCGCTTGCGCGATGATAGTGGCGAGCTGGATGGCGCCGGCGCTCGCCGCCGGTCCCATCCCGATCGTGGCAGCCGAGAACTTCTACGGCGACATCGCGCAGCAGATCGGTGGCGCGGACGTCCACGTGACGAGCATCCTCAGCAATCCCGATCAGGATCCGCATCTGTTCGAGGCCAGCCCCTCGGTCGCGCGTGCGATCTCCGCGGCGCGCTTCGTGATTTACAGCGGCATCGACTACGACCCGTGGGTGACAAAGCTCTTGAGCGCCGCCCGCAGCCCGGACCGCACCACCATCGTCGTGGCCGAACTCGTCGGCAGGAAGCCGGGAGATAATCCGCATATTTGGTATGATCCGAATACGATGCTGAAACTGGCCAGGGCACTGGCGGATGAGCTGAGTGCTACCGATCCCGCGCATCGCTCGGATTTTCAGGCCCAATTGCTGCAATTCCAACAATCGATGAAGCCGGTTCTGGATGATATTACGGCACTTCGCGGGCGCTTGGCCGGGACGCCGGTGACGGCAACCGAACCGGTCTTCGGCTACATGTTCGAGGCGCTTGGACTGCGGGTTCGGAACCAATCCTTTCAGATGGCGGTGATGAACAGCACCGAACCGAGCGCCTCCGACGTTGCGGCGTTCGAAGCCGATCTCCGGACTCATAAAGTGAATCTGCTGGTCTATAACAGACAGGCTGCTGACCCGATTGCCGCGCGCATGATGAAACTCGCTGAGGCCTCGCGAATTCCTGTCATCGGCGTGACCGAAACCGAACCGCCGGGTGTGAATTACCAGCAATGGATAACCAGCGAGCTCGATGCCATTGCGCGCGCATTGCCGAAATAACCGCCGATGAACGCTATCGCCCTGCGGAACGTTCGCCTGACGCTCGGCGGCCGCATCGTCCTGGACAGTACCAATCTGGATATCGCGACCGGCGAATTTGTCGGAGTTCTCGGACCTAACGGTGCGGGCAAGACGACGCTGATGCGCGCGCTGCTCGGCCTGGTGCCGCCGAGCCGCGGGACGATCCAGATTCTCGGCCAGCCGGCGACCCGCGGTAATTCCGCCATCGGTTATATACCGCAGAGTCATGGCGCAGTCGCAATCGGCGGCCTGAGCGGCTGGGATTTTGTCGCCAGCGTCGTCAATGGCCATCGGTTCGGGTTGCCGATCGTCAGCAGCGCGGGGCGCGCCGAGGTTGAGCGCGCGCTGGATCGAGTTGGCGCACGAACGCTGGCGCGACGGCCGCTGGCCGAGATTTCAGGCGGCGAGCGGCAGCGGCTGTTACTCGCCCAGGCGCTAATCGGTAATCCGCGTTTGTTGCTGCTGGACGAACCGCTCATCAGCCTCGATCCGCGTCATCAAGCCGAGGTGATCGCTTTAGTGCAATCGCTGCAGCGCGAACTGGGGGTCACCGTTCTGTTCAGCGCCCATGAAATCAATCCGCTGCTCGGCGCCATCGATCGGGTTCTCTATCTGGGCAGCGGACAAGCCGCGCTCGGCACCGTCGACGAGATCATCACTGGACCGGTGTTGTCGCGGCTTTATGGCTCTGAAATCGAGGTTGTGCGCGTCAAGGGGCGAATCTTCGTAATGTCGGGCGGACACGAGCTGGAGGGTGACGGCCATCGCCACGAAACGGGCGCACCACATTCGCACGGCCAACATCGGACCCGTTCCGGCCATGCTTGAATACGATTTCATGCGCCACGCATTTGCCGCCGTGACCATCGTCGCGACCCTTGCGGGCGCCGTCGGCTATTTCCTGGTGTTGCGCAGCCAGACCTTTGCCGGTCACGCGCTGGCGCATGTCGGCTTCACGGGTGCGACTGGCGCGGTGCTCATCGGCGTGTCGCCGTTGTGGGGCTTGGTGCTCGTGACGCTGGCAGCCGGTCTCGGCATGGGTTTCATGGGCGAGCAATTGGCACAACGTGACGTCGCAATCGGCCTGGTGCTCGCCTTGGCGCTCGGCCTCGGCCTTTTGTTCTTGCATTTTTTTACCGCCTACGCGACGCAAGCGACCGCGCTTTTGTTCGGCAATGTACTCGCCGTCGATGTCCAAACGGTGTGGACGCTGCTGGCGCTCGGTGCGCTGAGTCTCGTATTGCTGGCGATTATTTCGCGCCCGCTGGTGTTCGCCAGTCTGCAGCCGGAGCTGGCCGAGGCGAAGGGTGTCTCGCTGCGGCTCTATTCGGTGCTGTTCCTGGCAATTGTGGCGCTGACCACCGCCGAATGCGCCCAGATCGTCGGCGTGCTGCTGGTCTTCGCGCTGATGGTCGGTCCGGCGGCCGCGGCGTTGCGATTGACGCACGCCATAGCCACCGGCGTGCTTTTGTCCGCACTACTTGCTGTCGCAGAGGCCTGGCTCGGGCTGACGCTGGCGTTTTACACGGATTGGCCGACCAGCTTCTGGATCACAGCATTGAGCGTCGCGGTTTATTTGTTCGCCAATCTGCGCTGGTCCGCCGCAATGCGCGGCTAGGCGGCGCGTGCACAGGCGGCGCAGGTGCCTTCGATCTCGACGACGGTATCGCGTGCCTGGAATCCCTTTCGTTCGGCGGCGTGCGCCAGCGCACGGGTGGTTGCCCGGTCCTCGATTTCCGCGACCGATCCGCATTCGCGGCAAATGAGAAATTGGGCGATATGCCGATGGCCCAATTCGGCGCACGGGATGAACGCATTGAGCCGTTCGAGCCGGTGGATCAGGCGATGTTGGAGCAGGAAATCGAGCGCGCGATAGATCGTTGGCGGCACCGCACCTTTGCGAACCTTCTTTAGGCGATCGAGCAGCTGATAAGCGGTGACGGGACCGTCAGCTTCCAAGACGAGGCCGAGAACGCAGCCGCGCAAAGGCGTAAGCTGGGCGCCGTCCCGTGCGCACGCTTCTTTCGCGCGATCTATTTTTACTGCGACGCCGCGGCGGGTTTTGGCGGTCATGGTCGAATCAGCAACTGGTTGACGATGCTATATTATATCGCGTGTACGGTGCTCGCTACGGTCATTCGACCGTCGCTTGCCGGCGAATGCATTTGTTTCGCTAGCGGATCAACGCCGCACCGACGCCGCCGGCGGCGAGGACGGCGAGCGCGGTTGCCGCTGGCAGGCTCGCCCGCCAGCCGGCAAACGCGATGGCGTACGCCGCTTTGAGTACGTTGTTCGACGACATCGCGATCAACACCGCGCTGATCAGGCCGCCCAGCGGCAACACGCCGGGTCCGTTCTGCGCCAAATTCAGAACGAAGGGGTCGATGTCAACAAAGCCGACGACCGCCGCAAGGGTGTTCACGCCCGCCTCACCGAAGTGGTTCTGTGCCCATTGCGTGGCGATCGCGGTGAGAACGAAGAGCAGCGCGAATACCGCCGCGACCGTCAGCTCGAGCGGATTGCGCGGGCGGGAACTTTCGTCGGCAGCTGCGACGCTGTGTGCGCGGCGGTATTGCAGCGCGGCCATGCCGGCGCCGGCAAGCGACAGGATGACCGCCTCCGGCGCAATGCCGAGCGCCAGCGGCATATCGAAGATCGCCACGATCACCAGTATCCGCAGATACATGACGGCGGTCGCCAGAATGATACCAGCCTGTGCCTGGGCGTTCGCCGCCGGTTTGGCGGCGGCGGCTCGCGCCAAAACCACGGTCGTCGCGGTCGATGAATAGAGACCGCCAAGCAGCGCGATCATGAGGTGGCCACGCGCCGGCGTGACGAAGCGCTGCAGCAGGTAGCTCGCGTACGAGAGCGTGCAAACCACCAACAGCGCGAGCCAAACCTTATAAGGCGTGATGGCGGTGAGTGTAGTCACCGGGTGGTTCGGCAGCAGCGGCAGGACAATGCCGGTAAGGATCAGAAATTCAGCCGCAGTGACGATCTCGCTGATTGGCACCCGTTGCGCCAAGGCGTGCAGGCGGGCGCGGCCGGTCAGCAACAGGACCGACGTCACGGTAATGGCGACAACCAGCCAGGGCGGCAAGACCAACACCGCCGGACCGATCAGATAGGCCAGCACGTTGCAGACCGGCGCGACCAGCTCGATCCCGTTTCGGTCGTCTTCGGTACCTTCACCTATTTGGCGTCGATACGCGACGGCCAGCCACGTGCCGACGATCAGCAAGCCAATGACGAAAGGCAATTTGTGATCGGTGTCGAGCAGATAGAGCAGGCTGCCTGATAAGGCGAGGAGCGGAAAGGTGCGGATGCCTCCCGGGCGCGATAAACCGCTATGCGCGTGGAAATCCTCGAACGCCAGCCCGAAGAACAGGGATAGGCCGAGGATCAGCGCGAAATTTATGAGGAGCGGATCGAGCGGCACAGCCGGGCCTGGTTGTTGCGATATGCGGTTTTGTTCAGCCGCCGTAAAACACGTTGTCGCCGAGATCCTTCATTTCGAGGATCGCCGTGTCCGGTCGGCCCGTGGGCGGTTTCATGACATGTGCTTCGACGACTTCGCCGACGACGATATGGTGATCGCCTTCAGTAACGATGGTCTTGACCCGGCATTCGACCGCGGCGGGCACGTCGTTCAGGATCGGCGCACCGGTTATTCCGGCGTGATAGCTCTGGCCGCTCAGCTTGCCGTCGCGCACGTCCGCCGGCCGGAAGAAAGTGAAAGCCAGCGGCTTCTGATCTTTGCCAAGCATGTTGAGTGCGAAGGCACGGGCGGCTTTGACGGTTTGGTACGACATGGCGTCGGCTTTGACGCCGACGACGACCAGCGGTGGCGCAAACGCCGTCTGCGTCACCCAGTTGACCGTGGCCGCCGCGATCCCGCCTTTGCCGTCGTCCGCGGTCAGGACATAAATGCCATAGGGAATCATACGCAGCGCAGTTTTCTTGGCGTCTTGGTTCATGGGCGAAGCCTCGCGAAGGACGGTGAAGGAACGCTCTGGGAGCATGGTGGCGCGGCGGATACCCAATTTAGCATCGAGTCGTGACCACATTCGACCCCTGCAAACGTCATTTGACCTGAATCAAGGTACCGGAATACGGCCTCGGTAGGCTCGATTTCTGGTTACGCAGGAGGCGAATCATGAAGGCCCCCAATCAACCCAATGAGCCGGTCGCCCTTAACATCAACCTCGAAACCGTTGGCTTCATTATCGTCAAAGCGCGCGAATTCGACGCCAAGGTTGAACCGGTCGAACCTGATCCTGGTTCCAACCCGACCGACGATGACGACCGGGAAATCCTCGAAGATTACGCAGACGATCCAACGCTCGAAGAACTGTGCGGCGCGATCGATTCTCTTGATGATGACGAAGTCATCGATTTGATCGCGCTGGCTTGGGTCGGCCGCGGCGATTTCGACCGGCGCGAATGGTTGCAGGCCCGGCATCTTGCCGCCGAGCGCCACCGGCCACATTCCGCCGAATATCTCATCGGCATGCCGGCGCTTGGCGACTATCTCGAAGAAGGGCTCGCCGCGTTGGGTCACTCGATGCCGGATCGGATAACGGACCGCCTGTGAAAATGCCCGCACGACGCGGCGAAATGCGGAGGATTTGAAGTGCCCGACTCAAGCGGGTCGGTGGATCCGATCGGAACCCTCCTCGATCAGCGGCCAATTGCCGTGCGTGCGATTTTGCTTGGCGAGCGGCTCGATACCCGCGGCCTCGAACAGCAAGACACGCTCGGCCGGGCGCCGCTCGTCCTCCGCATTCGCGAGGGCGGTGTTGCCGTGGTTTTCCGCTACGGCGTGATCGTTCTGTTCAACGTTTCTGGCGATTCCGAACGCCAATTGCTTGGCCGGCTTGGCCCCCTGATCGCCGATCCGTTCGAGCCACGCGAAGCCGACGAAATCAAGATCGCCATCCGACCGGAAGCGGACGACCAGATCGATCTCGACGGCACGATCAGTTTGAAAGAAGCGACGACCGAGCGCATTCAGATCGTGGCCGACGCCCTGGCGAAGAGCCTGATCCTGTCGCATTACGAGACGCGCGTGGCGAATGCATTCGATCGCGTCGAGCCGATGGCGCAGATGCTCCGCCGCCGGGGGCATTTGGCTATCGGAGGGCGTCCATTACTGCGGCAGATTGGCAACGCGCTGCTTGTCCAGCACAATTTGGTCGGACGCGCCGCGACGAGCGAGAAGCCGGACCTGCTCTGGGATCATCCGGAGCTCGAGCGCCTCTATACACGGCTGGCTGAGGAATACGAGCTGCGCGAGCGCGACCGTGCACTTGATCATAAACAGGAGGTCATACTCCGAACGATGGAAACCATGCTCGGCTTGGTTCAGCAACGCGGCTCCACCCGCCTGGAATGGTACATCGTCGTGTTGATCGTGGCCGAACTCGCGGTAACGATTTACGCTTTGCTGTGACCGACCGTTTGCAGCCACGAGCGCGCGCGGTGCTCAATCACGCGGCTCATCGTCGGACGGTTTTGGATCATTTTCGGCGAGCGTGGCCAAAGTCGTTTCTGCAGCCGCGATTTCCTTGAGATACTGCCGAGCGAGGCTCGCGCTCACGCCTTCGCGCAAATAAGACCGGTATAATGCGATGCGCTGACGCAGGACCTTGGCTTTGTTGGATTTCGTCATGCGGGCGGAACGCTCCCGCGCCTCAACGGGATCGGCGAATTGACTCTCATTGGACCCTCGGCGTCATCCCGCATCGTCGTGCATCCACGGCGACGTCGTATTTTGTTCGATAAAGCGTGCTTCACGCGATCGCGCCTTGATCTAGATCAAGGAAGCCGACGTGTCTTGGTGCCGCTGACGCCATCGGGCCGCATGTGCCGGCGCTCCGGTCAGGGACGTAGCCGGGTCATGGCCGCTTAGCGAAAGGTCGCAGGCAAATATCCCGTCCGGGCGATGACGTGCGGTCGTTTGCTGGCGGGTTGATCGGATTCCAATGTCGGGAGGGGGTAACCTTCCGTGGCGAAGAGCCATTGCTGATCCTCGTCGAGCGTCGCACCGGCATGTATCGTCATCTGAACGATGACGATGGCAGCGAGCACGACGGCCATAGCGCTGAGCCCGGCATTCAATCGCGCGCAGAATTGGTCGACATATAACAGCCAGCGAAAGCGCTTGGACATTTCACGGCTCTCCGTCGCAACGGACCGATCTTCGGTCGTTACGCTTATTGGATGGGGGATTTGCCGGAAAGGTATTGATTTCGATCAATGGTACGTACTTGCCCGGACGGCAAGAAAGGTGCCGGGCGGCTCAAATTGATGGCCGGTGCCGCCACCTTTATCCAGCGGCGAGCTGTTTTTGTTCGGCGCGCGCAGTCAACCGCGTCGCCCCTGCGGACCTGACATCGGCCAAAATCGACGAATTAGGTGGCCCGCTGCGGCGTCATCGGCATCACCTTGCCGGTCTTCATGTCGAACATGGCGCGTGGAATCGTGTCGAGATTGTTGGGCAGTGCACTTTGCCTAGTGCCGACGCTTGAAGAATTGGATCGCGCGTTCGTGCTGCAAAGCGGCGGCCCGGCTGCTAAACGTGCCGAGATTGCGGCGTTTGCCAGTCTTAGGATTTTTCTTGCGCGAGTACAGGCGGTACTTGCCGGATTTGAGCCTGCGGATCATGAGGCCCGATGCATTCCAGGTTCGTCGACAAGCTGCGGTTTGCGCTGCCGGCGGCCGAGGAAATGGACAATTTCGCCGACGACGCCGCGGCGAAATGCCAGCACACAGACCACGAAGATCGCTCCCTGGATCACGGTGACCCACGAACCGAGCTCTGCCAGATAGTTCTCCATCGTGATCGAAATGAAGGCGCCCACCACCGGCCCCCATATGGTGCCTAAGCCGCCAATGAGCGTCATCAGCACGACGTCGCCTGACATTTGCCAGGTGACGTCGGTCAGCGACGCCAGCTGGAACACGAGCGCCTTGGTTGCGCCAGCCAAGCCGGCCAGTGTGGCGGATAGCGTGAACGCCAGCAGCTTGTAGCGGTCGGTGCGATAACCGAGGGAGATCGCGCGCGGTTCGTTGTCGCGGATGGCTCTCAGGACCTCGCCGAACGGCGAATGGATAGCACGGTAGACAATACCGAAGCCGAGCAAGCACACCGCCAGCACGAAGTAATACATCACCAGGGGTTGATTCAGGTCGATCACGCCGAACAGATCGCCACGCGGCACTGCTTGTATACCGTCCTCGCCACCGGTGTATTTGGACTCAAGGGCATAGAAATAGACCATCTGTGACAGCGCCAGCGTCACCATCGCGAAGTAGATGCCTTTGCGCCGGATGGCGAGCCAGCCAAACGCGACGCCCATGATGCCGGCGGCGACAGTGCCCGCCAGAACAGCCAGCAGCGGCGAGAAGCCCCATGACTTCGCCGCGTAGGCCGCGACATAGGAGGCGCTGCCGAAAAAGGCGGCGTGTCCGAACGACAGAAGACCGGCAAAACCGATCAGCAGGTTGAATGCCGCGGCGAATAGCGCGAAGCACAACGCTTTCATCAGGAAGATCGGATAGAACATGAATGGTGCGGCGAGAGCGGCAGCGAGCAAGGCTAAACGCCGCACCGTGCAGACGGTGGCGGTCTCGTTCACCTCAGGCCGTCCGGCCGAACAGGCCCGCCGGCTTCACCAGAAGCACGACCACCATGATGACGAAGATCGCCGTCGAAGAGGCCTCGGGATAGAACACTTTGGTCAGACCTTCGATGACGCCGAGTGCGAAGCCGCCGACAATGGCGCCGAGGATCGACCCCATGCCGCCGATCACCACGACGGCAAACACCACAATGATCAGGTTCGATCCCATCAGCGGACTCACCTGATAGATTGGCGCCGCCAACACGCCAGCCAGCGCCGCGAGCGCGGCGCCGAAGCCGTAGGTCAGCGTAACCATGCGCGGAACATTGATGCCGAAGGCCTGGACCAGGGCAGGGTTTTCGGTTGCCGCGCGCAAGTAAGCGCCAAGCCGCGTGCGTTCAATGACAAACCAGGTTCCGAAGCAGAACGCCGACGATGCGACAATCACCCAGGCGCGATAGTTGGGCAGGAACATGAATCCCAGATCCTGACCGCCGGCGAGCAGGTCTGGAATCGAATAGGGTTGGCCGGCGCTGCCATATTGCTGACGAAACACGCCCTGGATGATGAGCGCCATGCCGAAGGTAAGCAGCAGGCCGTAGAGGTGGTCGAGGCGATAGACCCAGCGGATGAAGAAGCGTTCGAGCAGCATACCAAAGACGCCGACGGCGATCGGCGCAATCAGTAGCGACGGCCAGTAGCCGATGCCGAGATAATTGAGGATGAGGTAAGCACAGAAGGCGCCCAGCATGTACTGGGCGCCGTGCGCGAAATTGATGATGTTGAGCAGGCCGAAGATGACGGCGAGGCCGAGGCTCAACATCGCATAGAATGCGCCATTGATGAGGCCGATGAGGAGTTGACCGAACAGCGCCGGTGCCGGCGGCACGGCGATATGCAACCACTCCAGCATCGGCCCCATCCCGGTGCGTACGGCGATCAGTGCTTCACGAGCGGGCACTCGCTCTCGCTAAGCGGCCGGAACGCCTGGTCGCCGGGTATCACCGCGAGCTGTTTGTAATAGTCGTACGGATACTTCGACTCCTGCGGACTCTTGACCTCGAACAGGTACATGTCGCGGATAACGCGGCCGTCGATGCGGATCTTGCCGTTGTGCGTCATGAAGTCGTTGATCGGCATCTTGCGCATTTCGTCGACCACTTTGACGCCATCCTCGGTCTTGGCTGCCGCCATCGCCTTGAGATAGTGCAGCACGGCGCCATAGACGCCGGCCTGACCGGAGGTCGGCACCTTGCCGTTATATTCGGCTTCGAACCGCTTGGCGAAGGCGCGCGTCTGGGCGTTCTGGTCCCAGTAATAGGCCTCGGTCAGCATCAGACCCTGCGCTGTTTGCAGGCCGAGCGCGTTGACGTCGGCGATGAAGACGAGCAGGCCGGCCAGCCGCTGGCCGCCTTTGACGATGCCGAATTCGGCGGCCTGCTTGATCGAGTTGACGGTGTCGCCGCCGGCGTTGGCAAGGCCGATCACCTGCGCCTTCGATTGCTGGGCTTGCAGCAAGAACGACGAGAAGTCGGCATTGTTGAGTGGCACGTTGACCGAGCCGACCACCGTACCGCCCGACGCCTTGACCACCGCCGCGGTATCGTCCTGCAACTGATGGCCAAAGGCGTAGTCGGCGGTGATGAAGAACCAACTCTTGCCGCCTTGTTGCACGATTGCCTTGCCGGTGACGTGCGCCAGCGCATAGGTGTCGTAAGTCCAATGAATCCCCGTCGGCGAGCAGAATTTACCCGTCAACTCCGACGAACCGCCGTTCGATATCAGCGTAACCTTGCCGCGCTCCTTCGCCACTTGCTGCACGGCGATGGCCACGGATGAAGTCGGCAGATCGACTATCGCAT
The DNA here is from genome assembly GCA_035632055.1 of Allostellaceae bacterium. GTDB lineage: Bacteria > Pseudomonadota > Alphaproteobacteria > ATCC43930 > CGMCC-115725 > REEB95. The sequence continues at coordinate 12,619 of DASQHO010000066.1, forward strand.
CGACGCCATCTTCATCGAACCATTTGCGGGCGATCGCGGCGCCGACATCGGGCTTGTTCTGGTGGTCGGCGTAGATCACTTCGATTGGCTTGCCGAGCACCTTGCCGCCGAAATCGTGCACCGCCATGCGGGCAGCGACCACTGACCCCATGCCGCCGAGGTAGGAGTAAACCGACGACATGTCGTTCATCACACCGATGACCACCTTGTCGTTCGCCGCATGAGCGGCCGGAGCCGTTGCGGTGAACGCCAACGCCACGGCAAATCCCGCGGCCAGAAGCGATCTGCGATTCATGTTTCCTCTCCCCTGATGCGTTTCATACGCCGAGATATTCGTGCAGCTTGTTGGTCTCGGCCTCCAACCGTTCGTTCGGGATCATGTCGA
>DASQHO010000067.1:0-9405 GCA_035632055.1 Allostellaceae bacterium
CATCGCCGCCGCTTTATCAATAAAATGACGGCGCGGATAACGGGCAAACCGGACAGGGAGCAAGCGGCGGATGACGGCGGCGCAGCAACGGCGCGTGACGATTCTCGGCTCGACCGGATCGGTCGGCTGCAACACCGTCGAACTGGTGGAAGCGGATCGCGCGGCCTATGCCGTCGAGGCGCTGGTCGCGCGCAGCAACGTCGCGCGGCTCGCCGACCAGGCCAAGCGTCTGCATGCCAAATTCGCCGTCGTCGCCGATGACCGTCACTACGGCGCGCTCAAAGACGCACTCGCCGGCACTGGCATCGAAGTCGGCGCCGGTGCGGCCGCGGTGGTCGAAGCGGCAGCGCGGCCGGCGGATTGGGTGATGGCGGCCATCGTCGGCGCCGCCGGCTTGGCGCCGACGCTTGAGGCCGTACGCCGCGGCGCCATGGTCGCGCTCGCCAATAAAGAGGTGCTGGTTTGCGCCGGCGCACTGGTCACCGCCGAAGCGAAGCGCCGGGGCGCGCGGTTGCTGCCGGTCGATAGTGAGCACAATGCAATCTTCCAAGTATTCGATTTCGGCCACGCCAAGGCGATCGAGCGCATCGTGCTGACTGCCAGCGGCGGTCCGTTCCGCGAACGCGTGCGCGAAGCCATGCGCGACGTCACGCCGGAACAGGCGGTCGCGCATCCCAACTGGCGCATGGGCGCCAAGATCTCGGTCGATTCAGCGACCATGATGAACAAGGGCCTTGAGGTGATCGAGGCGCATCATCTCTTCGGTCTCAGCTCGGGCCAGATCGAGGTCGTCGTGCATCCGCAATCGGTGGTGCACGGCTTGGTCTACTACAGCGATGGCTCGGTCCTGGCGCAACTCGGCTCGCCCGACATGCGCACGCCGATTGCCAACGCGCTCGGCTGGCCGCGCCGCATTCCGGCGCCGAGCCCGCGGCTCGATCTCGCCAAGCTCGCCAAGCTTAATTTCGAAGCGCCCGATCCGGCGCGCTTCCCGGCGCTACGCGTGGCGCGCGCGGCAATGGAGGCAGGCGGCGGCGCGCCCTGTGTGCTCAACGCCGCCAACGAGGTTGCGGTCGCTGCATTCCTCGATCGCCGCATCGGATTTCTCGAAATCGCCGACACCGTCGAACGCGCGCTCGATCTGTTGCCCGGCCGCACCATTGGCACGCTCGACGACGTCTACGCCCTCGATGGCGAGGCGCGCGCGGCGGCGGCTGGTTTCATCGCCAGCCGCGCCACGCCCAACGCGCCGCGCACGGCGGTGGCTGGCTAGGAGCGGCACCCGGACATCGCCATGGTTCAAAGCGACAAGCCCGTGCTCGTCACCGGCGCGTCGGGCTTCGTCGGCGCGGCCGTTGCTCGCGCGCTGCTCGCCGCCGGGCGTAAAGTCCGCGCGCTACTGCGCCCGTCGAGCGACCGCCGTAACGTCGAAGGCCTTGCCGTCGACGTGCGTTCCGGCTCGCTGACCGAGCCGCGCTCGCTCGCTGCCGCGCTCGACGGCTGCGGCGCGCTCTATCACGTCGCTGCCGACTACCGGCTGTGGGTGCGCGATCCCAAGCCGATGTACACCGCCAACGTCGACGGCACGCGTAGCCTGATGGAAGCGGCATTGGTGGCTGGAGTCGAGCGCATCGTCTACACCAGTAGCGTGGCAACGCTGGGCTGGCGTCCCGACGGCGGCATTGCCGACGAGACCACGCCGAGCACGCTCGCCGACATGATCAGCCATTACAAGCGGTCGAAGTTCCTTGCCGAAGAGGCGGTGCGCGAGCTGGTGCGTGCGCGCAAGCTGCCGGCAGTGATCGTCAATCCGTCGACACCGGTCGGGCCGCGCGACGTCAAGCCGACGCCGACCGGCCGCATGATCGTTCAGGCGGCGGCCGGCAAGATGCCGGCTTACGTCGACACCGGCCTTAATCTCGTGCACGTCGACGACGTCGCGCACGGCCATCTTCTGGCAGAAGAAAAGGGCCGCGTCGGCGAGCGCTATATCCTCGGTGGCGAGAACCTGACACTCGGCGAGATCCTGCGACTGGTCGCCGGCATCGTCGGCCGCAAGCCGCCGACGGTCCAGGTGCCGGTCGCGCTGATCTGGCCGGTCGCCGTCGTCGAAGAGGCGCTCGGTTGGCTCATTGGCCGCGAACCGTTCGCCACGCGCGACGGCCTGCGTATGGCACGGCACAAGATGTATTTCTCGTCGGCCAAAGCGGAACGCGAGCTCGGCTATCGCGCGCGACCGGCGCGCGAGGGGCTGGCCGACGCCATTGCCTGGTTCCGTGCCGCAGGGATGGTGTCATGACCGCCGGCCGTTTCTTCGCGCTGCTTGCGCTGCTGATCTGGAGCTATCTGCTGCTCGGCCGCGGTCTGTTCTGGCTGCCGCGCATCGCGAAGGCTGCGCCGGCGCCGAAAATCTGGCCGCGCATCGTCGCCGTCGTGCCGGCGCGCGACGAAGCTGCGACGATTGCTGCGGCGGTGACGTCGCTGTTGAAGCAGGAATACGCCGGCGAGTTTTCAATCGTGCTGGTCGACGATCACAGCAGTGACGGCACCGGCCGGATCGCGCAAGAGGCCGCTGCCACGCTCGGTTTGGCGAACCGGCTGCATGTGGTTGCCGCACCGCCACTCGCCGACGGGTGGAGCGGCAAGCTGTGGGCAATGGCAGCCGGCGTGCGCCTGGCGGGCGAGGGCGGCGCCCCCGACGCCTATCTCTTCACCGACGCCGATATCGCCCATCATCCGCGCAACCTGAGCGAGCTTGCCGCACGGCTCGAGACCGGCTACGACCTCGTCTCCCTGATGGTCAAGCTGCACTGCCGCTCGTTGGCCGAGCGCTTCATGATTCCGGCTTTCGTGTATTTCTTCGCCATGCTCTATCCTTTCGCCTGGGCCAACGATCCGCGCAAACGTCTGGCTGCCGCCGCCGGCGGCTGCATGCTGATGCGGCGCACGGCGTTCGAGCGCATCGGTGGCCTGGAATCCGTCAAGAGCGAGATGATCGACGATTGTGCGCTGGCACGCGCCGTTAAGCGCGGTGGCCGCATCTGGCTCGGCTTGACGCGCGACACCGTCAGCCTGCGCGAGTATCCGGACCTGGCGTCGATCTGGAACATGATCGCGCGCACCGCCTATGCCCAACTCAACTATTCAGTGCTGATCCTGGTCGCGACGGTGCTGGGATTGGGCATGACCTTCCTGGCGCCAATCCTGGTATTGCCGTCCGGCCGTCTGGCAACGGCACTGGCGATCAGCGCCTGGCTGATCATGAGCATCACCTATGTGCCGATGCTGCGGTTCTACCGCGTGAGCATATTGCGCGCGCCGTTGCTGCCGGTGGTGGCGGCGGTTTATCTGGCGGCGACGGTTGCTTCCGCCTGGCGCCACTGGCGCGGCCGCGGCGGTCTGTGGAAAGGTCGAGTGTCATGGCAGAGTCGGCCGTAAGCGGCGTGGTCGAGACGCCTTCGGGCAAGGGCCGGAACGACGAGAATTTTCCGGTCGGCTCGTGGCTGATCCGGCGCGATCTGCGTCCACATGTGCACGCTTTCTATCGTTTTGCGCGTGAGGCCGACGACATCGCCGACAACGGCGATCTGCCGGCGGCCGAGAAGGTTCGCCGGCTTGAGCGCATGGGCGCCGTGCTCGACGGCGCGCCTGGTGACGACGCGCCGTCGGCGGTGGCGATGCGCGCCAGCCTGCGCGCCACCGGCGTTACGGCGCAGCATTGTCACGACGTATTGACGGCGTTCAAGCAGGATGCGACCAAGCTGCGTTATCGCGATTGGGACGATCTGATGAATTACTGCCGCTATTCGGCGTCGCCGGTTGGCCGTCAGCTGCTTGACCTGCACGGCGAAAGCCGCGCTACCTGGGTGCCGAGCGATGCGCTGTGTAGCGCGCTCCAGGTGTTGAACCATTTGCAGGATTGCGCCGTGGATTATCGGCAGCTCGACCGTGTCTATCTGCCGGAGCCGTGGCTCGCTGCCGAAGGCGCGCGCGTCGAGGATCTGCGCGCGCCGTCGTCGAGCCCAGGCCTGCGCCGTGTCATCGACCGGCTGCTCGACGGCACCGAGGCGTTGATCGCCACCGCGCGGGCGCTGCCGGGTGCGGTAAAGAGCCCCGGCCTCAGCCGCGAATGTGCCGCCATCGTCGCGCTCGCCAGTCGTCTGGCGGCGCGGCTGCGACGCGGCGATCCTCTCGCGATGCGCGTCAAGCTTAGCCCGGTCGACTTCGTGCTGGCGACGCTAGTCGGCCTCGTGCGCGGCGGCCGCGCATGAGCGTGCTCGTGCAGCCGACGCGCGAAGAGCGCGCGGACATCAAGGCGCAGGTCACCGCCGCGCGTACGTCGTTCTATTGGGCGATGCGCTTCCTGAACAAGCCGCGACGCGAGGCGATGTTCGCGGTCTACGCCTTCTGCCGCGCCGTCGACGACATTGTCGACAGCGACGATGCGCCGGTAACCAAGCTGGCGGCGCTCGCCGGTTGGCGACGCGCGGTCGACGCCTTCTATGCCGGCCAGGCCGCCGACGCGCTGACGCGCGCGCTTGCTGATGCGGCGGCGAAATACGCGCTGCGCCGCATCGATTTCATCGGCGTGATCGAAGGCATGGAGATGGACGCGCGCGCCGACATTCGCGCGCCGTCCCTGGCCGAGCTCGATCTCTATTGTGACCGCGCCGCTTCGGCTGTCGGCCGGCTGTCGGCGCGCATCTTCGGCGCACCCGGCGATCAGGCGGACCGCGTCGCCAACGCGCTCGGCCGCGCCTTGCAGCTCACCAACATCCTGCGTGATCTGGTCGAGGACGGCGCGCGCGGCCGCCTCTATCTGCCGCGCGAGCTGCTGGAGAAGCATGGCATCGTCGCGCGCGACCCGGCGGCAGTGCTGGCACATTCGAATTTGCCGGCGGTGTGCGAAGACCTCGCCGCAATGGCGCACGCGCAGTTCGCCGCGGCGCGGCGCGCAATGGCCGAATGCCCACGCGGCACCATGCGGCCGGCGGCGGTCATGGGTGCGGTCTATTCTGCGATCCTGACTCGGCTGGAGAAACGCGGCTGGCAGCATATCGAGATGCATGTCCGCGTGCCGACGTCGCGGAAACTGTGGTACGCGCTGCGCCACGGCCTGTTATGAGTGGCCGCGTCCATGTCGTCGGCGCCGGCGTGGCGGGATTGGCCGCCGCGGTGCGGCTTGCCGAGGCCGGCCGCGCCGTGACGCTCTACGAGGCGGCGCCGCACGCCGGCGGACGGGCGCGCTCCTATTTCGACCAGGCGCTCGGCTGCCGCATCGATAATGGCAACCACCTGCTGATCGCCGGCAACCGGTCGGCGCTCCGCTTCATCGACGCCGTCGGTGCGCGTGCCACGCTCACCGGGCCGGGCGCGCCGATTTATCCGTTTCTCGACCGCGCCACCGGCGAGCGATGGACGCTGCGTTTCAATCGCGGCCGTATTCCGTGGTGGATGGCGTCGCCGGCGGGCCGCGTTCCGGGCACGAACCTCGGCGATTATCTAAAGGCATTGGCGCTACGCCGGGCGCGGCCCGCCGATCGCGTCGTTGATATTCTCAAGCCCGGTACGCCGATCTTCCGCCGCTTGTGGCAACCGCTGGCGATCGCCGCGCTCAACACGCCTTTAAATGAAGCTTCGGCAGTCTTGCTCGCGCGCGTGCTTGCCGAAAGCATCGGCGCCGGCGGCGCCGCCTGCACGCCGCTGGTGCCGCGCGAAGGCCTGTCGGAAACCCTGGTCGATCCGGCACTGGCGCAATTGCGGAGGCGTGGCGCAACGATCCGTTTCGGCACGCGTCTGCGCGCCATCGCCTTCGATGCCGAGCGCGCGACGGCGCTCGATTTCGACGACGGAAGCGAAACGCTCGCCACGTCCGACGACATTGTGCTGGCGGTAACCGCGCCAGTGGCGTCGCGGCTGATGCCCGATCTCGTTGCGCCGGATCAATATTGCGCCATTCTCAATGCACATTTCCGCACTGCCGCGCCGGCCGGCGCGCCGTTTTTCGTCGGCATCGTCGGCGGTACGGCGGAGTGGGTGTTCCGCAAGGCGGGCGTGCTGTCGGTGACCGTGAGTGCCGCCGACCGCCTGCTCGACACGCCGGAAGACGAACTCGCTGCCGTGCTGTGGCGTGACGTCGCCGCCGCCTATGAGTTGTCGGAAGCGCCGGTGCCGCCGGTGCGCATCGTACGCGAACGCCGCGCCACATTCGCCGCGACGCCGGAGCAGGTGGCGCGCCGGCCGACTGCACGCACGCGCTGGCGCAATCTGGTGCTGGCTGGCGACTGGACCGATACCGGCCTGCCGGCGACGATCGAAGGCGCCATCCGTTCGGGCTTTGCCGCGGCGCAGATGCTTGGCGCAGGACAGCCGGCCGCGGTCGAAAAATCCTTGAGCGGCAAGGGCTTCGGGTTCAAGGTAACACCGCCTTCGCAGTCGTTCGAGCCGCATCTCTGCCGCTGATGTCCGACGCCGCCACGACCGATTCCCGCGCGCGCGCCGCGCCGAATTACGGGCTCGATCAATCCGTGGATCGTGCCGCCGCGGCGCTGCTCGCGCAGCAGCACGCCGACGGGCATTGGTGCTACGAACTCGAAGCCGACGCGACGATTCCGGCCGAATATATGCTGCTGCAGCATTATCTCGGCGAGATCGAGGACGACGTGCAACGCGATTTCGCCGTCTATCTGCGCGCCACGCAAGGCGAGCACGGCGGCTGGCCGCTGTTCCATGGCGGCGACGTCGATCTGTCGGCGACGGTGAAGGCCTATTTCGCGCTCAAGGCCGCTGGCGATTCGCCGGACGCGCCACACATGACGAAGGCGCGCGGGGCCGTGCTAGCGCGCGGCGGTGCCGCCCATAGCAATGTCTTCACCCGCATCCAGCTCGCGCTGTTCGGCGAACTGCCATGGACGGCAGTGCCGGAAATGCCGGTCGAGATCATGCTGCTGCCGCGCTGGTTCCCGTTCCATCTCAGCAAGGTATCGTACTGGTCGCGCACCGTGATCGTGCCGCTGCTGGTGCTGATGGCGCTGAAGCCGCGCGCCAAGAATCCGCGCGGCGTGCGCGTGCGCGAGCTGTTCGCGCCGGGCACGCAAGCCAAGCCGCCACGCGCTTCGGGATCACCCTGGGCCTGGATCTTCAACCGCATCGACGACGTGTTGCGTCTGGCGGAGCCGCACATGCCGGCCAAGCATAGAAAGCGGGCGATCGATTCTGCGGTGCGCTTCGTCGTCGAGCGCCTCAATGGCGACGACGGCCTCGGAGGGATTTATCCGGCGATCGCCAATTCGGTGATGATGTTCGAGTGCCTCGGCTACGCCAAGGACGATCCGGCGCTGCGCACCGCCAAATCGGCATTGCGCAAGCTCGTGGTGCGCACGCCGCAGCGCTCCTACTGCCAGCCGTGCCTCTCGCCGGTTTGGGATACAGCCTTGGCGGCGCACGCGCTGCTCGAAGTCGGCGACCCCGCCAGTGACGCTGCCGCACGTCGGGCGCTCGACTGGCTCGCACCGCGCCAGGTCGTCGACCTGCCGGGCGACTGGGCCGTATGGCGGCCGAAGGCGCCACCGGGTGGCTGGGCGTTCCAGTACGCCAACCCGCATTACCCCGATCTCGACGACACCGCTGTTGTCGCCATGGCCTTCGATCGCGCCGACCGCGCCAAGTGGCGCGAGCCGGTGGAGCGCGCCAGCGAATGGCTCATCGGCATGCAATGCCGCACCGGCGGCTGGGCGGCGTTCGACGCCGACAACGAGTACTACTATCTGAACTACATTCCGTTCGCCGATCACGGCGCGCTGCTTGATCCGCCGACCGAGGACGTCAGCGCACGCTGCCTGTCGCTCCTGGCGCAACGTGGCGACAAAAGCGCCGCCTTCGCGCGCGGCCTCGACTATCTCCGCCGCACTCAACTGCCCGATGGCTCGTGGTTCGGCCGTTGGGGCACGAACTATATTTACGGGACATGGTCGGTGCTGTGCGCGCTCAACGTCGCGGGTATTGCACCCGACGATCCGATGATCCGGCGGGCCGTCGCTTGGCTCGTCAGCAAGCAACGTGCCGACGGCGGCTGGGGCGAGGACGGGGCGTCTTACTGGCGCGATCGGCCGCGCGGCGAGGGCAAGGCGAGTACCGCATCGCAGACCGCATGGGCGCTGTTGGCGCTGATGGCGGCCGGCGAAGTCGACAATCCGGCCGTGGCGCGCGGCGTCGAATATTTGCAACAGACGCAGCAGCCGCATGGCCTCTGGGACGAGGCGTGGTACACCGCTGTTGGCTTTCCACGCGTCTTTTATCTCCGCTATCACGGCTATCGCGCGTATTTTCCGCTTTGGGCCTTGGCGCGCTATCGCACGCTGCGCCACACCGGCGCACGGCGCACTACCTACGGCATGTGATGCGCTTCGCGGCGCTCTGCGGCTTCGCGGCGGAGCAGCGGCTCGCGCAACGCTTCGGCATTGCCGCGTTCGCCACTGGCGGTGACTCGGCCCGCGGCCGGAAGCTCGCGGCGCGTGCCGCCGAGACGGCAGATGGTGTGCTTAGCTTCGGCATCGCCGGCGGGCTGGCGCTGCGGCTTGCTTCCGGAACTTTGCTGCTGCCGCGCACAGTGATCGGCGCAAACAATACGCGGCTCGACGTCGATGCCGGCCTCCATCGCCGCTTGTTGGCTGCACTCGCCGCCGCCGGTCTGCACGCCGAGACCGGCGCGCTGCTCGCCCTCGAGGCGGTCGTCGCCACGCCGCAAGCCAAGGCAGAGCAACATGCACGGCACGGAGCGCTTTCCGTCGATCTCGAATCTCTGCATGCAGCGCGCGCGGCGCAGGCGGCCGGCAAGCCGTTTGCGGTACTGCGCGCCATCGCCGATCCTGCCGACCGCAGTCTGCCGGCGGCGGCATTGGTCGGCCTGCATCCGTCGGGCCGAGCCGCGCCTGGCCGCGTGCTCGCCGCACTGCTCCGGCAACCCGGTCAAATTCCGGATCTGATAGCGACGGCGCGCGACACGCGACGGGCGCTGACGGCGTTGCGCGCGGCGCTGACGGTGTTGCGCGATAGTCTCTAGCCGGAAAAGCAAACGGGCCGCCCAATGGGCGGCCCGTCGCTCGATGAGACGATGCTTATTCGAACAATTTGAGCGAATGGAGCAATGTCTCGATCACGCCCCACGCCAGCGGAATGCCGACGAAGAGCCAAGCCAGTGTGAGCTTGACACCGTTGTTATGGCCTTGCTGCGAATTTGCCATGTTGCTTTCTCCTCGTTCCTGATCAGGCCGCTGCCTGCGCTTCCTGCTGGGCCGTCATGTGGTGACGCTTGTTCACCGCGCGGACCGCCAGGTTGCAGAAGAAGCCGATCACCAGCAGCACCGCCATGACGTACATCGTCGTGTTGTAGGCTTGCGCCTTGGC
>DASQHO010000068.1:0-6137 GCA_035632055.1 Allostellaceae bacterium
GGCCGGCGCAGGCTTCTAGGTTTGATCAAACCGCGTGGTCCTTTGGCGTCCCGGCGGGGTGCGTCGCCGCATCCCGAACCGCCGCGTCGCCCTCTTCGGCCTGGGGCCGGAAGCGGACTGCAGTATTTCGCACCGGCAGGATATCAGGCGGTGCCGCGCCGCGGCAACCGCCTCGTGCGTCTCAATGCGGCGGAAATCCGCGGTCCGGGGCGGCCGTGCCGCTTTTGGTCTTGGAAAGCCGGCGCGATCGGGCCATAAAACCAGCGTGAGATCGCGCGTCGACCGCACGGATCGCGGACGCCGATTGGCGGTAATGGCGCCCGGACGATGACCAAGCTCTTCAAGATCCTGTTCGTTCTGGTGCTGTTCGGCGGCATCGTCGGTGCCGGCGTGGCCGGTCTGGCGGTCTGGTATTTCGGCCGCGATTTGCCGGATTACCAGCAGCTCGCGAATTATCAGCCGCCAGTCGTGACGCGCGTCTATGCCGGCGATGGCCGGTTGTTGGCCGAATATGCCACCGAAAAGCGCGTCTTCGTACCCGTGGGCGCAATGCCACCGATGGTGATCCACGCCTTTCTGGCGGCCGAGGATCGCAATTTCTATTCTCATTCCGGCGTCGATCCGCTGTCGATGGTGCGCGCCGCGATCACCGATCTCTTCCGCCTGGCCGAGCATCGCCGGCCGGCCGGCGCATCGACCATTACGCAGCAGGTGGCGAAAAATTTCCTGCTGAACAACGAGCTCTCCCTGAAGCGCAAGATCCGCGAAGCGCTCATCGCCATCCGTATGGAACAGGTGATGAGTAAGGACCGCATCTTGGAGCTTTATCTCAACGGTATTTATCTCGGCGGCGGCACTTATGGCGTCGCGGCCGCGGCGCTGAACTATTTCAACAAGCCGCTCGATCAATTGAGCGTCCAGGAGGCAGCCTTCCTTGCCGCCTTGCCCAAGGCGCCGAACAACTATGATCCGCGGCGCCACCCTGAGGCTGCCAAGGATCGCCGCGATTGGGTGATCGATCGCATGGCGGATGCCGGGTTCATTACCGCGCAACAGGCGCAGGCGGCTAAGGCCGAGCCGATCGAATTGCATCAGCGCGATGCAACGGAGATGGCGCACGCCGACTATTTCAACGAAGAGGTACGTCGCGAGCTGATCGATCGCTATGGCGAACGCAAGGTTTACGAGGGCGGTTTGCTGGTGCGGACCAGCCTCGAGCCGACGCTCCAGTCGGCCGCCGACAAGGCTTTGCGCGACGCACTTGAGGCTTATGATCGCCGCCATGGCTGGCGCGGACCGCTGACGCACATTGGAATTGATGGCGACTGGCAGTCGCGACTTGCTGCGGTGCCGGTGCCGGCCGGCGCCACTGATGTCGGCTGGTCGCTGGCGGTCGTGCTCGCGACGTCCGGCGATACAGCGACCATCGGCTTTGCCAACGGCAGCGAAGCACAAATTCCCTATAGCGAATTGCGCTGGGCGCGGAAGTACATCAACGACGACGCGGTGGGGCCGGTGCCGGCAGCCGCCGCTGCGGCGGTGACGGCGGGCGACGTCGTTCTCGTGCAGAAGCTTGATGCGGCGGGCAAGACCTACGGCCTACGCCAGATTCCGGCCGTGTCGGGTGCGCTGGTGGCGATGGATCCGCATACGGGACGTGTGCTGGCGATGAGCGGCGGATTCAGCTTCGCGATAAGTCAGTTCGACCGTGCGACACAGGCGAAGCGGCAAACCGGCTCAGCGATCAAGCCGTTCATTTATTTGGCGGCGCTTGATCACGGTTTTACTCCCTCGACGCTGGTACTCGATGCGCCGTTCGTGGTCGATCAAGGGCCCGGGCTTCCGAAGTGGAATCCGACGAACTACGAACATCGCTTTTACGGACCAGTGCCGCTGTTCTTCGCGCTGCAGGAATCCCTGAATCTGGTGACGGCACGGGTCGGAACGACGGTCGGCTTGCCGATCATCCAGGACTATCTGGTCAAGCGCTTCGGCATCCTGGATCAGATGCCGCTCGAGGATTCGTATATTCTTGGCGCGGGCGTGACGACGCCCCTGCGGCTGACGACTGCCTACGCGATGCTGGATAACGGCGGCAAACAGATCCATCCGACCTTCATCGACCGCGTCCAGGACCGCAACGGCAAGACGATCTACCGCGCTGACGACCGGCCGTGTGAAGGCTGCAACAACGTGGCGTGGACAGGCCAGGCGCCACCCGAACTGCCGGATACGCGGGTGCAGATCGCCGATCCGCGCAGTTGTTTCCAGGACGTCTCAATGTTGGAAGACGTGGTGCAGCATGGCACTGGCCGGATCGTGTCCTCGATCGGCAAGCCGTTGGCTGGCAAGACCGGTACGACCAATGAATCCGAAGACACATGGTTCGTCGGCTTCTCGCCTGATTTGGCGGCCGGCGTCTATGTCGGTTTCGATCAACCGCATAGCCTTGGTAAACACGAAGTCGGCGCTACGGTCGCGGCGCCGGCATTCCGGGATTTCATGGCCGCCGCGCTCAAGGGCAAACCCGCCATTCCCTTTCGTATCCCGCCCGGCATCGAACTGGTACGAATTGATGCCCACACCGGCCGCTTGCCGACAAGTGGCGACCGCAACGTAATATGGGGTGCATTCAAGCCGGGCACTGAGCCGACCAACGAGCCCGGCCAAGTGGTGAGCGGCAACGGCATTACCCTCGGCATCGGCGATTTCTCGCCCAACGGCGGTGCGGCCGGAGATCAAGCCGGCAGCGGAACTGCACAACCGGGTCCACGCAGCGGCACGGGCGGACTATATTGATGTGCCATTTCATTTGTCTTTCGAGGTTGACCGATGCGTGCTGAGATCGAAGCGATTGCCGAGGAGATTCGTCGCGCCTTGGCGTTGCTGCGGAGGCATCTTTGACTGGGATAAATCCAACGCGCGTCTGATCGAGCTGAATCGCGCCGTCGAGGCGCCGGATTTCTGGAACAATTCCGATCGTGCACAGCAGCTCATGCGTGAACGCACACGCCTTGAAAAAGGCGTCGGCGGCTATCGCCGCATCGAGCAAGAACTGACCGACACGCTCGCGCTTGCCGAAATGGCTGAGGCTGAGGGCGATCAGGCGATGCTCGACGAGGCGCAGAAGGCGCTCGCCAAACTGCGCGACGAGGTCAAGGAGCGCGAGCTCGACAGCCTGCTTTCAGGCGAAGCCGACGGCAATGACGCCTATCTCGAAGTGCACGCCGGCGCCGGCGGGACCGAAGCACAGGACTGGGCGGAGATGCTCCTGCGCATGTATATCCGCTGGGCCGAGCAGCACGACCATAAGGTCGAATGGATCGAAGAAAGCGCAGGCGAAGGCGCTGGCGTCAAATCGGCAACGGTCCGCGTCATCGGCGAGAACGCCTATGGCTGGCTCAAGACCGAAAGCGGCGTGCATCGGCTCGTGCGCATTTCGCCGTTCGATGCGAACGCCCGGCGGCAGACTAGCTTCGCGTCGGTCTGGGTCTACCCGGTGGTCGACGACAAGATCAATGTCGAGGTGCAGGACAAATTCCTGCGCGTCGACACGTATCGCTCCTCGGGCGCTGGCGGCCAGCACGTTAACAAGACCGACAGCGCCGTGCGCATGACATATACTCTGCCGGGGCAGGAGCCCGTGGTCGTCGCCTGCCAGAGCGAACGCTCACAACATCAGAACCGCGCCAAGGCGACCGCGATGCTCAAGGCGCGGTTGTATGAGAACGAACTGCAAAAGCGCGAAGCGCAGGCGGCGGCGATGAACGCGACAAAGACCGACATCGGCTGGGGCCACCAGATCCGCTCATATGTCTTGCAGCCCTATCAGATGGTGAAAGACCTGCGGACCGGAGTCGAAACCGGCAATACCGGCGCCGTGCTTGACGGCGATCTCGACCGGTTCCTGAAGGCGTCTCTGGCTGCGCGTATCAAGGGCGCCGATGCCGCCGCCAATAACCCGCCTGCGCCATAGACCGTCGCTATAAGCGATTGAAACTATTCGTCGATTTCGGGACGCCGGATACAACCTACGGCTGTCCTAAAACTGAGACAGATTAACCACGAATGAGTCATGGAATCCAATAAGTTAACCACGACTCCTGCTATCAAATTTAATGATGGTGTGATAAATTATCCCTTAATCGAGGATATTCACCAAAAGCCCACCAGTGTCTGCAGTCATGGCCGAAATCATTACGGGCGCCTCAGCGGGTGCGAAGGCTTTTCCGAACTCGGCGCGGGCTTTGCCGCACCAGGTTCAGATCATCGGGAAGCCGAACCCGAGGAGGGCGAAGCCGGCAACCATCAAGTCACCACCCCAGCGCTCGAGCTGGGTCTGGCGGATGGGAAACCTCGCTGCCGCGAGCGCCGCGCTTGCGCCGAGCACGATGGCAATGATGCCGAGGATCAGAAACACGGTCGCCTCCGTCTACGAAGTGAGCCGCTCTGTTATCCGACACGGCGGTAAAGATTCAGTTTCGCCCCGCTCTGGCGCCCTGATCTTCCATCAACGCGTGAACTCCTGAATCGAGCGCAGCAAGGGCACGATGCGGGCCAATAAGTACAATTTGACGCGAATTGTAATAGCGGCTGCTGGTTTGGCATTGGCGCCGAGCGCGGCCGACGCGCACGTCAAATGGTTCTCGCATTACTCGGTGCCGCAGCAGCCGCTGCCGCTACACGAAGTCTTCAACACGATCTTTTGGCAGTACACCGCCACTGCGGCGGTGCTGCTGTGGGTACTCGGATATTTCGAGCGCAAGCAGCTCGGGATCGCAGTCCTGCGCTCGTTCGACCGGATGGGAGCGGGCCTCAAGCCGCGCATCGAAGCGCTTTATCGTGGCGGCGGCGCATGCTTTTTCACCGCGCTCTGGGTCATCGGTAACATCATTATGACGCCCGAGCTCAAGACCGATTGGCAATTCATTCCGTGGCTGCAGCTCGCCATCGCCATTGGCATGTTCTGGCGGCGGACGATGCCGCTATCTGCGCTCGGCATAGCCTTTCTCTATGCCTACGGCGTCTACGTCTACGGCATCTTTCACATGCTCGATTATCCGATCTTCCTCGGCGTCGCTGCGTATTTGGCGCTGGTCGCGCTCGACCTCGACTTTTTCGGACTACGTCCGCTCGATGTTGCCCGCTGGGCGGCAGCGCTGACCCTCATGTGGGCGGCGATGGAGAAATGGGCCTATCCCGACTGGACCTATCCCGTGCTCGCCACGCATCCCGAAATCAGCATGGATCTCAATTCGCACTTCTACATGATCAATGCGGGCGTGCTTGAGTTCAGCTTGGCATTCGCGTTGTTGTGTTCGCCACTTATTCGGCGACTGGCTGCTCTCGTGCTGACGATGATGTTCATCAGCGCCGTGTTCGACTTCGGCAAGATCGATGCAATCGGTCATTCGATGATTATCGTCATCCTGCTCGGTATCCTGGTCGACGAGAAACCCGATCGACAGCACCCGGCGCTGTTGGCGCCGGTCGCGTATTGCGGTGCATTGGCCGCGTATTTGGCCGGCTATTGGGGATTGCACGCCGTGCTGTATGGGACGGTGATTTGGTGATTTGCGGTTGGCGGGCGGTGGAATAACTGTAAGCCCTGAAACCGTTATCCCTACATTCGTGCGATATTCTCGGGAATCCCCATGTTGGACCGGCGTTGGCGCGGCCTCAGGGCGAAAGGCCCGATCGCGGCGCTGACCGCGCCCGGCATGGGACGCGTGTGGCCTTGGCGCGACTTGGCGTTTGGCCTGCGGGTCCGATGGCGAGCCTGGTTGCTCGGTCTGCACCGGCGTCATTTACGCAGCAACGAAATCGCGCTCACGGCACTCGGCATCATCATTGGCGCTGCCATCAGCATTGGGGTGGTTGTTCTGCGCCAGATCCTGCAATGGATTCATCAGGCAACATTTCAGCTGTCGCCCGATCATTTGCTGAGCGAGGGGGTTGGTTTGGCGTGGTGGCGGGTTCTGGTGGTGCCGTGCGTTGGCGGGCTGGTTGTTGGGATCGTGACGTTGCTCATCCGGCGGTTCCGGCCGCGCGAGGTGGTGGACGCGATTGAGGCGAACGCGCTTTACGGCGGCAAGATGTCGCTGATCGACAGCGCCAACCTGACGTTTCTGACGCTG
>DASQHO010000069.1:0-7865 GCA_035632055.1 Allostellaceae bacterium
AATCCGATCGATGTGCATGTCGGTGCACGGGTTCGGTTGCGCCGCACGTTGCTCGGCATGAGCCAGGAGAAACTCGGCCAGGCCATCGGCCTCACCTTCCAGCAGGTGCAGAAATACGAACGCGGCACCAACCGCATCGGTGCCAGCCGGTTGCACGAGCTGGCGCAGGTGCTCGATGTCTCGGTAGCGTTCTTTTTCGAAGATCTGAATATGCCCGGCGGCACGCTGGCCGGTGCTGATGGGGCGGCCAAGCCGTCCAAGGGTCTGAGCGAAACTGCCGATCTGTTTTACGGCAACGAGCCGATCATGCGGCGTGAAACTCTTGAACTGGTGCGCGCTTATCTCCGCATCACCGACCCGCAGCTGCGTCGCCGCGTTTTCGAGCTCGCCAAGGCGATCGCCAACGCCTATACGCCGCCGGGTCCGCGTTCGCGCTAACCGCGCGCGACGCTTGCCAGGCGCCGCCATTGCCGCGAATCTCTACAACATGATCGCCGATCCCGGAACGGGCACGCGCCGGCAGATTTACGGACGCCGGCGAGGGCGCAAGCTGCGCGCTGGACGGCGGGCCTTGATGGACACGCTGTTGCCGCAGTTGCGCGTCGTCTTGCCGCTGGCAGGGGCACTCGATCCGCAAGCGGCGATTCCCGGCGCAACCGATTTCTGGCTTGAGATCGGCTTCGGCGCCGGCGAGCATCTGGCGGCACAGGCGCGCGCCCATCCGCACATCGGCCTCATTGGCGCGGAAGTGTTTGAGAACGGCGTCGCCAAGCTGCTGGCGGCGATCGACCGCGACCGATTGGCGAATGTCCGGCTGTTTGTCGACGATGCGCGGCTGTTGCTGGCCCGGCTGCCGGACCGCAGCGTGGGCCGCGCCTTCATCCTGTTTCCTGATCCCTGGCCCAAAGAGCGTCACAAGAAGCGCCGCATCGTCGCCGCCGAGACGCTCGAACAGCTGGCACGGACGCTGCGTCCCGGCGCCGAACTGCGGCTCGCTACCGACGATCCCGATTACGCCGAGTGGATCGCTGCGGTGGTCGACGTTCATCCCGCTTTCATCGCGATATCGCGCGCCCAGGGTGACTGGGCGGACCGCCCGGCCGATTGGCCGGCGACCCGTTACGAGGAAAAAGCGGTGGCCGCCGGCCGCCGGCCTTGGTTTTTCCGCTTGGAGCGGCGTTCCTGAAGCGTCCGCCAGCCTTGCGCAAGCGCCGGAATTCCCTATATAAAGGGCGCAATCAACAACAAGAGTCCCATAGCCTCGGTATGTTAGCCGGGGAGATCGAACGGTGGGCCGCGCGGCCCACTTTTTATTTTTGGCGCAGGAGTTCGGCGTTGATCGACGCCAAAGGCATCGAGGCCCTGATTGCCCCTTCGCTCGAAGCGATGGGATATCGCGTCGTGCGCGCGGCATTCACCGGCGGACGGCGGGCGACCTTGCAGGTAATGGCCGAACGCGCCGACGACGCGGCGATGTCGGTCGACGATTGCTCGCTGGTCAGCCAGACGGTCTCGGCGCTGCTCGACGTTGCCGATCCGATCGCCGAATCGTACGTGCTCGAAGTCAGCTCGCCTGGCATCGATCGGCCCCTCTTTCGGCGCGAGGATTACGAGCGCTTCTCCGGCTTCGAGGCCAAGCTCGAACTGCAGCAATCGTTCGACGGCCGCCGCCGCTTCCGCGGCCGGTTGCTCGGGCTCGACGGCGACGCCGTCAAAGTGAATCTGGGTGCCGAGATTGTGCGCCTGCCGCTCGCGGGCATCGCCCGCGCCAAACTCGTCCTCACCGACGAGCTCATCGCCGCTACGCGCCCGAAGGCGCGCAGCGAAGCTATCTAAGGATATCGATAATGGCCGTACAGACCAGCGCCTATCCCCGTCTCGAGTTGCTTCAGGTCGCCGACACCGTCGCGCGCGACAAGGGCATCGACCGCGACGAGGTGCTTCAAGCAATGGAGCAGGCTATTCAAAAAGCCGGCCGTTCGAAATATGGCCTGGAATACGACATTCGCGCCGAGATCGATCGCAAGAGCGGCGAGATCCGCCTGATGCGGTTCCGCGAAGTTGCCGATCCGGTGGTCAACGAGGCGGCGCAGATTTCCCTCGCGGCGGCGAAGAAGATCAATCCCGAAGCCGAAATCGGCGATTTCCTCACCGATCCGCTGCCGCCGATCGACTTCGGCCGCATCGCCGCACAGACCGCGAAACAGGTCATCGTTCAGAAGGTGCGCGACGCCGAACGTCAGCGCCAGTTCAACGAGTTCAAGGACCGCGTCGGCGAGATCGTCAATGGCCTGGTCAAACGCGTCGAATTCGGCAACGTCATCGTCGACCTCGGCCGCGCCGAAGCGATCCTGCGCCGCGACGAGCTGCTGCCGCGCGAAAGTTTCCGACAGGGTGAGCGTGTGCGCGCCTATATCTACGACGTGCGCCAGGAAGTGCGCGGGCCGCAGATTTTCCTGTCGCGCACCCATCCGCAGTTCATGGCCAAGCTGTTCGCCCAGGAAGTGCCCGAGATCTATGACGGCATCATCGAGATCCGCGCGGTCGCGCGCGATCCGGGCTCGCGCGCCAAGATCGCGGTGATCTCGAACGACAGCGGCATCGACCCGGTCGGCGCGTGCGTCGGCATGCGCGGCTCGCGCGTCCAGGCGGTGGTCGCCGAGCTCCAGGGCGAAAAGATCGACATCATTCCCTGGTCTCAGGATCCGGCGACCTTCGTCGTCAACGCGCTGGCGCCGGCCGAGGTCGCCAAGGTGGTGATGGACGAAGAGCAGCGCCGGATCGAGGTGGTCGTGCCCGACGATCAGCTGTCGTTGGCGATCGGCCGGCGCGGCCAAAACGTACGGCTCGCCTCGCAATTGACCGGCTGGGACATCGACATCCTCACCGAAGCCGAGGAAAGCGAGCGGCGCCAGGAAGAGTTCCGCACGCGTTCCAAGCTCTTCATCGAAGCGCTTGACGTCGACGACGTCATTGCGCACCTGCTGGTGACCGAAGGCTTCACCTCGGTCGAGGACATCGCCTACGTGCCGATCAACGAGCTTGCCGGCATCGAAGGTTTCGAAGAGGAGGTCGCCAAGGAATTGCAGCAGCGCGCGCTCAACTTCATCAAACAGCGCGACGAGAAGCACGAAACGCGCCGCCGCGAACTTGGCGTCGGCGACGAAGTGGCGCAGGTCGAGGGCATGAGCCCGGCGCTGCTGGTGGCGGTCGGCGAAAAAGGCGTCAAGACGCTCGACGATCTGGCCGATCTTGCCGGTGACGAGCTGGTCGAGATCGCGCAGGGCGCGGGCATCAAGCTCGACGCCGACGACGCCAACGCCATCATCATGAGGGCGCGCGCTCACTGGTTTCCGGACGAGCCCGCCGCTGATGCCGCAGCGGCGCCTGCCGCCAAGGCGGAATAACGCACCATGGCCGCACTGCCCGCCCGTGATCAAAGGACGGCGCCGGGTGCCGGCGCGCGTCCGCGCCGTGCCGGCAACGACGACGGCGACACGTTGCGTCGCTGCCTCGTGACCGGCGAGAGCCACGAACGCGGTCGCCTGCTGCGCTTTGTCGTCGCGCCCGATCGCCGGATCGTGCCGGATGTCGATGGCCGCTTGCCGGGCCGTGGTTTGTGGTTGACCCCTGCCCGCGATATAGTCAAAACCGCCGTCGCCAAGCGGCTTTTCGCACGTGCGGCCAAGCAGGACGTCGTCGTTGACGCGGACCTCGACGACCGGGTCGAGACCCTCCTGGTTCGGCGTTCGATCGAGTGTCTCGGTCTGGCGCGACGCGCCGGTCAGGCGGTCGCGGGCTTTACCCAGGTCGAGAAGGCCGTGCGCGACGGTGGCGTCGCCGCCCTGGTCGAGGCATCGGATGGTTCGGCTGACGGTCGCGGCAAGCTCACGCGGTTGGCGCGCGGATTGCCGGTGACCGACCATTTGACTGCGGCCGAGCTTGGTCAGGCCTTCGGGCGCGAGCATGTCGTCCACGCGGCATTGCTCAAGGGCAGGCTGGCAAAGAGTTTTATCGTGGAGCAGGCCCGTTTGGCCGGCTTCCGCGACGCCGCGAAAGACGCTACGAAGATCAAGGTTTTGGAGTGCAATGGCTGATAACAGCGACGAAAAACGCCCGCTAACACTCGGCGGACGCCCGAGCGGCAAGCTTGAGCTGCGCAAACCGATTGAAACTGGATCGGTGCGGCAGAGCTTTCCGCACGGCCGCTCGAAAACCGTGCAAGTCGAAGTCCGCCGTAAGCGTGCGGCACCGGGATCGGGCGTCTTGCCCGAACGTCTGGAAGCCGCGCCGGCAGTCGCCAAGGAAGCACCCAAGCCGGCGACACCGGCCGCACCTGCTGCGCCAACCCGCCGCGGCGTCGTGCTGCCGCATGGCCTGACGCCGGAAGAGGCGGCGCGCCGTGCGCGTGCGCTCAAGGGTGCGCTCAAGGCCGAGGAGCAAGCAGCCGCCGAGGCGCGCGCCGCCGCCGAACGCGAACAGGAGCTCGCAAAAGCCCGGGTTGTCACGCCGCCGCGGCCGGCCGAAGCACCCAAGGTCGAGCCGCGTAGCCCTGACGAAAAGCGCGCCGAAGAGCGCAAAGCCGAGCAGGCGGCGGAGATTTCCCGCCGCGAAGTTGCCAAGCGCGCCGGCGAAGCCGCCGCCGCCAAAGTGGCGGCGCTGTCGGCTGCCGGCAAGGTCAAGATCGTCGAAGAGGAAGAAGACGACCGCGCGCGGCGTCCCGGTGCCGGCGTCAAGCGTCCGGCGATCGCGCCGCGCCGCGACGAGCCGAAGCAGCGCAGCAAACTCACCGTCACGCGCGCCATCAACGACGAAGGCGAAGAGCGGATGCGCAGCGTCTCGCAGTTCCGCCGTCAGCGCGAACGCGAGAAGCAACGGCTGCAGCAGCAGCTGCAGATGGACGCACAAGTCAAACAGGCGCGCGAAGTGGTGATTCCCGAGACCATCACGGTTCAAGAGCTCGCCAATCGCATGGCCGAGCAAGGCGCCAAGGTGGTCAAGAAACTGTTCGACATGGGTGTGATGGCGACGATCACACAGAACATCGACGCCGACACCGCGGAGCTCATCGCCACCGAATTCGGCCATAAGGTGCGGCGCGTTTCGGAAGCCGACGTCGAAGTCGGCCTCGCCGGTGAGGCCGATGCGCCGGAAAGCCTGAAGCCGCGGCCGCCGGTGGTGACCGTGATGGGCCACGTCGATCACGGCAAGACCTCGCTGCTTGACGCGCTACGCGCGACCGATGTCGCCTCGGGCGAGGCCGGCGGCATCACCCAGCATATCGGCGCGTATCAGGTGACGCTCAAGAATGGTCAGCGCATCACCTTCATCGACACGCCGGGCCATCAGGCCTTCACCGCGATGCGCGCCCGCGGCGCGCAGATCACCGACATCGTCGTGCTGGTGGTCGCCGCCGACGACGGCATCAAGGAGCAGACGGTCGAAGCCATCCGCCACGCGCGCGAGGCGAAGGTACCGATGATCGTCGCCATCAACAAAATCGACAAACCGGATGCCAAGCCCGACCGCGTGCGTCAGGACCTGTTGCAGCACGAAATCGTGCTCGAGCATCTCGGTGGCGACGTGCTCGACGTCGAGGTTTCGGCGACCAAGAAGATCAACCTTGAGAAGCTCGAGGAGATCATCCTGCTGCAGGCCGAAGTCCTCGACCTTAAGGCCAATCCCGACCGCGCCGCCGAAGGCAGCGTGATTGAGGCCAAACTGGAGCGCGGCCGCGGTTCGGTGGCGACCGTGCTGATCAAGCGCGGGACCCTCAAGACCGGCGACATCTTCGTGGCCGGCAGTGAGTGGGGCCGCGTGCGCGCGCTGATTGACGATCGCGGTCAGAACGTGATGTCGGCCGGACCGGCGTCGCCGGTCGAGGTGCTGGGTCTCAACGGCACGCCGCTCGCCGGTGACGATTTCATCGTCGTCGACAGCGAGGCAAAGGCGCGCGACATCACCGAGTACCGCCAGCGGCTGCGCCGCCAGAAGGCCGCCGCCGCCGCCGGCCGTGGCACACTCGAGCAGATGTTCTCGCAGATCGCCGCGGGCACGGCCAAGGAGCTGGCGGTGGTGGTCAAGTCCGACGTGCAGGGCTCGCTCGAGGCGATCAACGCCTCACTCAAGGGCCTCGGCACGAACGAGGTCGCGGTGCGCATGCTGCATGCTGCGGTCGGTGGCATCAACGAGAGTGACGTGATCCTGGCCAAGGCGTCGAACGCCGTGATCATCGGTTTCAACGTCCGCGCCAATCCGCAGGCGCGCGACCTGGCGCGGCGCGACGGCGTCGAAATCCGCTATTACTCGATCATCTACGAGGTGATCGAGGACATGAAGGGCGCTTTGTCGGGCCTGCTGGCGCCGACACGGCGCGAGCGCTTCCTCGGCAACGCCGAGATCCGCGAAGTCTTCAACATCAGCAAAGTCGGCAAGGTAGCCGGCTGCATGGTCACCGAAGGGCTGGTACGCCGCGGTGCCAAGGTGCGGCTGCTGCGCGACAACGTCGTCATCCACGAAGGCAGTCTGAAGACCCTGAAACGCTTCAAGGACGAGGTCCGCGAGGTGCGCGAAGGCACTGAATGCGGCATGGCCTTCGAGAACTACGAAAACGTCGAGAAGGGTGACGTTATCGAGTGCTTCGAGGTCGAAGAGGTCGCCCGCGCCCTGTAACGGCGCGCCGGCGATCGTGAGGATCGCAATGTCGAAATCCGAGCAGAATCCTCGGCCGCTGCGCATCGGCGAGGAAATGCGTCACGCGCTGGCGCGCATCTTCGAGCATGGTTTGCACGATCCGGCGCTCGCCGAAATCGCGCTGACGGTCACTGAGGTCCGGGTCTCGCCCGATCTCAAGAATGCCACCGCTTTTATCGCGCCACTGGGCGGCGGCCACGCGGCCGAAGTATTGGCCGGCTTGAAACGGGCCGAAGGTTACCTGCGCCGCGAGCTCGCACGCGTCGTCAAGCTGCGCTACGCGCCGGCGCTGCATTTCACTCTCGACACCTCGTTCGAGCATGCGAGTCACATCGACGCATTGCTGCGCCGACCGGAGGTCGCGCGTGATATTGCACCCGCCAAGCCGCCGGCTAAGAAAACCGGCGATGCCAGCTAAGGCCGGCGACGCGCGGATCCATGGCTGGGTCGTCCTTGACAAGCCGCTGGGCCTGACATCGGCGCGTGCAGTCGCCGCGGTCAAGCGCGCGTTTGGTGCTGCTAAGGCGGGCCACGCCGGCACGCTCGATCCACTGGCGACGGGCGTACTGCCAATCGCGCTCGGCGAGGCGACCAAGACCGTGCCCTTCGTCGTCGACGGCACCAAACTCTACCGTTTCACGGTCGCTTGGGGCGAGGCCCGCGCTACCGACGATGCCGAGGGCCAGGTCGTCGCCACCAGCACGCAGCGGCCAAGCGAGACCGAAATCCGGGCGGCGCTGCCGCGCTTCATCGGCACGATCAGCCAACGGCCGCCCGATTTCTCGGCGATTAAAGTCGCGGGAATGCGCGCCTATGCCTTAGCGCGCGCCGGCTCCGCCACCAGCCTCGCCGCCCGCCCCGTCGAGGTTCGCCGTCTGGATCTGGTGGCGGTTCCGGACCGTGACCACGCGATTTTCGAGGCCGAAGTCGGTCCCGGTACCTATGTCCGCAGCCTCGCCCGCGATCTCGGCGAAGCGCTCGAAACCCGCGCTTTTGTTGCCGAATTGCGACGGCTGGCGGTCGGCCGGTTTACCCTTAAACAGGCGATTTCCCTGGATAATCTGACCGCCCTCGGGCATAGTCCGGCCGCTTCCGGGCATTTGCTTCCGCTCGAGACGGCGCTGGACGACATCCCGGCGCTCGCCCTGACGGAGGACCAGGCAAAAGCCCTG
>DASQHO010000070.1:0-4100 GCA_035632055.1 Allostellaceae bacterium
AGGATGGCGCCGGTGGTCCCGCCAACGACGATCAGAAACGCCGGGAAATGCACGAGCGACATGACGCTGCCGCCGTCGAGCGTCATGGTCACAGTGACCGACACGAGTGCGAGCGCAACGCCGATTATGGAAAGCAGATCCATCGCCTAATCCCCTTCCGCGCCGGTTAGCGCATGCGCCGCGGCTTCCCAGTCCGACAGCCGTACCCGTAACGCCAGCAGCGCGCGGCCGTGCAGGCGACAGACCGTAGACTTGTCCATCGTCAGCACAGCGCCGACCTCGTCCATATTGAGGCCGTGCTCGTAGTAAAGGCTCAGCACCAGCCGCTCGCGCTCGGGCAGACTGGACACGGCGTCGCTCAGTGAGGCCACGACGCGGTCACGGTCGATGCTGCGCTCTTGATCGCCTTCGGCGTGCGCGGCGTGATCGAACTCGGGACCGGCAGCGTCGAGCGGCAGCAAGCGGACCAATGCGGCATCGGCCAGGATGCGCTGATAACGCTCGACCGAAATCCCCATCTGGGCGGCGACCTCCTCGTCCGTCGCTGCGCGCCCGAGCCGCGCTTCGACGGCGCGCATGGCCGCCGCCGCGGTGCGCACACGGCGCGCGATCGACGCCGAAGGCAGCGCCGTGCGCCGCGCCTCGTCGATCATGGCGTTGACGACGATCCGGCGGGTGCGACGGTCGTATTCGACCATGCCGAGGCCCGCGCGCACGACGCGCAGCAGGGCCATCATGCCGGCCTGGACCAGGTCTTCGACATCGACACTCGCCGGCAGCCGGGTTTTCAGATGCAAGGCCGATGCCTTGACGCTCGGCATAAAGCGGCGCAGCAGATCACCCTCGTCGATCGACGAGGCGAGCGTCGCCGCGTAACGCGCCAGCTCGGAGGTCACTGCCATCGGCAGCCTCCACGGACTGGCGCGGTCGAGATGGCGGATGTCGGCTTACGCCGCGGCATCGCCGCTCCTTTCCGTCTTGCGGCCGATGACCTCGGTCACGCGGATGCGCTTTTCGGGCGGAATCTCGCCATAGGACACGACCCAAAGCCGTGGCCGCACCACCGCCAGGGTCTGTGCCACCAGCGGGCGCAGCTCCGGCCGTACCAAAATGGCCGGGGGGCGGCCTTCGCCCTCCCAGCGCACCGCCAAAGCACCCGCCGTTTCGCGCAGCTGCGCGGCGATCGACGGCTCAATGGCAAAGGCCGTGCCGCTTTCGGCCGGCAGCTTGAGCGACTGCAGCAGCAGCTTTTCGAGATCGCCGTCGAGCACCGCGGCGCGGATTTCATCGACGGCGCCGAAGGCGCTCTGGACGATGAATCGGCCGAGCCGCAAACGCACCGCCTCGACGAGTTTGGTAGCATCTTGAGTGCCAGCGCCCTCTTCGAGCAGCGCGGTCACGATGCTGCGCAGGTCGCGCAGCGGCACGCGCTCGGCGAGCAGCGCGCGCATCACCTTGTAGACTACCGACGGCGACAGAAGTTTGGGGATCAGTTCGTCGACCAGCTTGGGCGCCTGCTTGGCGAAGGCCGCGAGCACGCCATCCATCTCGGTGCGGCCGAAAATCTCCTCGACGTGATCGCGCAGAGCGCGCTCGAAATGCGTCGCGACGACGACGGTGGCGTCGAACACCGCATAGCCGGAGGCGCGCGCCTGATCGGCCGCAGTCGGCGCGATCCACAAGGCTGGCCGACCGAAAGCCGGATCGCGCGTCGGCGTGCCCGGCACTTGCGCGGTCGCCTTGTCGCCGCCGATCGCCAGCAGCCTGTCGGGATGGACCTCGGCCGCGGCGCGCTCGACGCCATGGACCAGGATGCGATAACCTATTGGCCTCAAATCGGGATTGTCCCGCACATGGACGGCGGGAACGAGGAAACCGTATTCGCGCGACAACAGCTTACGCACGCCCTTGAGCCGTGGCAGCAGGCCGCCGCCGCGCTCCTTGTTCACCAGGCTGACGAGGCGGTAGCCGACTTCGATCGCCAGCGGCTCGACCACCTCGACAACGCTGACATCGATCTCTTCCGTCTCCGGCGGCGGCGCTGCCTTGGGCGCGATCGCTGCAGCCGAGCGCTGTCGCAGGATGAACCAGCCGGTACCGCCGAGCACCGCGGCAAAGGTAAGGAACGGCAGATGCGGCATGCCAGGAATGATGCCGAATAGGCCGACGATGCCGGCGCCCAACAGCCAGACCTTGGGATAGGCCGCGAACTGCTCGACCACCTGGCGGCCGATATCGGCGCCGGTCGAGACGCGGCTGACCACCACGCCGGCAGCGGCCGATATCACAAGCGCCGGAATCTGCGCCACCAGGCCGTCACCGACAGTCAGCAAGGCGTAATTCGCCGCTGCGCCGCTCAGATCCATGCCGTGCTGCCACACACCGATCAGCAAGCCGCCGATCATGTTGATGAACAGGATGAGGATCGCGGCAATGGCGTCGCCGCGGACGAACTTGCTGGCACCGTCCATCGCACCGAAAAAATCGGCTTCATGCGTCACCTGCTCGCGCCGGCGGATCGCCTCTTCCTGGTTGATCAGGCCGGCATTGAGATCGGCGTCGATCGCCATCTGCTTGCCCGGCATCCCGTCGAGGACGAAGCGCGCGGCGACTTCGGCGATGCGGCCCGAGCCTTTGGTCAGCACGACGAAATTAATCAGCACCAGGATCGTGAAGACCGCGATGCCGACGGCGAAGTCGCCGCCGACGACGAAATTGCCGAAGGATTCGATGACCCGGCCGGCCGCTCCCGTGCCCATATAGCCGTCGAGCAGGATGACGCGTGCCGCCGCCACGTTCAGCGACAACCGCATTAGCGTGGTGATCAGCAACAGCGTCGGGAACGACGAAAAATCGGTCGAGCGCGCCGTGTAGAGCGCCGCGAGCAGCGTCATCAGCGCCAATGAAATGTTGAACGTGAAGAGGAAGTCGAGGATGAACGGCGGCAGCGGCACGACCACCATCGCCAGGATGAGTACGAAGGCGGCCGGACCGGCAAGCGACGGTAAATGTCGACGCCACGAGACGAGGCCCAGACCGGTTGCGGCTTTGGCGACTTGCGCGGTCATGATCCGGGACCGAGCGGCCCGCTAAGGATGGAGACGAAAAATGTTTCGAGCTGGCGCAGAAGCCACGGCCCGCCCAGCGCGACGACGACGACAGCGCTGAGGAACTTGGGCACGAAGCTCAACGTCGCCTCATTGATCTGTGTGGCCGCCTGCAGAATGCTGACGGCGATGCCGACGGCCATGATCGAGCCAAGCAGCGGCCCGGCGACGAGAACGATCGTCTCCAGCGCGCCGTGGCCGGCCGCCGACATCGAGACTGGGTCGCCCATCAGCGCAACCGCTTCAGCCGCTCGGCCTGGCTGACGACGTCGGTGACGCGGATGCCCATTTTCTCGTCGTTGACGACGACGACCTCGCCGCGGGCGATCAACACACCGTTGACACGGATGTCGAGCGGCGCGGTCGCGGGCCGGTCAAGCTCGACCAGTGAACCGTGGCCGAGCTGGACGAGATGGCGGAGCGAAATGTCGGCCCGGCCGACTTCGACCGACATGCGCACCGGAATGTCCATCACCACGTCGAAATGCGCCGAATCGACGGTCTGGCCACCGTTGCCGATCGGCTCGATCGCCGGCGCCTCGGAACCTGCGGCGCTGTGGCTCAGCGGGTCGAGGTCAGGCAGTGGACTCGGCGTCGTGCTGGTGTCGGGCGCCACCTTGCGCGCCCGCTGCGGATCAGGCCGCTCGATGGTTCCGGACGGCGCGGGGTTCCGCGAGCCTTTGCCGGCGCCGTTACTGGTGTCGGTACTCATACCAATCTCCTGTCATGCGGCAAGACCGCTCCCAGCAGGCTCGGCGTCGCATTGAGCTTCGTTTCAATGCGCACGGCGGCCTTGCCGCGGTGCCTCCCCCATTTGCCGCGGAATAGCGGCATGTTGTTGATATTCACGGTAACGGTTTCGGGCATTTCGACTTCGAACACGTCGCCGACGCGCATCTTCAGCAAGTCGTTCACCGAAATCTCGATGTCGAGCAGCTCGACGGCAGCGTGCAGATTCACCAGCTCGACGCCGACGCGCAGCATGCCGAACCA
>DASQHO010000071.1:0-23373 GCA_035632055.1 Allostellaceae bacterium
TTTGCCGGTGAAAAAGACTATGGTATCAGGGCGCAAGCCTGCTATACCGCGCCGCGCCGGAGTGTAGCTCAGCCTGGTAGAGCACTAGCTTCGGGAGCTAGGGGCCGGAGGTTCGAATCCTCTCACTCCGACCATTCCCGCCGGCCGGTTAAGGCCTGGAAAGGCTACCCAAACGGCCGCTTTCAACGAGCGGCCGTTTCTGCTATTCCGGGAGCCGTGGCCGAAGGATCAGGTGACGGCCTGCGCTCCGGGCGCGGCCGGAAGGCTTTTGGAACATGATCATGATGCGGGGTCGCGACAGCGAGCCGGTCGAACTGCGGCCGGGTTCCGGCGTGCGCGATGCGGCGCACGCGGCCGAAGTGGAGCAATGGGCCTGGCGGCGGGTGCGCGCGCTGCGGCTGTTCTATACCCACCTCACGGTCTATGTCGTCGTCAACTTCGTGCTATTCATGATCGACTCCACTTCGCCCGGACCGATGTGGTTCTATGCGCCGTTGGTCGGCTGGGGACTGCTGCTGTGCCTGCATGCGCTGCACGCCTATGAGATGCTGCCGTGGACGACCCAAGATTGGGAGCATCGCAAAGTTCGCGAGCTCATCGAGAAGCGGCGGCGCCATTGAAACTTCGTTCGGTTGGATCGACGTGACAACATGATGTGCAACTCCTCCTTTCGTCGGCCGTTCAGACCGGCGCTCGCTTTCCTCCTCGCGTTCGGCCTTGCCGCGTGTGCCCAGCATCCGGAAGCGGCAAGTGACGCCGCACAGCCCGCTGAAGCCGCCGCCGCGGCGCCATCGCGCGATTCCGACATGGCGCTCTATACGCGCGTGCTCAACCGCGTTCAGGCCAGCTACGTTCATCCGGTGACCAAGGACAAGCTGATCAACTACTCGCTCAAGGGCATGCTGTCGTCGCTCGATCCACATTCCGATTTTCTGGACGAAAGCGAGTATCAGGACCTGCTCGACGAGAGCGAAGGCGAGTTCGCGGGCATTGGCGCCGAGATCACCCGCGACGAGAACCATCCCAAAGTTGTCTCGCCGATCGACGACACGCCGGCCGCCAGGGCGGGACTCAAGCCGGGCGACATCTTCCTCAAGATCGACGGCAAACTCACCGACGGCATGGACCTCAAGGAGGCCGTCGACCTGCTGCGCGGCCCGGTCGGAACGCCGGTGCGCGTGACCATCGTCCGCGCCGGCGTGCGTCCGTTTGACGTCACCCTCGTTCGCGCGGAAATCCATGTCGTGTCGGTCAAGTCGCAACTCGAGCCCAACAACATCGGCTATATCCGCATCTCGCTGTTCTCCGAAAAAACGAACGACGAGTTGCTGAAGGCGATCGATACGCTGAAGCAGAAGTCCGGCGGCCATCTCAACGGCATGGTTCTCGACCTGCGTAACGATCCGGGCGGCTTACTCGATCAGGCAGTCGCCGTGGCCGGCGACTTCCTCGACGGCGGCACCGTGGTTTCGACGCGCGGCCGCGATTCCGACGACAATCAGGTCTTCACCGCATCGTCGTCCGGCGACCACATCCGCGGCGTGCCGATGGTCGTGCTGATCAACGGCGCCTCGGCCTCGGCCTCCGAGATCGTCGCCGGCGCCCTCAAGGAGCGGCAACGCGCGCAGATCCTCGGCACGCGCAGCTTCGGCAAGGGCTCGGTCCAGACGATCATCCCGCTCGACGGGCGCGGCGCGATCCGCCTGACGACGGCGCTCTACTACACGCCGTCGGGCAATTCCATCCAGGATCGCGGCATCACGCCCGACTTCGTGGTTTTGCCGCCGCGCAGCCAGCGCGAGCCGCAAGCCGACGTCGTGCACGAAGCCGATCTCAAGGGCGCGATCAGCAATCCCGGCGGTCCGCTCAAGGCCGGCGCCAACGATAATTCGCCCGAAGCGAATATCGATCCGCTGATCATCGGCACGCCGAAGGATTCCCAGCTGACGGCGGCGCTCGACCGGCTCAAGACCGATCAGGCCAAGACCGCGGCGACCGCGGCGCACTAGCCCTTCGTCTCAGCCACGCGATTGTGAACGGCGGCGCGATTCCGGCCGCGGCCGCGCGCTCCTTATAATATGCGGCGGAGCCCCGATGGAGGCATCCATGCAGATTGCACGGCGGTCATTTTTGGCTTTCGGCCTGATTCTGGCCGGATGCATCGCCCAAAATTCCTCCCTGCCGGTTTTCGCCACGGCCGAGAAGACGCTGCCGCCGCCCGCGCCGGGCACGGCACGGCTGTACTTCTATCGCCTGCTCGAGCCCAGCGAGCCGGCGCTCGGCACCACCGTGATGCTGAACGAAAAGCCGGTCGGGTTCTCACGCAACGGCACGGTGCTTTACCGCGACGTGCCGGCGGGCAGCTATTTCGTCTCGGTGGTGAGCCGCGGCCCTTATCCTTTCCAGTTCAAGACCGTGCAGGTGCAGGCAGGCCAAGCCTGGTACTTCCGCATCGAATCCCTTGCGAGCTGGTCATGCGGCGGCAAAAGCTCGTGCCGCGGCGACACCTTCGTCGTCGCCATTGTCGACCCGGCGCAGGCGCGGGCCGAAATCGCGCCGCTCGGCCTGCTCAGCAGCTGATCGCACCCAGCATGTGGAATTGAACGCCGCATCGGCGCTTGCCGCACGGCCGCGCCGGGACTAAGTCATGGGCATGGACGCGCCCGATCCTTCGCGCGAAAGCGCCAATCTCCACGTCAGCACGCTCCTGATCGCCCGGGAGCGCGCGCTCAACAACGCCCTCGATCAGCTCGGTTTCGCCACCAACGACGATCGTGTGATCGAGCACGAAGGCAAGCTCGCCTTCATCACGTGCAGCCACGACGCCGACTGCGACGACATGTTCGCGCTGATCGCCGAGCTGGCGGCGCGCGGCGAAAGCTGGGAGCTGCAATTCCGCATCGACACCGGCGAAGGCCGTGCGATCTTCCAGCGCCTGTCGCGGCATCAGCGCGTCGAGGCGGTGGATTCCGCGGTGCCGGTCGAAACCGACGAGGCGGCGGCGTCCGAGCTGCCGACGCACGATCTCGACAGCGACGCCGGCCGCAGCGAGCTCGAGCGCGCGGTCGACCGCATCGATCCGGCCGAGATCTTCGTCACCATCGGCTCGCATCCCAAAGGCCATGCGACCGCAGTAATCCTGCGGCGCAATCCGCGTCGTGCGTTGTTCGTCGCCTCGGGGTCTGATGAGGCGAGTCTGCGCGCGGCGATCCGCGAAAAGCTGCCGACAGTGATGTTCGCGGTGACGATGAAACCGACCGACGGTTCATGAGCGGCGCGCCGACGGTTTCGCGCGACAACAATTTCGACGCCCTGCGGCTCCTTGCCGCGATTTCGGTCATCTTCTCGCATGCGTTTCTTATCGCGCAGGGCACGCAAGATCACGAGCCGCTGATCTGGCTCACCGGCCGGCAGGCGATCTTCGGCCTCGCCGGCGTCTTCGTTTTCTTTGCCATCAGCGGCTACCTGGTGGCGCAAAGCTGGGAGAACACGGCATCAGCGCCGCGCTATCTTCTGAAGCGCTGCCTGCGCATCTTTCCCGGCCTAGTCGCGGCGCTGATCGTGTCGGCGTTCGTGCTGGCGCCGCTGGTGACCAAGCTGCCGCTGACCGAGTATCTCGCGCGGCCCGAGCCCTACCGCTACGTCATCGGCAACGCGGCGCTGTCGGTCAAGGTGCACGAGCTGCCGGGTGTGCTGTTCGTCGACAATCCGGTTGGGCTCGAGATCAATGGCTCGCTGTGGACGCTGCGCTACGAGTTCATGATGTACCTGTTGGTCATGGCGCTCGGCCTGTTGCGGCTCCTGCGGCCGTGGACGTGCCTTGTGCTGCTCGCCATCGGCATGGCGTGCGTGCAGTTTCCGGAGACGTTTGGTGCGCTCGGCGGCTGGGGTTGGATGCTGTCGTTCTTCGCCGTCGGCATGGTGCTCTACAAGCTGCGCGCCACGCGCATCTTCGATTTCCGTATCGCGCTGGCGGCGCTGGCGCTGCTCGCCGTCAGCATTTTCGCCGGCGGGTTCATCCTGCTTTTTCCGCTTACCGGCTGCTATCTGGCGCTGTGGCTGGCGCTCAATCCGCGCATTCCGCCGCTGCGCGCGGCACGTTGGGGCGATTTGTCGTACGGCCTCTATATCTACGGCTGGCCGGCCGAGCAGCTTGTGATCTGGCTCAACGGCGGCCACGCGCCGTGGTGGCTGGTATTCGGCGGCGGGCTCGCCATCGCCGGCGCGCTCGCGTTCGTCTCGTGGCATTTGATCGAAGGGCCGGCGTTGCGGCTGAAGCCGCGGTCGCGATCGGCGGCGGCGCTCGCCGTCGGTGCGCACTGAGATGACGACCGAGATTCCATTTCGCCGCGACTTCGCTTACCGCTGCGGCGAAGCCGAGACGCTGTCGCCGCTGATCCGCCGCGTCGTCGCGCGCAATGCCAGCCCGTTCACCTTCAAGGGCACCGGCACGTACATCGTCGGCCGCGGCAAGGTCGCGATCATCGATCCGGGTCCGGCCATGGATGATCACGTCGCCGCGGTGCTTGGCGCCGTCGCGCATGAGACCGTGACCCATATCGCCGTGACACATACGCATCTCGACCACTCGCCGGCCGCCGCCGCGGTGAAGGAGGCAACCGGCGCGCGCACATTCGGCTTTGGGCCGCACGGCTCCGGCCGCGCCGAGGATCGCGCCGGCGTCGAGCTGGGCGAGGTCGAGGAAGGCGGCGACCATGATTTCCATCCTGACGCCGCGCTGCGCGACGGCGACACGTTGAACGGTCCCGGCTGGAGCCTGACGGCGGTGGAAACGCCGGGGCACACTTCGAACCATCTGTGCTTCACATTGGCCGAAGAAAAGGTGCTATTCACCGGCGATCATGTCATGGGCTGGTCGACGAGCGTGATTGCGCCGCCCGACGGCGACATGGGCGCCTATCTTCGTTCGCTGGCCAAGCTGCTCGGGCGCGACGACGCGCGCTATTGGCCGACGCATGGGCCATGCATCGACGAGCCCAAGCCCTATGTGCGCGCGTTCATCGCCCACCGGTACGAACGTGCCGACGCCATCCTGGCGCGGCTCAAAGCAGGCGACCGAACCATTGCGGCGATCGTCACTCAGGTCTACGCCGGCCTCGATCCGCGTCTCACCGTCGCGGCCGGTCAGTCGGTGCTGGCCCATCTGATCGAGATGATAGAGCGCGGTGTCGCCGAGAGCGACGGCCCACCCTCGCCCACCGCGCGATTCCGGCCGCGGACGTAGCGTCGGCCGGGTGACGGCCGCCCGGCCCTGGGGATGACAAGCGTTCGGGCGTGGCCTACTATCGAACGATCAACAACAAGCCGGTTCACCGGCACGAACAGGGAGGCAAACAATGCAGTTACGGTGGAATTCCGGCGTGGCTGTGCGCGCCATCGTCACATTGGCGGTGGGCGCGGCGCTGGCCGTTGGGTCGCCGCAGGCGCAGGCCCAGAATAAGGAACCGATCAAGATCGGCTTCAGCATGGCGCAGACCGGTGCATTGGCCGGCGCCGGCAAGTCGGGCCTGCTGGCGATGGAGATATGGGCGAAAGACCAGAACGCCAAAGGCGGTCTGCTTGGCCGGCCGGTGAAGCTGGTCTATTACGACGATCAGACCAATCCGTCGCTGGTGCCGGGCATCTACACCAAGCTGCTCGACGTCGACAAGGTCGACCTCGTCGTCGGCCCATACGGCACGGTGCCGATCTCGGCCGCGATGCCGATCATCATCGCGCACAAGATGACGTTCCTGGCGCTGCTCGGCCTCGCCGTGAACAGCAATTTCCACTATCCGAACTATTTCGCGATGATTCCGTCGGGACCGGACCCGAAAGAGTCTTTCACCAAGGGCTTCTTCGATGTCGCGCTAGCGCAGAAACCGAAACCCAAGACGATCGCCATCGTCGGCTCGCAGGATGAGTTCTCGACGCACCTGACCGACGGCGCGCGCAACAACGCGAAGGCGACTGGCCTCAAGATCGTCTACGACAAGAGCTTCCCGCCGAACACGACGGATTGCTCGCCGATCATGCGGGCGATCAACGCGACCAATCCCGACCTCATCGTGGTCGGCACGTATCCGCCGGCTGCGATCTGCATGGTGCACGCGATGAGCGAAGTCGGTACCAAGGCCAAGATGTTCGGCGGCGGCATGGTCGGTCTGCAATACACGGCGATCAAGGAGCAACTCGGCCCAGCCCTCAACGGCATCGTCAACTACGACATTTGGGTGCCGGCAAAGACCATGATGTTCCCGGGTACCGAGGACGTGCTGAAAAAGTATCAGGCAGAGGCTAAGTCGGCGGGCGTCGATCCGCTTGGCTATTACATGGCACCGATCTCGTACGCGTACATGCAGATCCTGGCCGAGGCCGTGACGGAGACTAAGGGCCTCGATCAGCAGAAGATCGCCGACTACATCCGCTCTCACACCTTCAAGACGGTGTATGGCGACATCAAGTTCGGCAAAGAAGGCGAATGGGCGCAGTCGCGGATGCTCCAGGTGCAGTTCCAGCACATCAGCGGTAACGGCATCGAGCAGTTCGAAGACCCGAACAAGCAGATCGTGCTGACGCCGACCGCGTTCGAATCCGGCAAGGTGATCTACCCGATGGAAAAGGCGATGGAGAAGGCGGAGGCCAAATAGCCGTCGTGAACGTGGGAGAAATTGGGCGCCGGCCACGTGGTCGGCGCCTTTTTCTTTGCCGTCAGACCAATGCGCGCAGCGACTTGGCGCGTTCGGCCGAGGCCTGCGCCAGGATATTGGTGTCGTTACCGCCGAGGATGAAGCGCATGCCGATGCCGACATAACGGCGGATGAGCTCGAGATCGCCAACGCCGCCCATGCCTGGCCATTTCTTGTGCTTGGCGCAGGCGGTCACGACCGCGCGATAGGCATCGACGATACGCGTATTGCCGAGATCACCGGCGATGCCCATCTCGAGCGACAGGTCGTTGGTGCCGATCAGCACCACGTCGATGCCCGGCACCGCGGCGATGGCGTCGGCGTTGGCGATCGCCGTCGGCGTCTCGACCATAGCGACGATCAAGGTCTCGGCATTGAGGTTCGCCGCCACTTCGCTCGGCTTGGCGCCCGCGAACCCGTAATGCGGCAGGCCGCCGACGATCGAGCGATGGCCGAGCGGCGGATATTTGAGCTGATCGACCAGATCGCGCGCCTCGTCGGCGGTGTCGACATGCGGCATGACGATGCCCCAGCCGCCGCCATCGAGCGCCCGTGTCGCCATGGCGAACTGGCCGTGCGGCACGCGGATCAGGGGCGCGATGCCGGCATCGAGCGCGGCGCACGAAATCTGCGCCGTCGATTCCAACGTGCCCGGGCCGTGCTCGAGATCGATGAACAGCCAGTCGAAGCCGGCAGCACGCATCATGCGCGCGATTTCGGCGGTGCGCGCGAATCGCACGCCCATGCCGAGCGCGAGGCCGCCTTGGGCGAGGCGCGCACGCGCCGGATTGCGGGGCTGATCCATGAGGACTCCTAGCGGATGGCGAGCGGATTGACCGGCGAGCCGACGGCGCCGGTGACCGGCAGCGCCGGCGCGACGAACATGAAATCGTACCGCTTGTCGGCGGCGCATTCGGTGGCGAGCTCGGCGAGATAGAAAATTTCGCCCAGCGTCAGGCCCATGATCGGAATCGCGATCCAGTGCAGCGGCTGGTTGACCGCGTCGGTTTCGCACGGCCGCACCTCGACGCCCCAAGTGTCAGTGGCGACGGCGGCGACCTGCTTTTCCTGCAGCCAGTCGAGCGTGTCGAACGCCAAACCCGGCGCGTCGCCGCCGGAATAACCGTCCCAATTGCCCTCGGCGAGCTTGCGTTCCATATGGCCGGTGCGGATCAGCAAATAGTCGCCGCGACCGATTTTGACACCGAAATGACTACCAGCGCGGTCGAGCAAATCACGGCCGATGGCGAAGCCATCTGGCAGCGACGGCAGGCCGATCATCCGCGCGATGTCGAGCAGAACCCCGCGGCCGACCATCTTCTCGCGCGTCTTCTCGATGCCGCATTTGGCCGCGCCGTTCGAGGTGACGTTGCGGCAGTCGTAGCCGTTCCACATCGCATCCTCGTAGAAGACGTGGGCGAGCGCGTCCCATTGCGTGCCGCATTGCATCGGCATGATGACCATGTCGTCGCTGGCGCGGATCTTGCGGTGATCGAGCACGCCGGCATAGGCGTCAGTGCCGGTGCGCAGCATGATGTGGACCGGATTGAAGCGGCCGAGCGTCGGATAGTTGGTCTTGCCGCCCTGCGGCCCGCGGCTATCGAAGGGCAGCGCCAGCGAGTGGAGGCGGCCGCTGCGCACGCAGCGCGCGGCCGCGGCGACGTCCTCGGGCCTTGTGTGGTTGAGCGTGCCGAGCTCGTCGTCGGCGCCCCAGCGGCCCCAGTTCTTGAGCCGCTCGGCCGCCGCCCCGATGTCGTCCATCGTCAGCTTGCGTCGGGCGTCGGCGCTCATGTCCCTCCCCGTTTTTCGCATAACAACCACGAGCACGAAGACGTTGCAGGCAAGGGCCCTTAGCGTCAAGCTGCGCCGCCTTTCGGGGGACAAGATAAGGGAGCGTTGGATGAAATTCGTTACATTCGGGACGCTGGCCGCGCCACGGTTGGGCGTGCTCGACGCCGAGCGCGGCGTGCTCGACCTTAAGAAGACCAACAGCCGCCTGCCCGGCGACATGCTCGCGCTGATCGAAGGCGGCGCAGCGGCGTTGAAGGCGGTAAAGGCGGCGGTCGAGATGGCGCGCAAGAAGAAAGGCGGCGCCTGGACGCCGGCGAAGCGCGCCAAGCTGCTGGCGCCGTTCCCGTCGCCGCGCAAGAACGTCTTCTGCGTCGGCCGCAATTACAAGCTGCACATCCTCGAAGGCGCGCGCGCCCGCGGCGTCGAGCCGACTTTCCCCAAGGTGCCGGAGTTCTTCTCCAAGCCGCGCACGACGGTGATCGGTCCTGAAGCCGGCATTCTGCGCCACGCCAAGAACACGCAGAATCTCGACTACGAGGTCGAGCTCGCCATCGTCATCGGCAAGCGCGTGCGCGACCTGCCGCCGGAGAAGGCGATGTCGGCGGTATTCGGCTATACCATCGTCAACGATGTGACCGCGCGCGACGCCCAGCGCGCCCACGGCCAGTGGTTCAAGGGAAAGAGCTTCGACACGTTCTGTCCGATGGGACCGTGCGTCGTGACCGCCGATGAGTTCGGCAATCCGAGCGGCCATCGTATCGCGCTCAAGGTCAATGGCGAGATCCGCCAGGATTCCAACACTGCCGACCTGTTGTTCGACGTGCCGGCGATGGTGTCCTTCCTCTGCGCCAGCCTGACGCTCGAGCCCGGCGACGTCATCGCCACCGGTACGCCCTCGGGCGTCGCCATGGGCATGACGCCGCAGAAATGGCTCCAGGTCGGCGACGTGATCGAGGCCGAGGTCGAGGGCATCGGCGTGCTGCGCAACCGCGTCGTCAACGGGTGACGGCGTAGCCCGTTTACCGCTTCGCGCCCGCACGCCGCGCCCAGAGCTCGTATGCGCGGCCTAAGTTCTTGTCGTGTGATTCGCGCGCACGGCGCGCTTCGCCGGGCGTCAAGTATTTGACCGGACCGAGTTTGAGCGCCTCGCTCTGCAGTCGCGCGTTGATTTCGGCATAAACCGCGCGATAGACGGCGTGCTGCAGCGTCGGACCGACGGCGACCGAGCCGTGGCCGCGCATCAGCGCTACCAGATTTTGCCCTAGCGCGCGTGCGAGATCGTCACCCTGCGCGACGTTCACCACCAGCATGTCGGTGTCGCCGGAAAAGTCGTGGATGTCCCATACCGGCACGTCGTCGCCGAGGAAGCCGCTCATGTGGAAGACCGGCCGCAGCTTCTGCGGCGTGACGCCGAACGGGACAATGCTCGGGCTGTGGCTGTGCACCACCGCCATCACGTCGGGCCGCGCCTTATAGATCGAGCCGTGGATGAAGCGTTCGAGATAAGGCTGGCGGCCACGCGGATCGAGAGCATTGCCGGCGAGGTCGAATTGCATGATGTCTTTGGACGTCACCAGCGCCGGCGCCATGCTGCGCGCCAAGAGGAAGCAATCGGGCCGGCGCGCGTCGCGCACGCTGACATGGCCGAAGCCGTCGACGACGCCCTCGTTGTACAGAATGCGGTTGGCGACCGCGAGCTCTGCGGCCTGTTTTGCGTCGATCGCGGCCTTGGCCATACGCTCTCTCCCGGTTGAATTTACTCGCCGCGGAAACGCGGTGGCCGCTTGTTGAGGAAGGCGTCCATGCCTTCGCGGAAATCCTTGCTCATGTAGCACATGAGAATGAGATCCTGGCCTTCGCTCGGCGGGATGCGCGCCATCAACCGGCGCAGCGCCTCCTTGGTCGCGCGCAAGGTCAGCGGCGCGTGACCGCCGACGGTGCGCGCCACCTCTTCCGCGCGCTTCATCAGCTCCGCCGGCTCGACCACTTCGGTGACCAGGCCGATGGCGTGCGCCTCGGGCGCGTCCACCAGCCGTGCGTTGAAAATCAAATCCTTGACCCGGCCGTGACTGCCGACGAGCGAAAGGAGCCGCGCATAGTTGCCCATTGAGAGACAGTTGCCCAGCGTGCGCGCGACTGGAAAGCCGAACCGCGCGTTAGCGGCGGCGATGCGCAGGTCGCAGCAGGCGGCGATACCGGCGCCGCCGCCGGTGCAGGCACCCTGGATGGCGGCGATGGTCGGCTTGCCGCAGGCTTCGATCGCGCCGAGCACGCGGTCAATGCGCGCCTCGTAGGCAAGCGCGTCCTCGGGCTTGTCGAAGGCCTTGAACTGCGAAATGTCGGTGCCCGAGGCGAAGGCCTTATCGCCGGCGCCGGTCAGAAGCAGCACGCGGATGGCGTTGTCCTTGTCGGCCTCCTGGCAGATCTGCGCCAGCCGATCGTACATCGCGAAGGTCAGCGCATTGCGCGCCTGCGGCCGATTGAAGGTGATACGGCCGATACCGTCCTTGATCTCGTAAAGCAGGTCTTCGCTCACGGGGCGTGCTCCAGGCGGGAAAAGGGCGCCCACTATGCCATGCCAGACGTGACGCTCAACCCCCTCGCCCTTGCATTGGCGCCGGCCGCCCGCGTCGTGGCAGAATGCGTCGTCACCCGCGGAGGCCGCCCATGCCGCTGACCCATCTCGAGCATTTCCTCATCCAATCGCCCGACATCGACGCGACGCGCGACTGGTACGTCAAGGTGCTTGGTATGCGCGACGGGCCGCATCCCGATTTCGGCTTTCCGGTGCACTGGCTCTATGTCGGCGACGTGCCGGTCCTCCACATGACGCAAGGTGGCACCAACGTGACCGAGGACCGGCTGCGCTATCTGGGCCAGCAGTCGCAGGCAACCGAAGGCACCGGCGTCATCGATCATATCGCCTTCCGCGCCACCGGCCTCGAAAGCATGATTGCGCACTTCAAGAACATCGGCGTCGCATTCAAGGAACGCCAAGTCGACGACCAGGGGCTCTATCAGCTGTTCCTGTTCGATCCAAACGGCGTCAAGGTCGAGCTTAACTTCGCGGCGGTCGAAGCGAAGGGCCGCCGCGCCGAAGTGATGGCGACCGATTACCGCTGATTCGCCGCATACCAGCCCCGATCCGGCTAGGCAATCTGCGGGCCGCTCTTTATAGTCGGCGGCGCCATTCGAGACCCAATGGGGTGTTCACAACCGATGCGCATTCGCGCCGAGATTTCGCGTGCTTGAGAAAACCATGACCGACGTGAAGCCATTGCTGGCCGGCAAGCGCGGCCTCGTCATGGGCGTCGCCAACGAGCGCTCGATCGCCTGGGCGATCGCGCGCGCCGCGCACGCACATGGCGCTGAACTCGCCTTTACCTATCAGGGCGACGCACTCGGCAAACGTGTACGGCCGCTGGCCGAAAGCGTCGGCGGCGCCGTCGTCGGCGATTGCGACGTCACCAACGAGGCGAGCGTCGCGTCGGTGTTCGATGCGCTCGCCAAGCGCTGGCCGCATATCGATTTCGTCGTGCACGCCATCGCCTATTCCGACGCCGAGGAGCTCAAGGGCCAGTACGTCAACACGACGCGCGCCAACTTCCTCAAGAGCATGGAAGTCTCGTGCTACTCGTTCACCGATCTGTGCCGCCGTGCGGCGCCATTGATGCCGAACGGCGGCAGCCTGCTAACGCTCAGCTATATCGGCGCCGAACGCGTCATGCCGCATTACAACGTCATGGGCGTGGCCAAGGCGGCGCTCGAAGCATCGGTGCGTTATCTCGCCGCCGATCTCGGCGGCAAGAATATCCGCGTCAACGCGATCTCGGCCGGGCCGATCAAAACGCTTGCCGCGTCGGGCATCGGCGACTTCCGCTACATCCTCAAGTGGAACCAGCTCAATTCGCCGCTGAAACGCAACGTCACGCTCGACGAAGTCGGCAACGCCAGCCTTTACCTGCTGAGCGATCTGTCGTCTGGCGTCAGCGGCGAAGTGCATCACGTCGATTCCGGCTATCACGTCGTCGGCATGCTGGCCGTCGACGCAGCGTCGGATGTCGCCGAAATGCTTGCCAGTTTCAAGCCGAGCCGCTGACCGGCCGAGGGCGCGATGGCAGGCAACGGCTTCGGCACCATTTTCCGTTTCACCAGCTGGGGCGAAAGCCACGGCCTGGCGATCGGCTGCGTCGTCGAGGGCGTACCGCCGCGCATTCCCTTGTCCGAAGCCGACATCCAGCCCTGGCTCGACAAGCGGCGGCCTGGCGCGTCGCGCTTCACGACACAACGCAAGGAAAGCGACCGTGTCCAGATTCTGTCGGGCGTGTTCGAGGGCCAGACCACCGGCGCGCCGATCTCGCTGCTGATCGCGAACGAAGATGCCCGCTCCAAAGATTACGACACGATCAAGGATCAGTTCCGGCCGGGTCACGCCGACTACACCTATTGGGCGAAGTACGGCATCCGCGACTACCGCGGCGGCGGCCGCGCTTCGGCACGCGAGACCGCGGTGCGTGTCGCCGCCGGCGCGGTGGCGCGCAAAGTTCTGGGCGACGCGATCGCCATTCGCGGCGCGCTCATCCAGATCGGACCGCACGCGGTCGACCGCAAGCGCTGGGACTGGAACGCCATCGAAGCCAACCCGTTCTTCTGTCCCGATCCGCAGACCGTGACCAAGTGGGAAGGCTTTCTCGACGAGGTGCGCAAGGCAGGTTCAAGCGCCGGCGCGACTATCGAAGTGCACGCGAGCGGCGTGCCCGCCGGCCTGGGCGAACCGATCTACGACAAGCTCGACGCCGATCTTGCCAAGGCGATGATGAGCATCAACGCCGTCAAAGGCGTCGAGATCGGCGCCGGCATGGCGGCGGCTTCGCTGTCGGGCGAGCAGAACGCAGACGAGATGCGCATGAAAGACGGCAAGGTGACGTTCCTCGCCAACAGTGCCGGCGGAATTTTGGGCGGCATTTCAACGGGCCAGGACATCGTCGCACGCTTCGCGGTCAAGCCGACCAGCTCGATCCTGAAACCGCTCAAGAGCGTCGACCGCTTCGGCAAGGACGTCGAGGTCAGCACCAAGGGCCGCCACGATCCCTGCGTCGGTATTCGCGCCGTGCCGGTCGGCGAAGCGATGATGGCGGTGGTGCTCGCCGACCATTTGCTGCGGCACCGCGCGCAATGCGGCTGAGTGCCGGCGGCGCGTCGGCTTTGCGCCGATGAATCCCGCGTTCGGCGCCGCCATCGATCATTTCGAGGCCGGGCGTCTGGACGAAGCCGAAGCCGCCTGCCGCGGCATGCTTGCCGCCGACGCCACGCAAC
Source organism: Allostellaceae bacterium (assembly GCA_035632055.1). GTDB lineage: Bacteria > Pseudomonadota > Alphaproteobacteria > ATCC43930 > CGMCC-115725 > REEB95. The sequence goes on from DASQHO010000071.1 coordinate 13,797, forward strand.
CAGACGCGCTGTTCCTGCTCGGCCTGATCGCGCATCGCCGCGGCCGCACCGACGAGGCGGTCGAACGCCTCCGCGCCGCGATCAAGCGCAACCGCCGCAATCCGATCTTTTACAATGCGCTCGGCGTGGCGCAGGCGGCACGCGGCCGCGGCAAGGAAGCGGTCGCAGCGTTCCGTGACGCGCTCGCCTTGGCGCCGCGGTACGCCGACGCGCATGTGAATCTCGGCAACGCGCTGGAGAATCGCGGCGACCTGACCGCAGCCGTCGAGTGCTTCCGGCGCGCCATCGCCATCGAGCCAAATCTGGCGGCGGCGCATTTCAATCTCGGCAACGCACTGCTGGCACAAAACGACGCGGCGGCGATCGATGCCTATCGCCGCGCCATTGCATTGCAACCGAATATGGCCGACGCACACATGAATCTCGGCGTCGTGCTGCGCCGTCAGGGCCAGGCGCAAGCGGCCGTTGCCTGTTTCCGTCGCGCCATCGATTTGCGGCCGGATCATGCGACGGCCTACGACAATCTCGCCGGCATCCTCGCCGAAATCGGACAGCTCGACGAGGCAGTCGCCGCCAACCGCCGCGCGCTCGAACTCGGACCGACGAGTGCCGCCGCCCACTCCAACCTGATCTTCAACCTGAATTTCGACGCCGGCCTCGGCCTCGCCGAGCATCAGGCCGAGCGCCGGCGGTGGGCTACGCAACATGCCGACGCGCTGGCGCCCGCGATGGCGCCGCGTTCTGCCGATCTCGATCCCGAGCGACGGCTGCGCATCGGCTACGTCAGCGCACACTTCCGCGCCTATGCCGCGAGCTACGCCTTCGGCGGCGTGCTGACCCATCACGATCCGGCCAAGGTTGAAATCTTCTGCTATTCCGACACACGCCAGGAAGACGAACTGACCGCAATCTTCCGCCGCGCCGCGCAGCATTGGCGCGACACCGCCGATTTGAGCGACTCCGCCCTCGCCGAGCGCATCGCGCGCGACCGGATCGATATCCTGGTGGATCTGGTCGGCCATATGGGCGGCCACCGGCTGCTGGTGTTCGCGCGCAAGCCAGCGCCGATTCAGATCACCGCCTGGGGCGAGCCAACCGGCACCGGCCTCAAGACGATGGATTACCTGTTCGCCGATCCGGTGCTGATCCCGCCGGCCGAGCGGCCGTTGTTCGCAGAGCAGATCATCGATCTGCCGGGCGCGCTCGGCTATTGGACGCCCGAACCCCTGCCCGCGCCCGGTCCGTTGCCGGCGCGCGCCAACGGTTACGTCACCTTCGGCTCGTTCAACCGTCGCGCCAAGGTGACGCCGGGCGTGCTGCGCGACTGGAGCGCGATCCTGCGCGAACTGCCCGACGCGCGCCTGATGCTCAAGGCGAAGCAGTTCGGCGATCCGGTCGAGCAAGCGTCGCTGCGCGACGAATTTGCGCGCGACGGCCTGCCGGTCGAGCGCGTGACATTCCTTGGCCAGACCGGCCGCGCCGAGCACTTCGCCGCCTATCGCAGGCTCGATCTGGCGCTTGATCCGTATCCGCACGGCGGCGGCATGACCACGCTCGACGCGTTGGCGATGGGCGTGCCGGTGATCACGCGCACCGGGCGCACGATTCCTTCGCGGCTGGCGGCGAGTTGCCTCGCCGCGCTCGACCTCAGCCAATTCATCGTGACCGATGCGGAAGGCTACGTTGCCACCGCAGTTGCGGTGGCGCGCGACCTTGCCGCACTCGAAAGGTTGCGCGCCGACCTGCCGGCCCGTTTGGCGCAGTCGCCCATCGGCGACGCGCGCCGGTATGCAGAAGCGGTCGAGGACGCCTATCGCGCGGTCTGGCGGCGATATTGTGCCGCAGAAGCGGGGCGCCGGCCCGATTGAAGGCCGCGGCCTTTCGGGGCAAAGTGGCGCGGCTCTTAAATGCCGGGAGGCAACGTGCGCCGTTTCGTCGTTGGATTATTGGCCGTGATCGGCGCGGTCACTCTGCTCGGCATGCTGAGCACGGCCGGGCTGGTGGTCTGGACGAAGGTCAGCGGGCCGCGCGTGCCCGAAGCGGCGATCCTGACGCTCGACGTCGACGGCAATTTGCCCGATGCGCCGCGCAACGGTGGCCTGCTGGCGCTGCTGCAACCGCACCAAACCAGCCTGCGCGACGCTGTCGACGCGCTCGACAAGGCGGGCCGCGATCCGCGCGTCAAAGGCTTGCTGCTGCACATCGGCGGCAACGACGTCGGCTTCGCGCAGGCGCAGGAGCTGCGCGATGCAATCAGAGAGTTCCGCGCCAGGGGCAAGGTCGCCTTCGCCTACTCCGACAGCTTTGGCGAATTCGCGCCTGGCACCCGTGCCTATTATCTCGCCAGCGCCTGCGATGAGATTTGGCTGCAGCCGCTCGGCATGGTCGGCCTCGTCGGCCTGCGCGCCGAGGAGCCGTTCTTCCGCGGCACGCTCGACAAGCTCGGCCTGGTGCCGCGCTTCGACCAGCGCGAGCAGTACAAGACAGCGGCGAACGCGCTAACCCAGACCAAGATGACCGATGCCGAGCGCGAGCAGCTGCAGTCGCTGCTTGGCTCGTTGCTCGACCAGATCGTCGCCGGCATCACCGACGGCCGCAAGCTGGCGCCCGACCGCGTCCGCGACCTGATCGCCGGCGGTCCTTATCTGGCGACGGACGCGCTCGCCGATCATCTGATCGATCATCTCGGTTATGCGGGCGACGCGCTCGCGGCTCTGAGGTCCCGCGCCGGCGCCGGCGCCAAGGCGATGCGCCTCGCCAGCTATCTCGATCGCGCCGGACGGCCGCACGGCAGCGGACCGCTCGTGGCGTTAATTTATGCCGATGGGCTGATGACGCGCGGCCAGAGCGACGATGGCGCATTGTTGGGCCACGGCGTCATGGGCTCGGACAGTATCGTCCATGCGTTCCGCCTCGCCGTGCGCGACAAAAATGTGCGCGCGATCATCCTGCGCATCGACAGCCCCGGCGGCTCGGCGGTGGCGGCGGAATCGATCTGGAACGCGGTGAAGCAAGCGCGCGCGGCGGGCAAAAAGGTTATCGTCAGCATGGGCGGCGTCGCCGGCTCGGGCGGCTATTATATCGCCGCCGATGCCGACAAGATCGTTGCCGAGCCGGGCACGCTCACCGGCTCGATCGGCGTCGTTGCCGGCAAGGTCCTGGTCGGCGGCCTGCTCGACAAGATCGGCGCGCGCGCCGACGCGGTGCAGACATCGGACAACGCGGCATTGTTCAGCTCGATCGAGGATTTCTCGCCGCAAGGTCACCAGCAATTCGAGGCCGCCCTCGACAGCACCTATGCCGGCTTCAAGGCGCGCGTCGCCGAAGGCCGGCACATGAGCGACGTAGAGGTCGAAACGGTCGCCAAAGGCCGTGTGTGGACCGGCGCGCAGGCCAAAGACGAGAAGCTGGTGGATTCGCTCGGCGGATATGACACAGCCATCGCATTGGCCAAGGCAGAGATCGGCGTGCCGGCGGCGCGCGACATCACGCTGCGCGTCTATCCGCGGCCGGAAAGCAGCCTGGGCGTCCTGCTGGACCGACTCACCGGCAGTGGCGAGGATCCACTGACGCTCGTGCCGTCGCTGTCGGATTTCATTCGCGCGATTGAAACGCTGACGTTCCGGCCGGGCATGCTGGTGATGCCACCCATCGAAATCCGCTAACGCCGCTCGAAGCGCGCCACCAATTCGAGGTGCGGCGACCAGACGAAAGAGTCGACCGGCGCGACATGCGCCAGTGTGTGGCCGCCGTCCACCAGGATACGGGCGTCGCGCGCAAAGGTTGCCGGATTGCACGATACCGCGACGATCCGCGGCACGGCTGACGCCGCCAGCTCGCGGCTTTGCGCCGCAGCACCGGTTCGCGGCGGATCGAACACGACGGCGTCGAAACGCGCCAATTCCGCGCCCGAGACTGGCCGCCGCGCCAAGTCGCGGCGCTCGACGCTGATGCGATCGGCGATGTTGGCGCGGGCTGCCGCCTGACCCAGCACCTTTGCGGCTTCGGCGTCGCCTTCGACGGCGTGGACCTGCGCATGTGTCGCCAACGGGAAGGTGAAGGTGCCGACGCCGGCGTAGAGATCGGCGATGCGGCGCGGCGTGCCGACGGCATCGAGCACCAGCGTGCCGAGCACTGCGTCGGCTTCGGCGCTCGCCTGCAAGAACGCATCCGGCGGCAGATCGACGGCGACACCGGCGAAGATTGCGCGCACCGGCCGGCGCTGCGCCACCGGCGCAGCGACCTTGCCGGCGCGCCATGACAGCCGCGCGAGATCGTGCTCGGCGGCAAAACGCGCCAAGGATTCGAGGCCATCGAGCGCCGGCGCCTTGGGCAATTCGAGCAGCACGTCGACGCCGGCATCGCCGAGCGTCAGCGCCGCGCCCGCCGTGCCGTGTGGCGGCAGAATTTCGGCAGCCAGCCGGCGCAGTGGCTCGACCAACGCGACCAACGCCGGATGCAGGACATGGCATTCGCGCATATCGACGATGGCGTGGCTCATGCGGCCGTGGAAACCGGCGACGGTTTGGCCATTGCGCGCCAGCGCAAGACGCGCGCGCCGGCGCGTGCCAGGTGCAAGTCGGCGCAAGGGCGCCATCGCGACATCGGCGAAGCCATGTTGGGCCAATGCGCCGCGCAGCCAGTCGAGCTTTGCCGCCGCATAGGCCTCGGCCAAGAGATGCTGCAAGGCGCAGCCGCCGCAGCTGCCGAAATGCGCACAAACCGGCGTTGCGCGGTCGCCGGCCGTAAGCAGATCGACGATGTCGCCGCGTTGCTCACCCTTCCCGCCCGACAAACGCACGCGCACGCGGTCGCCTGGCGCGGTGAACGGGACATAAACCGGCTTGCCGTCATGATGCGCGACGCCGTCGCCACGCACGCCGACGCTGTCGATGGTCAATTCCACTTCAGTCACGCACCGCACCGATCAGAAATTCGATATTACCCTCGGGGCCAGTGATGGGACTTTGCGTCACGCCGAGAACGCGCCAGCCCTGGGCCGCAAGCCATCCGGCGATGCGGTCGCAGACCTCGCGGTGCAAGGCCGGATCGCGCACCACGCCGCCCTTGCCGACACGCGCCGGGCCAACCTCGAATTGCGGCTTGATCAGCGCCACAAGATTCGCGCGCGGCTTGGCGAGCGCCAGCGGCGCCAGCAACACGGTTTCGAGGCCGATGAAGCTGGCGTCGCAGACGACCAGATCGACCGGCTCGGGCACCTGGGCCGATGTCAGATGGCGGGCATTGACGCGTTCGAGCAGCACCACGCGCGGATCGTTGCGCAACGACCACGCGAACTGGCCGAAGCCGACGTCGACGGCGTAGACGCGCGCGGCGCCACGCTGCAGCAGCACGTCGGTAAACCCACCGGTCGAAGCGCCGATATCGAGCGCGACGAGACCGCGCGGATCGATGCGGAATTGGTCGAGACCGTGCGCCAACTTAACGCCGCCGCGCGAAACCCAGGGATGGTCCTTGCCGCGGACCTCGAGCGGTGCGTCGGCGGCAAAGGTGGTGCCCGGCTTGTCGAGGCGGCGTTCGCCGCTGAACACCGTGCCGGCAAGGATCAGCGCCTGTGCCTTGGCGCGGGTCGGCGCCAGACCGCGCTCGACCAGCAGTTGATCGAGGCGTCGCTTTTCGGTCATGAGGATGAGCGCGCCCGCGGCGCGCCGGGTCAGGCGCGCGCCGAGCGCTCGATCTCCGCGCGGCCGAGCGCGACCAGAGCGGCGTGCTTGATGTGGCGCGCATTGAGACCGGCTTCGTCGTACTGCTTCACCGGCGACTCATGGTCGATGAAACGGTCGGGCAACACCAGCGGCCGCACCTTGAGACCCTGGTCGAGCAGGCCCGCATGCGCCAAGTGATGCAGCACGTGGCTGCCGAAACCGCCGATGGCGGCTTCCTCGACGGTGATCAGGACTTCATGCTCGCGCGCCAGGCGTTCGATCAAGTTCGTGTCGAGCGGCTTGGCGAAGCGCGCATCGGCCACCGTCGTCGACAATCCCAGATGGCCGAGCTCGTCGGCCGCCTTGAGCGCCTCTTGCAGGCGGGTGCCGAGACTCAGAATGGCGATCGAATTGCCCTCGCGCAGAATGCGGCCCTTGCCGATCGGAAGGACTTCCCCCTTTGCTGGCAGCGCGACACCCATGCCTTCGCCGCGCGGATAGCGCAGCGCCGAAGGCGCGTCATCAATCGCCGCCGCGGTCGCCACCATGTGGACGAGCTCGGCCTCGTCGGCCGGCGCCATGATGACAAAGTGCGGCAGGCAGCCGAGATAGGCGAGGTCGAACGAGCCGGCGTGTGTCGCGCCGTCGGCGCCGACGAGACCGGCGCGGTCCAGAGCAAAACGCACCGGCAGCTTCTGGATGGCGACGTCGTGCACCACCTGGTCGTAGGCGCGCTGCAGGAAGGTCGAATAAATCGTGGCGAACGGCTTCAAGCCTTCGCAGGCCATGCCGGCGGCGAAGGTGACGGCGTGCTGCTCGGCGATGCCGACGTCGAATGCGCGGTTCGGGAAGCGCTCGGCGAACTTGTCGAGGCCGGTGCCCGACGGCATCGCGGCGGTGATGGCGACAATGCGCTCGTCGCGCTCGGCCTCGGCGATCAGCGCCTTGGCGTAGACTGCGGTGTAGGACGGCGCCGCCGCCTTGCCCTTGACCTGGGCGCCGGTGGCGACATCGAACTTGACCACGCCGTGATACTTGTCGGCAGCGGCTTCGGCCGGTCCGTAGCCGTGGCCCTTTTGCGTCACGACATGAACCAGGACCGGGCCTTCGTTTTCGCTGTCGCGCAGGTTCTTCAGGACCGGCAGCAGATGGTCGAGGTTATGGCCATCGATCGGTCCGACATAGAAGAAGCCGAGCTCCTCGAACAAGGTGCCGCCGGTGACCATGCCGCGGGCGTATTCGTCGGCGCGCCGCGCCGCCTTGGCGAGGCCGCGCGGGAAGCGCTTGGCCATGGCGGCGCCGAGTTGGCGCAGGCTGCGATAGGGCTTGGACGACAGCAGGCGCGACAGATAGGCGCTCATCGCGCCGACCGGCGGCGCGATCGACATGTCGTTGTCGTTGAGGATGACGATCAAGCGCGAGTTCATCGCGCCGGCGTTGTTCATCGCCTCGTAGGCCATGCCGGCGCTCATCGCGCCGTCGCCGATGACGGCAATCACGTTGTTGGCGCGACCTTGCAGATCGCGGCCCACCGCCATGCCGAGGCCGGCGGAGATCGAGGTTGAGCTGTGCGCGGCGCCGAACGGATCGTATTCGCTCTCGCTGCGGCGGGTGAAGCCGGAGAGACCGCCGCCCTGCCGCAAGGTGCGGATACGGTCGCGCCGGCCGGTGATGATCTTGTGCGGATAGGCCTGATGGCCGACGTCCCAGATCAGCCGGTCGTTCGGCGTATCGAAGACGTAGTGCAGCGCCACCGTCAGTTCGACCACGCCGAGGCCGGCGCCGAGATGGCCGCCGGTGACCGACACGGCATCGACCAGCTCGCGGCGCAACTCGTCGGCGAACTGCGGCAGTTGGCTCTCGTCGAGCTTGCGCAGATCGGCCGGCGTGTTGACTTGGTCGAGCAGAGGCGTGAGGTCGTTGCGCAACAGCGGCGTGCTCATGGGTCTCGCGGAGTCGTGGTGGCCAGAATCCCTCGGCCGCGTCGACGCGCGGCCCTGAGGCGAAGACTAAACACAGAACGGCACAAGAAGCAATTTAGTTGCTTGTCAGGTACGCGAATTGGCCTCATTTTGCCGTGGGTTAGGCCCCCTGGTCGGGTGGCGAATTCTGCGTATAATGCGGCGCAACACGGCGGACGGCCGTGACCGTCTCCCGGAGAGTGAGGACACGAATGCGTGTGGTTTTGGCTCAGCCGCGTGGATTTTGCGCCGGAGTCGAGCGCGCCATCGACATCGTCGAGCGCGCGCTCGAAAAGTATGGCCCGCCGATCTACGTGCGCCATGAGATCGTGCATAACAGGCATGTGGTCGAGCGGCTTCGCGCCAAGGGCGCGCATTTCGTCGACGAGCTCGACGAGATTCCGCCCGGCAGCGTCACCATCTTCAGCGCCCACGGCGTCTCGAGCGCCGTCGAGGACGCGGCGGCCAGCCGTACCCTGCCGGTGATCGACGCCACCTGCCCGCTGGTTTCCAAAGTCCACAGCGAAGGCCAGCGCTATGCCGCGCAAGGCCGCGAGATCGTGCTCGTCGGCCACGCTGGCCATCCCGAGATTGAAGGCACGATGGGCCGAATCAACGGCAAGGTGCATCTGATCTCGCGGGCCGAAGAAGTCGCCGGCCTCAAGGTCAGCAATCCGCACAAGCTCGCCTTCATCACGCAGACGACGCTGTCGGTCGATGATACCAGGGCGGTGATTGACGCGCTGCGCCAGCGCTTCCCCGACATCGTCGGGCCTGATACCAAGGACATTTGCTACGCGACGCAGAACCGTCAGCGCGCCGTCCGGGAACTGGCACAGCAGGTGGACGTTGTTCTAGTCGTGGGCGCCGCCAACAGCTCGAATTCCAACCGGCTCCGCGAAATTGCCGCCGAACAGGGCGTCAAGGCCTACCTGGTCGCCGACGCCGATGCGCTCGACCCGGCATGGGTCAAGGGCGCGAAGGCCGTCGGCATCACCGCCGGCGCGTCGGCGCCCGAAGAGCTGGTGCAGAATCTGATCGCGCGGCTCAAGCAGCTGAGCGACGTCGAGTGCGAGAAGCTGCCCGGCATCACCGAGAACGTGCGCTTCCGCATGCCCCCTGAGCTCGCCGAAACCGCCGGCTGAGCGCTCCGAACGAAAAGATAGAGAGGTCGAATCCGTGTCCGTTCCGATCCATCAAATGATCCGCGTCGGCGCTTACGTGATGAAGCAGCGCCTGACCGGCGTCGAGCGCTATCCGCTGGTGTTGATGCTTGAGCCGCTGTTCCGCTGCAACCTCGCCTGCGCCGGCTGCGGCAAGATCGATTATCCCGACAAGATCCTGAACCAGCGCCTGTCGGTCGCCGAATGTCTCGAAGCCGTCGACGAATGCGGCGCGCCGGTCGTATCGATCGCCGGCGGCGAGCCCCTGCTCCACCGCGAGATCGAGCAGATCGTCGAAGGCATTATCGCGCGCAAGAAGTTCGTCTATCTGTGCACGAACGCGCTGCTGCTCGAGAAGAAGATCGACCGCTTCAAGCCGAATCCGTTCTTCGTCTGGTCGATCCATCTCGACGGCGACAAGGAGATGCACGACCACTCGGTATGCGAGGAAGGCGTCTACGAGAAGGCGGCGGCGGCGATCAAGCTCGCCAAGTCGCGTGGCTTCCGCGTCAACATCAACTGCACGCTGTTCGACGGCACGCAGCCCGAGCGCGTCGCGCGCTTCTTCGACACGATGATGGAAGCCGGCCTCGACGGCATCACCGTGTCGCCGGGCTATGCCTACGAGCGCGCGCCCGACCAGGCGCACTTCCTCAACCGGCGCAAGACCAAGGAACTGTTCCGCGGCATCTTCCGCGCCAAGAACGGCACCAAATGGTCGTTCAGCCAGTCAGGCCTGTTCCTCGACTTCCTCGCCGGCAACCAGTCCTATCACTGCACGCCGTGG
>DASQHO010000072.1:0-2319 GCA_035632055.1 Allostellaceae bacterium
CCTCGGCTGGTCGGTAAAGCGCGCGCCCGTCTGGAAGACGCGCGCGCAGCAGGCGATCTCCGGCAAGGAGACGCGCCTCGCCGATTGGTCCTATCCCGCGTGGCAGTGGACGCTGACGTTCGATTTCCTGCGCGCCGATCCATGACAACTGAAGACCCATGAAGCCCGCATCGTCCGCGCTCAAATCGCTGCTCGCGACGCGTCAGTTCTACGCCGCCGATCTCTACACCTTCGCGCTGGTCGGCGGCGGCAATCTCCGCTACTGCGCCGGCGATCGCGACATCACCGCCAACGGTTGGACATATCCCGCTGGCGGTGCAATCGGCCCGTATTTCGACCGCAAGGACAACAAGGCCAAATGCCACTGGAAGGTCGGCGTCGAAGTCGATCAGCTCGTCTTCGATGTCCTGCCCGGCGCGGCGTCCGTGCTGGGGTCGCCGTTCCTCGCGGCGCTGCTCGCCGGCCTCTTCGACGGCGCCGAGCTCACGCTCGAGCGCGCCTTCATGCCGCAATACGGCGACACCTCCGCCGGCACGGTCATCATGTTCGCCGGCCGCGTCGCCGAGATCGATTGCGGCCGGTCGCTTGCCACCTTCACCGTCAACTCGCACCTGGAGCTGCTGAACCTCAATCTGCCGCGCAATTTGTGGCAGGCTGGCTGCGTCAACATGCTGGGCGATGCGTCGTGCGGCGTGAACCTGGCCAGCTACGCCGTCGGCGGCGCGGCGGCATCGGGCTCGAGCGCCAGCGCCGTGCTCGCGTCGCTGACGCAAGCGACCGGCTGGTTCGACCAGGGCAAGATTTCGTTCACCGGCGGCGCCAATGTGGGATTGTCGCGCGGCATCAAAAGCTGGATCGCGGGCAGCGGCGGCGCGCCCGGCACGGTCAGCCTGATCGCGCCGTTTCCGGTCGCGCCCGCTTCGGGCGACGCGTTCCAGATCTATCCCGGCTGCGACAAGACGCTGGACGCGAACGGCTGTCCCAAGTTCGCCAACACCGCGCGCTTCCGTGGCTTCCCTTACGTCCCAACGCCCGAGACGGCGGTGTGAGGCTTAACGCCGGCGGAATTGCTGGCGGCGCGTATTTGCGAACCGGCCCGCCGTCGCCCGCCTAGGCTGGCGCGCTTCCACGCGCGTGGAGCGACATCGTGATCAGCGCCATTCCGCCGAACACCAGATCGATGCCGACCAGCAGACCGAGCGCCCACGCCGCAGTGCCGGGCAGTCCGGCGAAGATGATCGCGGCCAGGAACAGATCGATGCCGCCGTTCAGCACCAGCCAGCCCCATCGTCCCGACAAAGCGCGCTTGTGTTCGAGCGCAAACATGATCGAGAAGATGCCCTCGATGACGAAGAACACGATCAACAACAGCGTCAGCGAAATCGCGCCGCTGGCCGGCCGGCCGACCAAGAGCAATCCGACCGCGATCGCGAGCGCGGCCGAGAGCAGCGACCACCAGAATCCCGGTGCGTGTTTCATCCAGAACGTCGTGATCAGGCCGAGGATTCCGCTGATGAGAAAAAGCCAGCCCAGGAAGATCGCCACCACGAACGTGGCCAAGGGCGGCACGATGATCGCCGCCGCGCCGAGGATCACCAGCACGATGCCCTCGATCAAATAGGCGACCCAGTGCGCGCGCAGTACGCTGCTTGCATCCGTGATCGACATGACGGCCCTCCCGCGGTCCAAGCCGCGGTCTAACCATACAGGCTTTTTGAGTTTATTACTCGGCGCAGGCCGGTTTGCCGGTCTGCCGAGCGAGGCCGCCTAACGCCGGCGGAATTGCTGCCGGCGCGCGTTCGGGTTGGCCGGCGCGGCGCGCTCGTCCTTGTGGCGGAAGATGATGCGGCCTTTGGTGAGATCGTAGGGCGTCATCTCGACGGTGACGCGGTCCCCGGTGAGCACCCGGATACGCGCCTTCTTCATGCGGCCGGCGGTATAGGCAAGCGTCTCGTGGTCGTTGTCGAGCTTCACGCGAAACCGCGCGTCGGGCAGCACCTCGGTGATGACGCCGTCGAACTCGATCAGGCCTTCTTTCGTCATGCGCTTGCTCCGCGACGAGACGGGGCGGCCGAAGCCGCCCCGTTCCCCGTCAAACCGCTTTCAGATTGGTCGCCGAGCTCTTGCCACTGCGTTGGTCGGCCTCCAGGTCGAAGCTGACCTTCTGGCCTTCACGCAGACTGGCCATTCCCGAGCGCTCGACGGCCGAGATGTGGACGAACACGTCCTTCGAGCCGTCTTCCGGCTGAATGAAGCCGAAGCCCTTTTGGGGGTTGAACCATTTTACGGTGCCGATCGTCATAGTGTCGTTTTCCATGT
>DASQHO010000073.1:0-3488 GCA_035632055.1 Allostellaceae bacterium
CGCCGCCTCCGACAGATAGGTGATGTGCGCCGCCATGCGCGCGACCGCGAGGCCGCGCGCCGGATTGCGGTTCTGTTGCTGATAGGCGCCGCCGCACCATTCGGGATCGGCCATGATCGCTTGGCGGCCGACTTCGTGGAAGGCGATGTTCTGCGCCGAATGCCGCGCGGCCGTTGCAATCGGCACCGCCGAGAACACGCGCTCGGGATAGGCCGCCGCCCATTGCAGTACCTGCATGCCGCCCATCGAGCCGCCGGTGACGCAGAACAGCTTGTCGATGCCGAGATGGTCGATGAGCTGCTTTTGCGCCCGCACCATGTCGCCGATGGTGATGACGGGAAACGACAGGCCCCACGGCTTGCCGGTCTTGGGGTCGATGTCGGCCGGTCCGGTCGAGCCCATGCAGCCGCCGAGCACGTTGACGCCGATCAGGAAATAGCGGTCGGTGTCGAGCACCTTGCCCGGCCCGGCGAGCGTATCCCACCAGCCGGGCTTGCCGGTCACCGGATGCGGCTCGGCGACATACTGGTCGCCGGTCAGCGCATGGCAGACCAGAATCGCGTTCGACTTGTCGGCGTTGAGCTTGCCGTAGGTCTGGTACGCAATGGTGTAGGGCGCCAGCTCGACTCCCGAGTCGAGCGCCAGCGTCGTGCTGACGTTCAGCACGTAGCCCGGCCGGTTGGCGCGGGCATCGCGGGACGGGGCGGCGACCGGCTTGGTCATCGATGGCAAAGCCTGAAAATCCAAATAATCCTGAGCGTTAGCTAGGTAACGGGCACCCGATATGTCAATGTTTTCTTTGCTTTCGCGCCCGCTTTGGAACTATCAAAGACGCCCGCATCGCACCGTAAACCGCCATGGTCCAGCCACCGCGCTCGCTCAAAACCCTGCGTCGGCAGATCGACGAGATCGACGACAAGCTGCACAGCTTGCTGATGCGCCGTGCGGATTTGGTCGCTGAGGTCGGCGCCGCCAAGCAGGAAGAGCATGCCCGCGTCGAGGTGCCGCAGCGCGAGGCCGAGATTCTGCGCCGCCTCGGAGGACGCCACGGCGGCAAATTCCCGATCGGCGCTCTGGTGCGGCTTTGGCGCGAGCTCATGGGTGCGGCGATCATGACGCAGGCGCAATTCTCGGTCGCCGTCGCGGCGCCGGACAATGATCCCGGCATCTGGGATCTGGCGCGCGACCATTACGGCAGCCAGGTGCCGATGACCGCCTATCGCTCGCCGAATGAAGTGCTGCGCGCGCTTGCCGAGATGCGCCACGCTTCCGGCGTCCTCGCCGTGCCCGCCGGCGACAGCGACGAGCCGTGGTGGCGCGCGCTGGCCGGCGCCGTCGACGGTACGCGCATCAACGCCCGCCTGCCGTTCGCCGGCCGCGGCAACGCCCGCGGCGTGCACGACGCTTTCGTCATCGGCCGCGCTGCCAACGGCGTCGGCGATCGCACGCTGTTCGTGCTCGAGATGGGCGGCGAAGCGAGCCGCGCCAGTCTGCTCGGCGCGCTTTCCCACGGCGATGTCGCCGCCGCCGTGCTGCAGCTGGTACGCGGCAATGATTCCTCGCTGGCGCTGATCGACGTCGACGCGCCGCTGGCCGCCGACGATCCGCGTCTCGCCAAGCTGACGTCCGGCCTCGGCAAGCAGCTCGTCCACGTCGCGGCGATCGGCTCCTACGCCAAGCCGTTGCTCGCCGGCGAAGCTGCGCGCGCCTCGGACCGGTGAGCATCGTGGCTGCTGCGCCGACGCCGCGTCCCGGCATCCTCGACATTGCCGCTTATCAGGGCGGCGAAGGCCGCATTCCCGGCATGGCCAAGCCGATCCGCCTGGCGTCGAACGAAAGCGCGCTCGGCCCGAGCCCGGCGGCAGTCGCCGCTTATAAGGCGGCCGCGGACGACATCTTCCGTTATCCCGACGGTCACGCCACGGCGATGCGCGAAGCGCTGGCGCGCCATCACGGTCTCGATCCGGCGCGCATCGTCTGCGGCGCCGGGTCGGACGATCTCATCCATTTGCTCGCCGCGGCCTATGCCGGTCCCGGCGACGAGGTGCTGTACGGCCGCCACGGCTTCGCCATCTATCCGATCGCGGCGCAGACCGCGGGCGCGACGCCTGTCGCCGTGCCCGAGAAAAATCTCACCTTCGACGTGGACGCGACGCTGGCGCGGGTGACGAAGAAGACCAAGCTCGTCTTCATCGCCAACCCCAACAATCCGACCGGCACGTTCATTCCGCGCGACGAGCTGGCGCGGCTGCACGCGGGATTGCCGTCGTCGGTGCTGCTGGTGGTCGATTCCGCCTACGCCGAATACGTCGTGCGCAACGATTACGATCCCGGCTTGGCGCTGGCGACGTCGGCGCCCAACGTGGTGATGACGCGCACCTTCTCCAAGATCTACGCCCTCGGCGGCCTGCGCCTCGGCTGGTGCACCGCGAGCCCGGCGGTGATCGACGTGCTCAACCGCGTGCGCAATCCGTTCAACGTCAGCTCGGCGGCGATCGCCGCCGGCATCGCCGCGCTCGACGACGTCGCGTCGGTGGACAAGGCGCGCACCCACAACGACATCTGGCGGCCGTGGCTGGCGCGCGAGCTCGCCGCGCTCGGCCTCGAGATCGTACCCGCCGTCGCCAATTTCGTGCTGGCGCGCTTTCCGGCCGCGCCCAAGGACGCCGCCGCGGCGTGGGATTTCCTGCGCCAGCGCGGCATCCTCGTGCGCAAGGTCGGCGTCTATCACCTGCCCGAATATCTGCGCATCACCATCGGCACCGAAATCGAGATGCGCGCCGTCGTCGACGCCGTCGCCGCGTTCCTGGGGAAGTCATGAGCAAGCTGTTCGATCGCGTCGCCTTCATCGGCATCGGCCTCATCGGCTCGTCGCTGGCGCGCGTCATGATCCGCGACAAGCTCGCCGGCGAGATCGTCGCCTGCGCCCGCACCCAGGCGACACTCGACAAGGTGACGGAGCTCAAGCTCGCCGACCGCGTCACGCGCGATCCGGCCGAGGCGGTGAAGGGCGCCGACCTCGTCGTCATCGCCGCGCATCTCTCGGCCTATGCCGAGATCGGCAAGCGCATCGGCGATGTGCTGAAGCCTGGTGCCATCGTCACCGATGTCGGTTCGGTCAAGCAGGCAGTGGTGCGCGAGCTGCGGCCGCTGCTGCCCTCGGGCGTGCATCTGGTGCCCGGCCATCCGGTCGCCGGCACCGAGTTTTCCGGTCCGGAATCGGGCTTCGCCGAGCTGTTCCGCGACCGCTGGTGCATCCTGACGCCGGTCGCCGGCACCGACGCCAAGGCGGTGGCGCGCGTCAAGGCGCTATGGGAAAGCGCCGGCATGAAGGTGACGACGATGGACCCGGCGCACCACGACATGGTGCTGGCCATCACCTCGCACCTGCCGCATCTCATCGCCTACACCATCGTCGGCACCGCCACCGATCTCGAGGACACACTCAAGTCCGAGGTCATCAAGTTCTCGGCCGGCGGCTTCCGCGA
>DASQHO010000074.1:0-12421 GCA_035632055.1 Allostellaceae bacterium
GCTCAACGAGGCCGGCGTCTTCGGCCGCTTCGTGCCGGATTTCGGCCGCGTCGTGGCGCAGATGCAATACGACATGTATCACATCTACACCGTTGACGAGCACACCATCTTCGCCATCGGCATCCTGTCGAAGCTCGAGAAAGGCATGCTCGTGGACGAGCTGCCGTTGACGACCTCGCTGATGCCGACGATCGACGCCGGCTCGCGCCGCGCGCTCTATCTCGCGGTGTTGTGCCACGACATCGCCAAGGGCCGCGGCGGCGATCATTCGATCCTGGGCGAGGAGGTGGCGCAGAAGCTCGGTCCGCGGCTTGGCCTGTCGGCCGAGGAGACCGAAACCGTCGCCTGGCTGGTGCGCTGGCATCTGCTGATGAGCGCGACCGCCTTCAAGCTCGACGTCGATGATCCGCAGACGATCTCGGACTTCGTCGCCCGCGTACAGTCACCCGAACGGCTGAAGCTGCTGCTGATCTTGACCGTGGTCGACATCCGCGCCGTCGGGCCTAAAGTCTGGAACGGCTGGAAGGCGACGTTGCTGCGCGAGCTTTTTCATCGCGCCGCCGAACTGATGACAGGCGGCCTGGTCGAAGAGGCTCGTAGTCAACGCATCGCCGCGGCACAGGCGGCGGTGAAACAGCTGCTCGCCGATTTTGCGCCCGGAGAGACCGAGAGCTTCATCGCGAAAGGCTATCCGTTCTACTGGCTGTCGTTTGAACCCGAGATCATGGCGCGGCACGCGCGCCTCATTCGCGACGCTGAACGCAGCGGCAAGCTGCTCACGGTCGAAACGCGCGTCGATCCCGACCGCGCCGTCACCGAAGTGACGCTCTATACCGCCGACCATGCTGGCCTGTTCTCGCGCATCGCCGGCGCATTGGCGATCGCTGGCGCCAATATCGTCGACGCCAAGATCCTGACCATGCAGAACGGAATGGCGCTCGACACCTTCACGGTGCAGGACCAGGCCCGCGGCGCTTTCGACCAGCCAGAGCGCCTCGTGCGGCTGTCGGCCACGCTCGAAGGCGTGCTGTCGGGCGCGATCAAGGCGCATGTGGAACTCGCGCGGCCGCAGCCGATTCCGACGCTGACGCGCACGCTGGCGGTGCCGCCGCGCGTCATCATCAACAATAACGCAAGCCGCACGCATACCGTCATCGAAGTCAACGGCCGCGACCGGCCCGGTCTTTTGTTCCAGGTGACGCGCGCCTTGACCGCGCTCAACCTGCAGATCTCGAGCGCCAAAATTTCGACCTACGGCGAGAAAGTAGTCGACGTCTTCTACGTGAAGGATCTTTTCGGTCACAAGATCGAGGACGAGACGCGACTCAAGAACATCCGCGAGGGGTTGCTCGCCGCGCTCACCGAGGAACCGGCGCAGAATCCGACGGTCGCCGCCGAGTAACGCGGCCTACGCCGCGCTGCGGTAGAAGTCGATCGTCGGCGCCAGGACGATGATCGCCATCGCCGCGATTGCCGCCGGCACGAAGGCGAAGCCCGGCCAGCCACTCGCGTCCCAGGCAAAGCCGGCGAGGATCGGAAGCACCACGGCCGTCGGATACGAAATGGTAAACATCGCGGCGATGACGCGATGGACGTCCTCTGGCCGCGCTAGCAGCGGCGGCAGCGCCAGCAAGAGCACCAGCATCGCCGAACACGCGCCGCCGAGGACGCCCGACCACACCACGATCCAAACACCGGACATGAAGGCGAGGCCCGCTGCGCTTGCCAGCACCAGCGCCGCCAGCACGACATAGGCGGCGCGTCGCCGCACTAGCTTCTCAGCCAGCACCAGCATCGCGAACGACAGCGGCAGCTGGCAGAAATTGAGCGAAGTCAGCGCCGCGCTGATCCAGTTTCCGCTGCCGGTGGCGTGCAGGTAGTCGGGTAGGAACGTGTTGGTGGCAAAATAGGCGGTGTTGACGCCGCCCATCATGAAGGCAAGCCGCCACACCAACGGATTCTTCCAGTCGGGCCACCAACGGCGGCGCGGGCCCAGGCGCGGATGCGCGTCGCGCGGCGCCAACACGAGCACAAGCAAGCCGGTCAACAGCACCGGCACGCTCCAGACGACGAAGCTCCAGCGCCAGCTGCCGACCAGGGGCAGCACGAATGGCAGGGTGAAGGCGACCGGCAGGGTCTCGCCGATCAGCAGTCCATTGGTGTAGACCGCGGTGCCGAAGCCGACACGGTCGGGGCACCAGGCGCGCACCAGTGGCGGCAGGGCCGGCTGCATGATGGCGACACCGGCACTCATGGCGATGGTCGCGAGATAGAGCGTCGCGACGCTGTCGGCGATGCCGCGCGCCGCCGAAGCGAGCGCGGTGAGCACGAGACCGGCGATCAGCGTCGGTACCGCGCCGGTGCGTGCGATCAGCAGCGAGCCGGGCACCGCGGCGAAGGCGAACAGTAGCGACGGCAGCGAACCGAGCGTGCCGACTTCGGTCTCGCTCATGTGCAGGTCGGCATGGATCAGCGGAATCACCGGCGGCACCGCCAGGACCGTTAGGCGCAGGCCCATGCCGGCGAGCCACAGGATCGCAAGCGGTAGTAGCAGCTTTCGGGACACGGGCGCGCGGCTCGGGCGGTTGACGGGGCAACCGGTTTAGCCGAATCGCATACGGCCGTCGACCCGCGTCAAGTGTCGAGCTGCAATGCCGCGAGCGCAGGCGGCGGCCTCCAGTTCGCCGACAGCTGCCGGTAGGCGAAGGCATAGAACGTGACGTTAAATGCGCTCGCCACCAGCTGGACGACGCCTTGCGCCAGGCCGAGTGCGAGGCGGCTGTTAAAACTCAATTGCGCAAGCCAGTCACCGAACGACAGGTCGCCGTGAGTCGCAACGAAAACAAACAGTCCGCCGCCGCCGCCAACCAGACCGGCAACCAGCACGACGGGCACGATGATCAACACGTCGCCGAAGAACAGTCGCCAAGTGTTGCCGCGGCCACGATGCCAGGCGGCGCGGATGGCTTTGGCGGGATCGTCGGTCGCGATCGCCGGGCCCAATAGGTATAGCCGGCACGCCAGCGCGACGAGAATCACGCCGATGACGATGGCCGCGATCACGAAAACCGCCATCCCTGCAGGCCCGCCGAGGTGGAACGCCAAAAATCCGGAAATCGCGGCGACCGCGATGATCGGCAGTAGCATCAGAAACACCAGCACGCCGACGCCAAGCAGACGCCAGTGGCGGCGGCGGAATTGCAACGCCGCTGCCCATGAATTCTCGTCGAGCAGGATCGCGCGCACGAGGGCGACGTGCCAGGCGACGCCGGCGCCGATCAGCAGGATTGCGACGGCGAAGGATGCCGCGCGCATCATCGGCGTCAAGGCCGGTCCACGGCGCAGTGCGACGTCGAGCGCAGTGAGAACGAGATAAAACCAGCCGGTGCGCAGAACCATCAATGGATGGTTGGCGACAAAGCGGTAGGCGCCGTTGACCGTGTCCCAGAACGCGAGCTTGACCACCGGCTTCCCCGCGAGTCCCCGTAGAACTATAGCAGCGCGGCGCTAATCGGTCAGGTCGCCGAAGAACTCTTTGACCTTGGCGAAGAAGCTTTCGGCTTCGGGCTGGGTCTTGCGCGCGTCGCCGGCCGCCTCGAATTCCTTGAGCAGCTCTTGCTGACGCTTCGATAGATGCACCGGCGTCTCGACCCGCACCTCGACATACATATCGCCGCGTGCCGTCGAACGCAGGGTCGACATGCCTTTGCTCTTGAGGCGGAGCTGGTGGCCGTTCTGCGTGCCGGCAGGAATCGTCACGCGGGCGCGGCTGCCGTCGATGGTCGGCACTTCGAGCGCACCGCCCAAGGCTGCCGTCGTCAGTGACACCGGCACGTGCACATGGATGTGGTTGCCGTCGCGGCGGAACAAGCGGTGCGGCTTGATCGACAGGAAGATGTAGAGATCGCCCGCGCCGCCGCCGCGGACGCCGGCTTCGCCTTCGCCCGCGAGCCGGATGCGTGTGCCATCCTCGACGCCAGCCGGAATCGACACCGACAGCGCGCGCTCGCGTTGGATGCGGCCCTGACCGCCGCATTGCCGGCACGGATTCTCGATGACGCGGCCGGCGCCGTGGCAGGCTGGACAGGTGCGCTCGATCGTGAAGAAGCCCTGCTGCGCGCGCACGCGGCCCTGGCCATGACAGGTCGGACAGTTGATGGGCCGCGAGCCCGCCTCGGCGCCGCTGCCCTTGCAGGCGTCGCAGGCGGCGAGCGTCGGCACCCGCACCGTCGTCTGCTTGCCGTGGAAGGCTTCCTCAAGAGTGATCTCGAGATTGTAGCGCAGATCGCTACCGCGCAGATTGGCGCCGCCCTGTTGGCGACGGCCGCCCATGAACTCGCCGAACATCTCGTCGAAGATATCGGCGAAGCCCGCGCCGAAGCCGGCGCCAAAGCCGAAATCGCTGGCGCCGCGGCCGCCGGCATTCTCGAAGGCGGCATGGCCGAAACGGTCGTAGGCCGCGCGTTTCTGCTCGTCCTTGAGGACGTCGTAGGCTTCGTTGATTTCCTTGAAGCGATGCTCGGCCTTGGCGTCGCCCGGATTGCGGTCCGGGTGATACTGCATGGCAAGCTTGCGAAAGGCTTTTTTGAGATCCTCGGACGACGTGCCGCGCGGCACGCCAAGTGTCTCGTAAAAATCCCGCTTCGCCATCGCCGTGTTATGACGCTTTTGGGTTCACGCTGGCGACGAAAAAAACGCGGCGCCGTTCAGGCGGAGCCGCGCTTCTTCTGCTCGTCGACTTCCTCGAAGTCGGCGTCGACCACCTTCTCATTGCCCGCCTGCTGGCCGCCACCCGGCGCGCCGGCCCCTGCGCCGGTTTCGGGCGCCGAACCGCCACCCGGCGGCGGCGTCTGCTGCGTTTTGTAAAGTGCTTCGCCGAGCTTCATTGAAGCCTGCGCCAGCGCTTCGGACTTGGAGCGGATCTGGCCGATATCCTCGCCGCTCAGCACGCTCTTAAGGTCGGCGATTGCGCTTTCGACCGCCTGCTTGCCGTCGGCCGGTACCTTGTCGGCATTCTCCTTGAGCGTCTTTTCGCTGGCATGGACGAGCGCCTCGCCCTGATTGCGCGCCTCGACCAACTCGCGCCGTTTCTTGTCGTCGGCGGCGTGCACTTCGGCGTCCTTCACCATCTTGTCGATGTCGTCCTTGCCGAGGCCGCCCGACGCCTGGATGCGAATCTGCTGTTCCTTGCCGGTGGCTTTGTCCTTGGCCGATACCGAGACAATGCCGTTCGCGTCAATGTCGAAGGTAACCTCGACCTGCGGCACGCCGCGCGGCGCCGGCGGAATGCCGACCAGGTCGAACTGACCCAGCAGCTTGTTGTCTGCCGCCATCTCGCGCTCTCCCTGGAAGACGCGGATCGTCACTGCAGTTTGATTGTCTTCCGCGGTCGAGAACACCTGGCTCTTCTTGGTCGGAATTGTCGTGTTGCGGTCGATGAGCCGCGTGAATACGCCGCCCAGCGTCTCGATGCCGAGCGACAGCGGCGTGACGTCGAGCAGCAGCACATCCTTGACTTCGCCCTTGAGGACGCCGGCCTGGATCGCCGCGCCGACCGCCACGACCTCGTCCGGATTGACTGAACGGTTCGGCTCGCGGCCGAAGAAAGTCTTTACGGCCTCGATCACCTTGGGCATACGCGTCTGGCCGCCGACCAGGATGACCTCGCCGATCTCGCTCGCCTTGAGTCCCGCGTCCTTAAGCGCGTTGCGGCATGGCTCGATCGTTTTCTGGATCAAATCGTCAACCAGCGCTTCGAGCTTGGCGCGCGTCAGCTTGATATTGAGATGCTTTGGCCCAGTCTGATCGGCGGTGATGAACGGCAGATTGACCTCGGTTTGCATCGACGAGGACAACTCGATCTTCGCCTTCTCCGCCGCTTCCTTGAGGCGCTGAAGCGCGAGCCGGTCGTTGCGCAGGTCGATGCCCTGCTCTTTCTTGAACTCGTCGGCGAGATAATCGATGACGCGTTTGTCGAAATCTTCGCCGCCGAGGAACGTGTCGCCGTTGGTCGACTTCACCTCAAAGACGCCGTCGCCGATCTCGAGCACGGAAATGTCGAAGGTGCCGCCGCCCAAATCATAGACTGCGATGGTGCCGGTCTTCTTCTGCTCGAGCCCGTAGGCGAGCGCCGCGGCGGTCGGCTCATTGATGATGCGCAACACTTCGAGGCCGGCGATCCTGCCGGCGTCCTTGGTGGCTTGGCGTTGGCTGTCGTTGAAGTAAGCGGGGACGGTGATGACGGCTTCGGTGACCTTCTCGCCGAGATAGGCTTCGGCGGTTTCCTTCATTTTCTGAAGGACGAAGGCGCTGATCTGCGATGGCGCGAATTTCTTGCCGCGGCTCTCGACCCAGGCGTCGCCGTTGTCGCCCGGCACGATCTTGAAGGGAACGAGGTCCATCTCCTTCTTGACCATCGGGTCGGTCATGCGCCGGCCAATCAGCCGCTTGATGCCGTAGAAGGTGTTTTCGGGATTGGTCACCGCCTGGCGCTTGGCCGCTTGGCCGACCAGCCGCTCACCGCTTTCCGTGAAGGCTACCTGCGAGGGGGTGGTGCGCGCGCCCTCGCTGTTCTCGATGACCCTGGCCTGCTTGCCTTCCATCACGGCGACGCAGGAATTGGTCGTGCCGAGGTCGATGCCGATAACCTTCGCCATATATATCTCTCCATCGGCGGGTCCGCACGGCCCGAAGCGCCGCCCGAACCCCCGTTTTTAAAGGGGGCCGTCCCGAAAGCCGAGGGATATATATGGACCGCCGGCCGTTGCTGCAACGTCCGCCTAGCCTGTCCCCCGGCCGTTTGCGGCCTCATACATGGGTTTTCGCAGTGGCCGGCTCAAGGGGTGGCCCGCCGAAATCCTTTGGGCCGCAGCAATACGGTGCGGTGATGGCCGTTCGTTCATCGATGCGCCGTCGACGACGAAACGGTGGGTCGTCGCGTGACGTGAGATGGCAAACGCGATTGGATCTTCGAATGCGGCCTTCGCCATTCCAACCCGATGCGCGGATGGTTGATGGCTACGGCTGAACGGTCCGGACCGGCAGCAGTCGTGCCGCCGGCGTTTGCGGGCTTGCTTGCACCTGATTTCGGCGACCGGAGGTCCGTGGATGGGGATCGGACCACGGCACTTTGCGGGTTTGACTGTCAAGAATACCGACGATTGACATGGATTCGAATTATGTTTTCGTCGAAATCAACGATGATTTAATTCGAGACCCATAGAGTTTGCGGCGCATGAATCGCGCCCAGTTCCTTGCCATCCTCGTTGCGAGCGTCGCCGCAGCGACGACGGCGCCCGCGTACGCCGCACCGGTCGATGGCGCGCTCGCGGTCAGCGGCTTCGAAGCTATGGCCGCGCATGATGTCGGCATCATCGTTGATCCAATGGGCGACATGTCGGTCGACGCCGCGTCGATCGCGCGCGTCTGGACCGGCGAAAGCAACGGCACGTCGCCGGCGAACTTCAGCCAACCGCCGCACGGCGTCGCCGACTTCCAAACGCTGCTGCGCGATTCCGACGGACGCTCGATCACAAACGGCGGCCTCGACCGCAACCCTTATTTCGCGCTCGGCACCTGGGGCGGCGACGGTCGCGCCATCGTCCACAACATCATCGCCGCCGATCGCGGCATGCATGGCTCCGGCGGCGGCGAATACGCAGTCGAGCTCTCGTTCGCCGGCTTCAACGTCGGCGACGACGAACACGACACTGCGACCGACGGACCGGCACCGTTCGACGGCGAACCGATGTTCATCCCGAATCCCTTCGGCTTTCCCGGCGTCAATCCGTCGAGCGGCGGTGGCAACGGCGGCACCATGCTGGCCGACAATAGTTTCAGCAATCCCGGCAGCAGCGATCCGGGCACTGGCGGTGGAACCGGCGGCAACAATCCGGACGATCCCAGCACCGGCGCCAGCGGCGGTTCCGGCAGTGCGCCGACGCCCGTACCCGAACCCAGCGGCCTCGCACTTCTCTTCTTTGTTATTCCGGCCGTTATCTTGATCAATCGCCGGCGCACACTGGCGCGTGTTGCGATGCCGGTGGCAATCGCCGCCACGGCACTGCTGTTCGTTCCCGGCTCGGCGAATGCCCAGCTGCGCGATTGGGAGCAATTGTGCAATGGCATCGGCGGCGTTCCGCCGGCGGTCGCCATCGAGGGCTGTTCGCAGGTGATCAACAACGACAGCGAAAGTCTCAACGACGTCGCCATTGCCTATAACAATCGCGGCAATGCGTTGCGCGCCTTGAACCGCTTCGACGAGGCCAAGGCAGATTACGATAATGCCATCATTCTTGCGCCGAGCGACCCGTTTCCCTATCGCAATCGCGGCGTGACTTATGGCTTGCTCGGTGATTACGCCGCCGCGCTGGCCGATTTCGATCGCGCCATCGTGCTGGCGCCGAAATACGCCTCGGCCTATCTCGGCCGCGCCTTCGCGCTCGAACAGCTCGGCAATCGCCAGGCTGCCGCCGCCGATTTCGCTCAGGCGGCGAAGCTCGATCCGAAGCTGGTCGCCGCGCTGCACGCGCCGCAAGCTGCGACGCAAACCGCCGCGTTGCCGGACGCGACGACGCGCTAGGCGCCGATCGTCCGCATTATTTCAGGTATCGCGTTCGGGCGCCGGCGCACCGGCTCCCGCCTTGGCAATCCCGACCAGCGCCGGCCGCAACAGGCGGTCGTGCATGACGTAGCCGGGCTGCAGCACCTGGGCGACGGTGCCCGGCGGTTGCGGCGCCCCCGGCACCTCGAACATCGCTTCGTGCACATTATGGTCGAAACGCTCGCCCAGCTTGGGCTCGACGCGCTTGACGCCGTGGCGCTCGAAGATCGCCAGCAATTCGCGCTCGGTGGCGGCGACGCCTTCGATGACGCCGCGCGCCGTCGAATCGGCGGCCGGCACCGCGTCGATGGCGCGGCGCAGATTATCGGCCACGTTCAACAGCTCGCGGGCGAACTCGAACGCGGCGTAGCGTTGCGCGTCCTGGCGGTCGCGTTGATGGCGCTGGCGTTGGTTTTCGGTCTCGGCAAGCGCGCGCAGCAGCCGATCCTTGCTCTCCACCAATTCGGCTTCGAGCCGCGCGACTGTCGCGTCGGCTGCTGGCGCCGATTCGGGTGCAGCCTCAGACTGCGCTTCGGCCGGTTTGTCGAATGCGTCTTCGCCGTTCATGTCCTTCAACCCATGAGTCGGCCGATCACCTTGGCGGTGTAATCGACCATCGGAATGATGCGCGCGTAATTGAGTCGTGTCGGTCCGATGACGCCGATCGCCCCAACCACCTGCTCGCGCGAATTGCTGTAAGGCGCGACGATCATCGAACAGCCGGTCACGCCGAACAGCGGCGTCGCCGCGCCGATATAGATCTGGACGCCTTCACCGACGCGCGTCGCATCGAGCAGGCGCACCATCGCCTCCTTGGTCTCGAGCATCTCGAACAAGGCACGCAGTCGTTCGAGATCGGCAAGTGCGGTCACGTCCTCGAGCAGCTTGGATTGGCCTTTGACGATCAGCGCGCTCTCGGCCGGGCTGCCTGACCACGACGCGAGCCCCGCCGCGATCAGCTTGGCGGTGAGTTCATCGATCTCGTCCTTGCGCTGGGCAA
Organism: Allostellaceae bacterium; assembly: GCA_035632055.1. Classification (GTDB taxonomy): domain Bacteria; phylum Pseudomonadota; class Alphaproteobacteria; order ATCC43930; family CGMCC-115725; genus REEB95. The sequence goes on from DASQHO010000074.1 coordinate 9,603, forward strand.
TCTCGGCGAGGATCGCGGCGCGCGATTCATCGATCGTCCGGCCCACCAGCCGCGCATTGAGATAGTTGCTGGCCGCCGTCATCGACGAGGGCAGCGTCCCCGAGGGCGTGTCGATGATGCGGTTCTCGACCAGGCCATCCTCGGTCACCAGCACGACGAGCGCGCGGCCGGGCGCTAACGGCACGAATTCGACGTGCTTCAACGCGCGTTCGGTCTTGGGCGCGATGACCAGACCGGCGCAGCGTGACAAGCCGGCGAGCATCGCAGTCGCCTGCTCGAGCGCCTGTGGCAGACTCTTGCCGGCGGCGGCGCATTGCGCCTCGATGTTGCGACGTTCCTCTTCGGAGACGCCGCCGAGCTCGAGGAGTCCGTTGACGAACAGGCGCAATCCGGTTTCGGTCGGCAGCCGGCCTGCCGACGTGTGTGGCGCGAACAGCAAACCTTGCTCTTCAAGATCGGCCATGACGTTGCGGATCGTCGCCGGCGACAGATCGAGTGCGCCACGTCGCGCCAAAGTGCGAGAGCCCACCGGGTCGCCGGTCTCGACATAGGCCTCGACGATCATGCGGAAGACTTCCCGCGAGCGCTCGTTGAGCTCGCCGATGGCGAAACTATCCGCGGCGGCCAACTTGACCGAGGCGGGCTTGCTGTTTCCGGTGTCGGGCACGGCGCGCATTATCTAGGGAGGTCTGGCACTTGGGTCAACCCAAGCGCTTGTCCTGCGCGGCGCCGCGGATTAGCTTGCGTCCCGTTACTCCGCGAAAGGGACCCCAGCATGCCGCGCCCCTCCGGCCGCGCCCCGACCGAGTTGCGCCCGGTGCGCCTCGAACCGAATGTCGCCAAATACGCCGAAGGCTCGTGCCTGGCGTCGTTCGGCGACACGCGCGTCCTGTGCTGCGCCACCGTCGAGGAGAAAGTGCCGCCGTTCCTGCGCAACACCGGCCGCGGCTGGATCACCGCCGAATACGGCATGCTGCCGCGCTCGACTCACACCCGCACCGAGCGCGAAGCGGCGCGCGGCCGCCAGACCGGCCGCACGCACGAAATCCAGCGCCTGATCGGGCGCTCGCTGCGCGCCATCGCCGATCTTAACGCGCTCGGGGAACGCCAGATCCGCATCGATTGCGACGTGCTCCAGGCCGACGGCGGCACGCGCACCGCGGCCATCACCGGCAGCTACGTCGCGCTCTATCTCGCGCTCAAGAGTCCGATGGCGCAGGCGGCGCTGACCGCGTTTCCGCTCGGCGATTCGGTCGCGGCGATCAGCTGCGGCATCGCCGGCGGCGAACCGGTGCTTGATCTCGATTACGCCGAGGATTCGACCGCCGCAGCCGACGCCAATTTCGTCATCACCGGCACCGGCGGCATCGTCGAGATCCAGGCGACGGCCGAGAAGGGCCACTTTGCCGAGGCGCGCTTCACCGAGATGCTGGCGCTGGCGCGGCAGGGCATCGCGCAGCTCGCCAAGCTGCAGCGCGAGGCGATCGGCATTGGTTGAGGCGCGGCGCATCACCGGGGGACGCCTGGCGATCGCGACGCACAATCCGGGCAAACTGGTCGAGATCGCCGAATTGCTGCGGCCATACGGCGTCGAAACCATCGGCGCCGCGGCACTCGGTTTGGCCGAACCGGCAGAAACCGGCACGACATTCGAAACCAATGCGGAGCTGAAGGCACTGGCTGCCGCGCGCGCCAGCGGCCTGCCGGCATTGGCGGATGACTCGGGACTCGAAGTCACGGCGCTCGATGGCGCGCCCGGCATCTATTCGGCGCGCTGGGCGGGGCCGAAGAAGGATTTCGCCGCCGCGATGGCACGTGTCGAACGCGAGCTTGCCGGAAGGGGAGACCGTCGTGCCATGTTTGTCGCGGTGCTGGCGCTTGCCTGGCCCGACGGCCATGTCGAGCTCTTTCGCGGCGAGGTCGGCGGCACGCTGGTCTTTCCGCCACGCGGCACACACGGCTTCGGCTACGATCCGATCTTCGTGCCCGAAGGCGGCAAGGAAACCTTCGGCGAGATGGCGCCCGCCGCCAAGCACGCGATAAGCCATCGCGCCCGCGCCTTCGCCAAGCTGGTCGCGGCGTGCTTCGGAGCCGTGGCATGACTCCGCTGGCCATCTATGTCCATTGGCCGTTCTGCAAGTCGAAATGCCCTTACTGCGACTTCAACAGCCATGTGCGCGAGCGGATCGACGAGACGCGCTGGTGCCAGGCGCTCCTCGCCGAGCTCGCTTGGTGGGCGGAGCAGACCGAGGGCGCGACCGTCACCACCATTTTCTTCGGCGGCGGCACGCCATCGCTGATGGCGCCCGAAACGGTGGCCGCGATCCTCGCTGCGATCGGCACGCACTGGTCACGCGCCACGGATTGCGAGATCACGCTCGAAGCCAATCCGACCTCGGTTGAGGCGGCACGCTTCCAGACGCTGTGCGAGGCCGGCGTCGGCCGCGTCTCGCTCGGCGTCCAGGCGCTCGACGACGCGGCGCTCAAATTCCTCGGCCGCGGTCACGATGTGCGCGAGGCGCAGGCGGCGGTGGAACTCGCGCGCGCGACCTTCCCGCGCTTTTCCTTCGATCTAATCTATGCGCGCCCTGGCCAGACGCCGGCGGCATGGGCGCGCGAATTGGCGGCGGCGCTGACGATGGCGGGCGACCACCTCTCGGTCTATCAGCTCACCATCGAAGCCGGCACCGCCTTCGCCACGTCGTTCGCGCGCGGTGATTTCGCGTTACCTGACGAAGACGCCGCCGGCGCGCTGTACGAGGCGACACAAGCGGCGCTCGCAGCGGCTGGCTTGCCAGCGTACGAGATCTCGAACCATG